>JBAXCK010000022.1:0-30407 GCA_037141465.1 Mycobacteriaceae bacterium | reverse complement strand
CAGTCTGTGGTCTGTTCTTTTTCTACATAGATTTTTGTGTTGAGTTTTGTTGTATATATGTCTTTTTTTGGGGGTGGTGTTTTTTTGAAGGGTTTTTTAGCGAGTGGTGCTTTTTTGGGCGTTTTCTTGGGGGGTGCGGTTTTCTTCACCGCTTTTCCGGCGGCTGCGGTTTTCTTGGCAGGGGCCTTCTTCGCCGCCGCCGTCCGCTTGGCGGCCACCGTCTTCTTGGCGGCAGCGGGCTTGCGGGCGGGAGCCGCCTTCTTGACTCCGGCCGGCTTCTTGGCGGCGGTTGCCTTCTTAGCGGGTGCTTTTCTGGCCGCAACGGTGCGCTTCACCGGCTTTGCCTTGGTCGCTGGCACGTACACCCTTTCAATCATTGACTCGTGCGCTGCTCACAGCGCAGGCGTACCTCACCGAGAAGTCGGCTATGGAAGATGTCGGCGTGATGCCCGCCGCCCACCATTGTAACTACCGGCCGGGAGTCCGCTGAGCAGCGTCGGCCGCAGCCATGGCGGCCCCGACGATCCCGGCCGTATTGAGCAACTCCGCCGCTACCACGGGGGTCCGGTTCCGCAGCATCGGGATCCAGCGGTCGGCTTTCTTGCTGATTCCGCCACCGACGATGAACAACTCAGGCCAGATCGCGTTCTCGATGGCCACCAGCACCTTGGTGACCTCTTCGGTCCACCGCTGGTAGTTCCACTCCTTGCGCTCCTTGACCGATGAGGCGGCCCGGTGCTCGGCCTCCTTACCCCCGACCTCGATGTGCCCGAATTCGGTGTTCGGCAGGAGCGTCCCGTGGTGGATGACCGCCGATCCGATCCCGGTGCCGAAGGTCAGCAGGACCACGACGCCGTTGTGGTTGCGGCCCGCCCCGTATCGCTGCTCGGCCAGTCCGGCCGCGTCCGCGTCGTTGAGAACCGTCACCGTACGTCCGCCGAGCGCCTTGCTGTACGCCTGGGCCACATTGGCACCGATCCATGACTTATCGACGTTGGCGGCGGTCTGCACCACCCCGTCGACCACCACGCCGGGGTAGGTGACCCCCAGTGGGCCCGTCCAGTCGAAGTGCCGGACCACCTCGGCCACGGTGCGCGTGACCGCCTCGGGTGTGGCGGGCTGCGGCGTCTCCAGGCGCAGTCGCTCGCCGATGAGTTTCCCGGTCTCGAGATCCACGATGGCGCCCTTGACCCCGCTGCCGCCGACGTCGACGCCGAGGGCCTGACCGGTGATGCTGGCTGTCATGGTTGCCCACCATAGTGGGTCACCGCCACCGCGAACTGCTGATTGTGCTGCGATATCAGGCGTGGACGAAACCAAGGCCGACGATCTCCGGGAGGTCGCCGAACTCGTCGTCACCGAGGCTGGCGATTTCGTGCGCCGCCGCCGTCCGGAAGTCCTCGCGACGGCCGGTGGGGTGCGGTCCAAGACCACGCGAACCGACCCCGTGACGATGGCCGACACCGAGACCGAAAGGTTGGTGCGCGAGCGTCTGGCGGTGCTGCGACCCGGTGAGGCGATCCTCGGCGAGGAGCAGGGCGGCGGCGCTGCAGAACCGGGTGCCGTGCGCTGGGTCGTGGATCCCATCGACGGCACCGTCAATTTCCTCTACGGGATACCCGCCTACGTGGTGTCTCTGGCCGCGCAGGTGGATGGCCGGTCGATCGCCGGCGCGGTCGCCGACGTCTGCAGTGGTGAGATCTACTCTGCAGCCATCGGCAGGGGGGCGACGGTCACCGATGGCGAGCAGCGACGCGCACTGCGGTGCAACGAGGTCTCCGAGTTGTCAATGGCTCTGGTGAGCACCGGCTTCGGTTACCAGCCGGCGCGGCGCGCGGTCCAGGCGGCGTTATTGGCGCAGCTGCTTCCGTTGGTTCGCGACGTTCGGCGAATGGGGGCGGCGGCGCTTGATCTGTGCTGGGTCGCCGCGGGGCGACTCGATGCGCATTACGAACACGGTCTCAATGTGTGGGACTGGGCGGCCGGTGCGCTCATCGCAGCCGAAGCCGGCGCGATCCTCACCCTGCCCGACTCGCCAGACGGTCTGCTGGTGGCCGCGGCGCCGGGCGTTTCCGAACAGCTGGGAGAAGCCCTGCGTCGTTTCAGCTGACGCCGCGCGGATGCCGTCTCAGCACGTGCCGTTGTGGATTTTGGTGAGCAACGCGGAGTCGGCGGGCTCGGTGGCTCCGGGCCGCAGACCGGAGAGCACCGCGGCGATGTCGTCGCTGTTGGACAGGGAGGTGAAATCGGTGCCGATCACGAGGTCCACCGAGTCGTCCTTGCGGTCGTCGCGATACAACTCCACGCACGGCGCCACCAACCAGGCGGCGGCCGCCCCGGCCTTGCCGCCCTCGCCGAACCTGATCTGCCCCTGGCAGTTGAGCTGGCTCCCGGCGTAAATCGGGTCGTTGGCGGCGGTCGGCGCGGCGAACCCGAGATCACGCAGCGTGCCGGCCACCTCGCCGGCCTGTCCGCCCTGGCCGCTGGCGTTGAGCACGCGAATCTTGGTCTCGGCCAGTTTCGCGGGCGCGACGTCGATCAACGATGAGCCCGATACCCGGTCGCCGAGCCGGGGTGCGCCGGCGTCGGTCGGGGCTGGGGGAGCGTTGCAGGCGGCGGCTTCGCCGATCTGCACCGGCCGGGACAGGACGAAGGCCCAGACGATCGCGGTGACCGCGGCGAGCACCCCGGCGGCGATGATGCCGGGACGGTAATTGCGCCGCCGGAACGGCTGGCCGTTCTTGTCGTAGGCGGAGCCCTCGGTGATGGAAGCGACCACCCCAGCACTGTAATTGCCCCGGGGGTTATGGTCGCCGGGGCGCAGTAGAGTCAGTGTGAGCTAAATCACAGCCGAATTGCCGCTGCGCACGGCAGGAATCATTTGGCGCAGGCGTTCTGCGGTGTTACAAACCTCTGCTGAGGTTGATGAGGGATAAAGCGATGAGGGAGACCGGCGATGGCCACGGATTACGACGCCCCACGGCGCACCGAGACCGACGACGTGTCCGAGGACTCCCTCGAGGAGCTCACCGCGCGCCGCAACGAGGCTCAGTCGGCTGTCGTCGACGTCGACGAATCAGAATCCGCGGAGAACTTCGAACTGCCCGGTGCCGACCTCTCGGGTGAAGAGCTGTCCGTGCGTGTCATACCGAAGCAGGCCGACGAATTCACCTGCTCCAGTTGCTTTCTCGTCCATCACCGCAGCCGGCTCGCCAGTGAGAAGGGCGGCCGGATGATCTGCACTGATTGCGCCGCCTGAAAGTTTCAGCTCCGCAGGGCCGAGATCAGCTTCTCCGGTCTGCGGGTGCTCAGCAGCCAGTAGGGCGTCGGGTCGTCGGGGTCGTCGAGAACGACCAGCGCCATGGGCCCCACCCAGGCCCGGTGCACGACGAACGCGGCCGGGTCCAACTGCCTGCCCAGGGCGGCGGACTTCGCACTGGTGGCAATGGGGGCCGATCGGGTTACCACCGACGCCGGCAGGTGCGCCTCGCCCGCCCACAGTTCGACACCAGCCTGGTCCTCCACCACCCGCACCTCGTAGCGGCTGAGCCACAGCAGTACGCCCGCCGCGGCGATGGCCAGCACCAGGAAGGGCAGCCAGGTGGGCAGATTCCGCACACCCATGTTGACTTCTGCGCCGAAGATGCCGGCCGGCACCGCGGCCACCAGCCACCACCACCACGGCACCCATAAGCGTTCCCGGTATCGCATGGTTTGCGAGGTCACGCGCGAGTCGGGCACGCGGCCAAGGGTAGTCTCTCCCAACGTGCCGACCAGTCTCGCGGTGGTTCGCCTGGACCGCGATCTCCCGATGCCCGACCGCGCGCACGACGGCGATGCGGGGGTCGATCTGTACAGCGCCGAGGATGTCGAACTTGCACCGGGACATCGGGCACTGGTCGCCACCGGTATCGCCGTCGCCATCCCGTACGGCATGGTCGGGCTGGTCCATCCGCGTTCCGGTTTGGCTGCGCGCGTTGGACTTTCCATCGTCAACAGCCCCGGCACCATCGACGCCGGCTATCGCGGTGAGATCAAGGTGGCGCTGATCAATCTCGATCCGGAGGAGCCCATCACCATCAAGCGCGGTGATCGGATCGCTCAGCTGGTGATCCAACAGGTCGAGTTGCCTGAATTCGTCGAAGTCTCCTCATTCGATGAAGCCGGACTCGATGACACCACCCGTGGTCACGGTGGCCACGGTTCCTCCGGCGGACATGCGAGCTTGTGATGGCATTCGGCAGACGTAAATCCGAGCAGACCGCGACTGAGGAATCCACTGACGAGCCCAAGGCGGTGTCCGCAGCCGCGGTCTACGGATCCGAACCGGAGCAGGATCGCCCGGACGGCCCGTTCGACATCGAGGACTTCGACGATCCCGAGGAGGCGCTCGTCGCCCGCCTGGATCTCGGGTCCGTGCTCATCCCGATGCCGCCGGGCGGACAGGTCCAGGTCGAACTCAACCCGACCGGGGTGCCGAGTGCGATCTGGGTCGTCACGCCGAACGGGCGGTTCACCATCGCGGCGTACGCGGCGCCGAAGTCACCCGGGTTGTGGCGCGAGGTGGCCAGCGAACTCGCCGACGCGCTGCGCAACGACAGCGCCGCTGTCTCCATCCAGGACGGCCCCTGGGGTCGCGAGGTGGTCGGTACGGGAGCCGGCGTGGTGCGCTTCATCGGTGTCGACGGCTACCGCTGGATGATCCGCTGCGTGGTGAACGGGGCTCAGGAGTCCATGGAGGCGCTTGTTGCCGAGGCGCGGGAAGCCTTGGAGGACACGGTGATTCGTCGCGGAGACACCCCGATGCCGGCCCGCACTCCGCTTCCGGTTCAGCTTCCTCCCGAACTGGCAGCCCAACTGCAGGCCGCCGCCACCCAACAGGCCCAACAGGCGCAGCAGGCGATGCTGGCCGCGCAACAGGCCATGCTGGCCCAGCGGCAGGTGGCCCAGCAGCAGTTCCAGCAGCCACCGATGCCGCAGCCACTGACTCCGCAGCCACTGACTCCGCAGCCTTTGACTCCGCAGCCACCCACACAACAGCCGCCGGTCTCTCCCGAAGAGCCCGGCGAGGGCGCGGCATCGGGATAGCCGGCTCAGTGCGCTGAGTCCAGCGCCGCCAGGCAGGCGGCGCCGAGTCGCTGCGGCTGCGGCCCGAACTGTTCGAGGGTGACGGTGCGCAAGGCTGTCCGCGGTGCGGCCCCCGCCCACAGACGGGCGACCTCGATCGGATGGATCGGATCGTCGGGTGCGCCCACGACTCCCATCGGCACGCGCAGGCCTGCGAGTTCGGCCGGCGTCGGCGAGCGGTAGCCGGCGGCCTCCTCCATCGCCGCCGGCAGATGCGGCCACTGGCGCCGCCAAGAGCGGCTCAGCTCGCGCGAGAGCCAGGCCGGACTGGAGGACTGCATCGCCGCGGTCACCTCCTGCAGGCCGTGGCGGCGTAACTGCGCGGCGGTGTGGCGGGCCGACAGCGCGGCCGGTGCATCGGCCGGCTCGCCGATCCAGGCGGGCAGCGCTGCCAGCACCGCGACCGCGGCGTGCTGATGCTCACACGCCCAGCGCGCGGCGACGGCGGCTCCCAGCGAGACCCCGCCCACCGCAATCGGGCCGTGGCGTGCGGCGTCGTCGAGCGCGTCGAGGTAGCCGGCGATCAGCCGGCGCGGGTCGGGCTCGGGGGTCACCAGCACCGCCCCGGCCTCGGCAAACGCCGCCCCGAACACCCGCCGGACGTAGAGGTCGTCGGAGCCGGTGCCGGGCAACAGCACGGTGACCACCGTGCTCAGGTCCACACCCACGCCCTGATCGTGCCCCATGGTTCCCAACCCGTCGTGGCGCCGTGGCGTCGTGGCGCCGTGGGGCCGCACGGTCTACGGTGGCGGGTGGCAACGGCACTCCAGAAGGTGCCACGACGTCCGAACCGAGGAGTGACCCATGGCTACGGCCGAGGGGTTCGTGCGCCGTCTGGCCAGACGGCTGACCGAGAGTCCAGAACAACGTGACGCCGCGGAACTCAGCGGAGAGGCGCAGACCACGGGGGCGCAGCGCGCCGTCGACTGCCAGCGCGGCCAAGAGGTGACCATGGTCGGGGAGTTGCGCAGCGTGGAGACCAATGCCCGCGGTTGTGCCGGCGGGATCCGCGCGGAGCTCTTCGACGGCACCGACACTGTCACCCTGGTGTGGCTGGGCCAGCGACGCATCCCGGGAATCGCCTGCGGCCGCACGCTTCGAGTGCACGGCCGGCTGGGCGTCCTCGACAACGGCCGCAAGGCGATCTACAACCCGCATTACGAGATCCAGCGTTGAGCCCTGCCGACAAACCGACGCCCGGGCAGGCGCTACTCGCCCAGATGGGTGGCGTCAGCGGTCTGATCTACTCCGCGCTGCCGGTGGCCGTTCTGGTTCCGGTGAACACCGCGTTCGGACTGATGCCGGCGCTGCTGGCGGCCCTCGCCGTGGCGGCGGTCATCCTGCTCTGGCGGTTGATCCGCAAGGACTCCGTGCAGCCCGCCGTGGCCGGGTTCATCGGCGTCGGCATCAGCGCACTGATCGCCTGGCTGGTCGGAGCATCGAAGGGCTACTTCCTTCTGGGCATCTGGACGTCGTTGATCTGGGCGGTGGTGTTCACGCTCTCCATCCTGGCGCGCCGGCCGGTCGTCGGCTACGTGTGGAGCTGGGTCAACGGCCATGACCGCGGCTGGCGTCAGTCACGACGTGCGGTGCTCGCATTCGACCTGGCCACGCTGACCTGGGTGGTGGTGTTCGCGGCGCGCTTCGTCGTTCAGCACCACCTCTACGACGCCGACGAGACCGGCTGGCTCGGTGTGGCCCGCATCGCGATGGGATGGCCGCTGGCGGCCGTCGGGGCGCTGGTGACCTATCTGGCCATTCGGACCGCACAGCGCGCGATGCACGCCGCGCACGCCGCCCACGGGGCGGCCTAGTCTCCTTCCGGGACCCTTTCCGGGACCCTTCCGGACCCTTGCAGGCCCGGTTCGGCTACAACTCACCCTGCAGCATCAGGGTGCGCAGCTGATCCTCGACGGCGGGGTTGGCCACGAAGAGCAACTCGTCGCCGCCCTCGAGGGGCTCATCGGCTTTCGGCACGATCACGCGCTGTCCACGCAGAATGGTCACCAGAGCGGAGTCGCGCGGCAGTGTGAGCTTGCGCACCGGGCGCCCGCCCCAGGGCGTGTCGTCGGGGAGGGTGATCTCGACCAGGTTGGCGTTGCCCTTGCGGAACTCCATCAGCCGGATCACGTCGCCCACGGCGAAGGCCTCCTCGACCACCGAGGCCAGCATCCGCGGCGTGGACACCGCGACGTCGACGCCCCAGGCGCTGTCGAAGAGCCACTCGTTTCGGGGATCGTTGACCCGGGCCACCACCCGCTGGACGGCGAACTCGGTCTTGGCCAACAGCGAAAGCACAACGTTGGCCTTGTCATCGCCCGTCGCGGCGACCACCACATCGAAATTCTCAAGATGCATCGTCTCGAGCAGGCTCAGCTCACACGCGTCGCCGAGTTGCCAGTGCGCACCCGGGATCGAATCGGTGTCGTAGTGGTCGACGTTGCGCTCGATCAGCGTCACGTCGTAGGAGTTCTCCACCAGTTCCTTGGCGATCGAACGGCCCACCGCGCCGGCGCCGGCGATCGCGACCTTCAGTTTCGCGCTCACTGATCGACCTCGTCTCCCGGCGGCAGCGCCGCGATCGCCAGTGCCTCGCCGGCGCGTCCCGACACCGCCGCCACGTAGACCTGGTCGCCGGCCTGTATGACGGTCTTGGGATCCGGCAGCACGCCCGCGCCGAACCGGAGGAGGAACGCCACCCGGGCACCGATGGCCTCCTCGAACGCGGTAACCCGGCAGCCGACCCAGCCCTCGTTGAGGTCCAGTTCGGCAACGGCGACCGTCCCGGTGGGGTCCCGCCACGCCGTGGTCTCCGCCTCGCGGACCAGCGTGTTCAGCAGCCGGTCTGTCGTCCACGGGACGGTCGCCACGGTGGGGATGCCCAGGCGCTCGTACACCGCGGCGCGCTTGGCGTCGTAGATGCGGGCGACCACCCGCTTGACTCCGAAGGTCTCGCGGGCCACCCGCGCGGAGATGATGTTCGAGTTGTCTCCGGAGGACACCGCGGCGAAGGCATCCGCGCGCTCAATGCCGGAGCGCAGCAACACATCCCGGTCGAATCCCATACCCAGCACCTGTTCGCCGGAGAACTCCGGCGAGAGCCGGTTGAACGCCGCCGGGTCGCGATCGATGATCGCCACCTCATGGCCCAGTCGGGACAGCGCATCGGCCAGCGAGGCGCCGACGCGCCCGCATCCCATCACCACAACCCGCACCTGAAGTCCTCTCGGCTTCGCGTTGGAAGGCCTCCGCAACCCGGTCGGGCCGCAGGGGAACGCTACCGCTTTTCGTAACAGGGCTTACCCTTGGCTACCGTGTCCAAGCTTTCTACCGGCCTGCGCCGGGTGCTGATCGGGCAACCCTTCCGATCCGACAAGCTGGCACACACCCTGCTGCCCAAGCGGATCGCCCTGCCGGTGTTCGCCTCGGACGCGATGTCCTCGGTCGCCTACGCCCCCGA
Organism: Mycobacteriaceae bacterium; assembly: GCA_037141465.1. GTDB lineage: Bacteria > Actinomycetota > Actinomycetes > Mycobacteriales > Mycobacteriaceae > Mycobacterium. The sequence continues at coordinate 21,820 of JBAXCK010000022.1, read as the reverse complement.
GGAGATCTTCCTGGTCCTCTCGGTGGCGGGCCTGTCCGCGTACGCGTTGGCGCCGTGGATCGGTGTGGCGGTGGCCTTCGTCATGCTCATCGTGGTGGCGTCCTACCGACAGAACGTGCACGCCTACCCCTCCGGTGGGGGCGACTACGAGGTGGTCACCACCAACCTCGGGCCCACCGCAGGGCTCACGGTGGCAAGCGCACTGCTGGTCGATTACGTGCTCACCGTCGCGGTGTCGATGGCCTCGGCCATGTCCAACATCGGCTCGGCGGTGCCGCTCATCGCCGAGCACAAGGTCGCCTTCGCCGTCACCGCCATCATCATTCTGACCGCCATCAACCTGCGCGGCATCCGCGAATCAGGCACCGCCTTCGCCATCCCCACCTATGCGTTCATCGTCGGCATGTTCATCATGCTGATCTGGGGGCTGTTTCAGATCCATGTGCTCGGCGATCATTTGCAAGCCGAGTCGGCGCGCTTCGAATTGACCTCCGAGCACGGCGACGTGATGGGGCTGGCGTTGGTGTTCCTGGTCGCCCGGGCGTTCTCCTCGGGCTGCGCGGCGCTGACCGGTGTGGAGGCCATCAGCAACGGTGTGCCGGCGTTTCGCAAACCCAAGTCCCGCAATGCGGCCACCACGCTGCTGATGCTGGGCAGCATCGCCGTCGCGCTTCTGCTGGGCATCATCGCGCTGTCGGTCGACATCGGGGTGAAGATCGCCGAGCGCCCCGCTGAGCAGCTCATCGGCGCACCGGCGGACTACCACCAGAAGACGTTGATCGCGCAGCTTGCCGGGACCGTCTTCCACAACTTCCCGCCCGGCCTGTATCTGATCACCGGGGTCACCGCCCTGATCCTCGTGCTGGCCGCCAATACCGCGTTCAACGGGTTCCCGGTCCTGGGCTCGATCCTCGCCGATGACCGTTTCCTGCCGCGGCAGCTGCACACCCGCGGTGACCGGCTGGCCTACTCCAACGGCATCGTCTTCCTGGCGCTGGCGGCCATCGCCTTCATCGTGGCGTTCCGGGCCGAGGTGACCGCCCTGATTCAGCTCTACATCGTGGGCGTCTTCGTGTCGTTCACCCTCAGCCAGATCGGCATGGTGCGGCACTGGAACCGGCACCTGCGCACCGAGGACGACCCGGCCGAGCGGCGCCGGATGATGCGGTCCCGGGTCATCAACACCATCGGCTTCATCTCCACCGGCACGGTGCTGATCGTGGTGCTGGTGACCAAGTTCCTGGCCGGGGCGTGGATCGCTATCGTCGCGATGACGCTGCTGTTCGTCGTCATGAAGGCGATCAACCGCCATTACGCGGCGGTCACCCGCGAGCTGACACCCAATGCCGAAGACTGGGGTTCGATCATCAAGCCGAGCCGCAACCACGCGATCGTCCTGGTCTCCAACATGCAATTGCCGACGCTGCGTGCACTGGCGTACGCCAAGGCCACCAATCCCGACGAACTGGAGGCCGTCACCGTCGACGTGCAGGACGGCGACACCGAGAAACTCAAGGCGGAGTGGGAGCAGAGCGATATCGACGTCTCGCTCAAAGCGCTTGCCTCGCCGTACCGAGAGGTGACCGGTCCGGTTCTGAAATACGTGCGCGAAATCACCAGGGAGGCGCCGCGCACGGTCGTGACGGTGTTCGTCCCCGAGTACGTGGTGGGCCACTGGTGGGAGAGCCTGCTGCACAACCAGACGGCGCTGCGCATCAAGGCCCGACTGCTGTTCATGCCCAACGTCATGATGACGTCGGTGCCCTGGCAGCTGGAGTCCTCTGCCCGTGTCCGGCAACTCGAGGCGCAGGGCGCCCCCGGTGACGTGCGGCGCGGCTTCGGTCGAACCGGCAGATGACGGCCGAGGCCGGTCCGGACGGTCCGGCAGATCTGGTGGTGACCACCGGTCCGGCGGCCAACGGCGGCAGCTGTGTGGCCCGCCACGACGGCCGGGTGATCTTCGTGCGGTACGCACTGCCGGGGGAGACCGTGCGTATCCGGGTGAGCGCGCAACGCGGCTCGTACTGGCACGCCGACGCCGTGGAGGTGCTCGAAGCGTCGGCGGACCGTATCGAGCCGCTGTGCCCGATCTCCGGACCGGACGGATCGGGTTGCTGCGATCTGGCGTTCGCCCAGCCGCGGGCGCTGCGATCGCTCAAGGGCGAGGTGGTCGCCAATCAGCTGGCCCGGCTGGGCGGCTACGAGTGGTCCGGTGCGGCCGAACCGGTCGGGGCCGGTGAGGCCCGGGGCTGGCGCACCCGGGTGCGCCTGGCCGTCGGCCCCGGCGGGCGGGCGGGCTTCCATCGGTTTCACAGTGACGAGCTTGTGGGTGATCTGCACTGCGGGCAGTTGGTTCCCGGTTTGGTCGACGGACTCGACAAGGCGCGCTGGGCGGGAGCCAATCACGTCCACGTCGTCCTCGACGACGACGGTGTGCGTCATGTCGCCACGACAGCCCGGCGACGGCGCGGCGTCGCCACCGTGGAGGGGCCGCGTGAGGCAGTCCAGCGAGTCGGCGGACGCCAGTGGAGGCTTCCGCTCACCTCCTTCTGGCAGTCCCATCGCGAGGCGCCCGCGTTCTACAGCGCCCTGGTTGCCGAGTGGGCGGCGTCGATGGCGCCCGGCGCCGGGGTGGCCTGGGATCTCTACGGGGGAGCGGGTCTCTTCGCCGCCGCACTGGCCGGAGCGCTCGGGGAGCAGACCGAAATCGTGACGGTCGACACGGCGCGCACCGCATCGGCAGCCGCACGCGTGGCTCTCGCAGACCTTCCCGAGGTGCGGGTCGTCGGTGACTCCGTTCGGTTGTTCCTTCAACGCGCCGAGGGTGCGGCGGACATCGCCGTGCTCGATCCGCCGCGGTCAGGCGCGGGTGCAGACGTCATCGAACTGCTCGCCGGCGGGGGAGTGCCGGCGGTCATCCACATCGGCTGTGAAGCCGCAGCGTTCGCCCGCGACATCGGCCTCTATCGGCGTCACGGCTACACGGTGGCATCCATCCGGGTCTTCGATGCGTTTCCGCTCACCCATCACGTGGAGTGCTTCGCGCTACTGACGCGCTGAGCCTGACGTGCGCCACTAGGGTGGATGTCACGATGCCCGAGAGACTTTTCACCCGCGGATCATGGTCGGAAACGCGCCGCGTCATCGATATCTTCGGCAGGGAGACCGTCGGCGGTGCGATTCTTCTGGCAGCCGCCGCGATCGCACTCATCTGGGCCAACTCACCGTGGTCGGCGTCCTATCACGCGCTGACCCAGTTTCGTGTCGGCACAGACGCTCTCGGTCTGCACCTCGATCTCTCGCTGGGGGCATGGGCGGCCGACGGACTGTTGGCGATCTTCTTCTTCGTCGTCGGTCTGGAACTGAAACGCGAATTCGTCGCCGGAGATCTGCGGGATCCTGCACGGGCCGCGCTCCCGATCGCCGCGGCCATCGGCGGCATGGTGGTGCCGGCGCTGATCTTCGTGGCGTTCGCCGCACGCGCCGGCGACGGAGCCACCCGCGGTTGGGCGGTGCCCACCGCGACCGACATCGCGTTCGCGGTGGCGGTGCTCGCGGTGATCTCGACCCACCTGCCGGCCGCGCTTCGGACCTTCCTGCTCACCCTCGCCGTGGTCGACGATCTTCTGGCCATCACGGTGATCGCGATCTTCTACACCGCGAAGGTGAACCTCGCCGCACTGCTGGGTGCGGTGGTGCCCCTGGCGCTGTTCGCGGTTCTGGTACAGCGTCGGGTGCGATCGTGGTGGTTGCTCATTCCGCTGGCATCGGCCACCTGGGTGCTGATGCACGAATCCGGCGTCCACGCGACCGTCGCCGGTGTGCTGCTCGGCTTCACCGTTCCGGTCATGCGCAGCAAGAAGAACGGCGGGCCCGAAGCCGGGCCGGGGCTGGCCGAGCACTTCGAGCATCTGATCCGGCCGGTCTCGGCCGGCTTCGCGATCCCGGTGTTCGCCTTCTTCGCGGCGGGCGTGAGTTTCGGAGGCTATGACGGATTGGTGACAGCGCTGAGCGACCCGATCGCCGTCGGGGTGGTGTGCGGTCTGGTGATCGGCAAGACCGCCGGGGTGTTCGGCACCAGCCGTCTGCTGGCCGCGCTCACCCGGGCCGATCTCGACCCGTCACTGCGCTGGATCGACGTCGTCGGCGTCTCGATGCTGGCCGGCATCGGATTCACGGTATCGCTGCTGATCGGGGATCTTGCCTACGGCACCGGCACCCCGCGCGCAGACACCGTCAAGGTGGCCGTGCTGATCGGTTCTTTGCTGGCGGCCGCGTGCGCGGCGGTGGTGCTGCGAATCCGCAACCGCCACTACCGGGAGATCTTCACCCTCGAGACCGCCGACGACGACCACGACGGGGTGCCCGACGTGTACCGACCGTCACCGGGCGGGGCCGCGCGTGATGCGTAGAATGAGGCAATGCTCGAACAGGTCCGCGGCCCCGCTGATCTGCAGCACCTCAACCAGCAGCAGCTGAGCGACCTCGCCGACGAGATCCGCCAGTTCCTGATCCACAAGGTCGCTGCCAGCGGCGGACACCTGGGTCCCAACCTGGGTGTGGTCGAACTCACGCTTGCCCTGCACCGGGTGTTCGACTCGCCGCACGATCCGATCATCTTCGACACCGGCCATCAGGCCTACGTGCACAAGATGCTGACCGGGCGCAGCGGCGACTTCGACACGCTGCGATCCAAGGGCGGACTGTCGGGATATCCCTCGCGTGCTGAAAGCGAGCACGACTGGGTCGAGTCCAGCCACGCGTCGTCGGCGTTGTCCTACGCGGACGGACTGGCGAAGGCCTTCGAACTCACCGGGCACCGCAACCGTCACGTGGTGGCCGTCGTCGGCGACGGGGCCATGACAGGCGGCATGTGCTGGGAGGCGCTGAACAACATCGCCGCTGCGCGTCGCCCGATCGTCATCGTCGTCAATGACAACGGGCGCAGCTACGCGCCGACCATCGGTGGTCTGGCCGACCACCTCGCGGGTCTGCGGCTGCAACCGGGTTACGAACGCGTTCTCGAGCGCGGACGTCAGGTGGTGCGCGGCATGCCGGTGATCGGTGAGGTCTGCTACCAGGCGATGCACAGCATCAAGGCCGGCATCAAGGACGCGGTGTCACCCCAGGCGATGTTCACCGATCTCGGGCTGAAGTACGTCGGCCCCATCGACGGTCACGACGAGCACGCCGTGGAGAACGCTCTGCGGCATGCGCGTGGATTCAACGCGCCGGTGATCGTGCACGTCGTGACCCGCAAGGGCATGGGGTACGCACCGGCGGAGAACGACGAAGCCGAGCAGATGCACGCCTGCGGCGTCATCGATCCCGAGACTGGTCTTGCCGCCACGGCGTCCGCGCCCGGATGGACGTCGGTGTTCTCCGACGCGCTCATCGCGTATGCGGCCAAGCGCCGCGACATCGTCGCGATCACCGCCGCAATGCCCGGTCCGACCGGACTCGCGGCGTTCGGCGAGCGCTATCCGGACAGGTTGTTCGACGTCGGAATCGCCGAGCAGCACGCGATGACCTCGGCGGCCGGCCTTGCGATGGGCGGGCTGCATCCGGTGGTGGCCGTGTACTCCACGTTCCTCAACAGGGCATTCGATCAGGTCATGATGGACGTCGCCCTGCACAAGCTGCCCGTCACCATGGTGCTCGACCGCGCCGGGGTCACCGGCAATGACGGCGCCAGCCACAACGGCGTCTGGGATCTATCGATGCTCAACATCGTTCCCGGAATCCGGGTGGCCGCGCCGCGCGATGGCGCGCGGTTGCGTGAGGAACTCGGCGAGGCGCTGGACACCCATGACGGACCCACCGCCATCCGGTTCCCGAAGGGTGAACTGGGCGAGGACATCCCGGCGCTGGAGCCGCTCGGCGGCGTCGACATCCTGGCCCGTCCGTCGGACGAACTGGGCAGCGATGTGCTCATGGTGTCGGTCGGCTCGTTCGCGGGTATGGCACTGCGCGTCGCCCAGCGCCTGCGCAACCAGGGCATCGGGATGACGGTCGTGGACCCGCGCTGGGTCCTGCCGGTACCCGCAGAACTGAACGGCCTGGCGCTCCGGCACAAGCTCGTGGTCACCGTCGAGGACAACGGCGTCCGTGGCGGCGTCGGCTCGGCGGTCAGCGCCGCCCTGCGCGCCGCCGAGATCGACGTGCCGTGCCGCGACGTCGGCGTGCCGCAGCAGTTCCTCGAGCACGCCTCGCGCAGCGAGGTGCTGACCGACGTCGGCCTCACCGAACGCAACATCGCCCGTCAGATAACCGGGTGGGTGGCCGCTCTCGAGGCGCGGGACGAGTCCGTCACCGAGCGGATCGACTAGGGACTCGCCGGCGGCGGGCTCTTCAGCGCGCCGGCCAGGGCGGGCGCCACCAGGGCGCGCTGCCAACCGCGCGCACCTCCCCGCGACAGGAACTCCTCCACCGCGTCGTCGACGCCGGCGCGGGGGGCCCAGTCCCAGCACAGCCGGCGCACCAGGTCCGGCGACACCAGGTTCTCCGCCGGCACCCCCACCCGGGCCGACACCTCGGTGATCGCCGCGCGAGCGGTTTCGAGGTAGGCCGCCGCCTCGGGTTTGCGCTTACTCCAGCGCATCACCGGTGGTGGTCCGTCGCTCGCTTCGGTGAGCTCGGGTGGGTCGGCGTGCCGGGCCGCCTCGAGAGCCTCGAGCCACACGTGTGCGGACTTGCGTTGCTTCTGTCCGCCGAACACCGGCAGCGCCGTGAGTTGCTCGACCGTGGTCGCTCCGGAGAGGGCGGCGTCGATGATGGCCGAATCGGGCAGGATGCGGCCCGGTGCGATATCGCGGCGGCGCGCGATCCGGTCGCGCACCGTCCACAGTTCGCGCACGGCCGCCAGGCCCTCCCGGGTGCGCACCTTGTGCAGCCCCGAGGTCCGCCGCCAGCGATCGCGACGCGTCGGGGCGCTCTGCGCGCACCGCAGGTATTCGAATTCCTCACTCGCCCAATGTGTTTTACCCTGCTCACCCAGGAGATCCGCGGTGGCGTTGCGCAACTCGATGAGCACTTCGACGTCGAGTGCGGCGTAGTTCAGCCATGCTGCGGGAAGGGGCCGTTTGGACCAGTCCGCCGCGCCGTGCCCCTTGGCCAGGCCCAGGCCCAGTAACCGCTGCACCATGGCGGCGAGGTTGACGCGCTCGAAACCGGCGAGGCGTCCGGCCAGTTCGGTGTCGTACAGGGCGGTCGGCCGCAGACCCACTTCGGCCAGACACGGCAGGTCCTGGTCCGCGGCATGCAGGATCCACTCGTCGGCACCGAGCACCTCAGCGAGTGGTCTGAGCACGTCGATGGGGCTGCCGCCGTGGTTCACCGGGTCGATGAGCACCGTTCCGGCACCGCTGCGGCGGATCTGGATCAGATAGGCGCGATTGGAGTAGCGGAAACCGGAGGCACGCTCGGCATCGACGGCGAACGGTCCGCTTCCCGAGGCGAGCCGGTCCGCGGCGGCGGCGATGTCATCGGCGCTGACCGAGACCGGCGGGACGCCCTCGGCCGGACACAGCAGTGGTGTGGGTTCGGGTTCGTCGGGGACAGTTTCGACGACGCTCGGTTCGCCGGGTTCGGTGTGCGCCATATCAGGCGCGGGAGCGCGAACTCGAGCGTGAGCCGAGGTCGGTCACGCCCACCGGGGGCAGTCCGGCGGCATGCTCGAGCACCTCGCAGAACGCCTGCACATGCGCGTCGAGGGCGAGCGTGGTCGCCGTCCACGACGCCCGCATCTCCAACTGGTGGGCACGCGGGGGCCCGGAGATGTCGCCGTAGCGCACCGACGTGGTCGCGGTCACCGTGCCACCGAGGGCGGTGACGTGTTCGGAGCGTGCCTCGAGTGCGTCCACCAGCCAGCTCCACGCCACCTCGGGCAGCAGCGGGTCCACCGCCTCGCTCGGGTCGAGGTCGGCCTGGATGAAGGCCACCAGCCGCATGGTGCCGTCCCATGCGTCGGAGCCGTCGGGGTCGTGCAGCAGAATCAGCCGGCCGAAGGCCTCGCCATCGGCGCCCTCGGCGGGCTCGGCCTCGGTGTCGTCACGCTTGACCTCTGCGCCCAGCGCGTAGCTGAACGGTGCGAGTCGCTGGGGCGGACGGATGGGACCCAATTCGATCTCAGGGCGCACCGCGGCGGCGTTCATCGCCGCCACCGCCTCGCGGAATTCGCCCGGCTCGGCACTGGTCACTCAGTTGACGCTAGCCCCAACGGCCGAACCGCGCAGGCAGGCGCGCCGGACCCCGTGGCAGCATGGACGCGGTGAGCACCCGTCGCCTGCTGGCCGAGGCGCCGTACCTGGCTGCGGCCACCGGCGGAAAGCCGTCCCGCATCCCGGTGTGGTTCATGCGCCAGGCCGGCCGGTCGCTGCCGGAATACCGGCAGCTGCGTGCGCGCAACACCATGATGCAGGCCTGCTTCGACCCCGAGCTGATCTGTGAGATCACCCTGCAGCCGGTGCGCCGTCACGGTGTGGACGCGGCGATCCTGTTCTCCGACATCGTGGTCCCGCTGCGTGCGGCGGGGGTGGACCTCGACATCGTCGCCGACGTCGGCCCGGTGATCGCGTCGCCGGTGCGCACCGCCCAGGACGTGCGGGCGCTGAAAGCGTGCCGGCTCGACGGGGTGGCGCCGGTGTCCGACGCCGTCGGCCTGCTGGTGGGCGAACTCGGTGAGGTGCCGCTGATCGGTTTCGCCGGCGCACCGTTCACCCTGGCCTCCTACCTGGTCGAGGGCGGACCCAGCAAGCTCCACGAGCGCACCAAGACGCTGATGCTCGGCGAGCCGTCGACGTGGCACGCGCTGATGGAAGTGCTGACCGAGTTGACGATCGGTTTTCTGCGTGTGCAACTCGACGCCGGTGTCGACGCCATCCAGTTGTTCGACTCCTGGGCCGGAACGCTGTCCCCGGCCGACTACCGCACCTACGTCCTGCCGCACAGCGCACGGGTGTTCGCCGCACTGGCCGGGCACGGGGTGCCGATGACGCACTTCGGGGTCAACACCGGCGAACTGCTCGGTGCCATGGGCCAGGCGGGTGCCAGCGTGGTGGGCGTGGACTGGCGGACCTCGCTGGCCGACGCCGCCACGCGGGTCGAACCCGGCAAGGCCCTGCAGGGCAACCTCGATCCGGTGGTGCTGCTGGCGGGGTGGCCGGTGGTCGAGCCGGCCGCGCGCGCCGTGGTCGACGACGGCCGGCGCGCCGTGGACGCGGGCGCCGGCGGTCACATCTTCAACCTGGGCCACGGGGTGCTGCCGGGCACCGACCCGCAGATCATCACCGACCTGGTGGCTCTGGTGCATTCGCTGTGAGTCCGGCGGCCGCGCCCGGCTACGCCGTCATCGGCGGCGGTATCTCGGGGCTCGTCGCGGCCTACCGGATCCGCCGGCAGGCGGGGCCGCAGGCGCGCATCCTGCTGTTCGATCCCGCCGACCGGCTCGGTGGTGTGCTGCGCACCGAGCATCTCGGCGGCCAACCGCTGGACATCGGTGCCGAGGCGTTCGTCGCCCGCCGGCCGGAGGTGCCGGCACTGCTCGCCGAACTCGGACTGGCCGACCGGCAGATCGCCACCACCGGGGTTCGGCCCACCGTGTACAGCCGCGCCCGCATGCACCCCCTGCCCGCGGGCGCGGTCAACGGCATCCCGGCCTCGGCGCAGTCGGTGGCGGGTCTGGTCGATTCGGCCACCGTCGCCAAGATCGAGGACGAACCCCATCGCGCTCTCAGGTGGCAGCCCGGAGAGGATCCGCCGGTCGGTGCGGTCGTGGCCGACCGGTTCGGCGAGCAGGTGGTCCGGTGCTGCGTGGACCCGATGCTGTCCGGGGTGTACGCCGGGTCCGGCGACACCATCGGCATCCGGTCGGCGGTGCCCGCCGTGGCGGCCGCACTGGACGCCGGCGCCCCCAGCCTGAGCGCAGCGGTTCGAACGTCGCTGCCGCCCAGTGCCGCCGGTCCGGTGTTCGGCGCGATCGCCGGCGGGTACCGGGTACTGCTGGAGGCACTCGTGCGCGCCGGCAACCCGCACTGGGTGGCCTCAGCGGTCACCGCAATCGACACCGACGCGACGGGCTGGGCGTTGACAACCGGGGACGGCCGGTCCTGGAGTGCGGACGCTGTGGTGCTCGCCACGCCTGCGCCGGCGGCCGCCGAACTGCTCGCACCGTTGGCGCAGGAGTCCGCCGCGCTCGCGGCCCGGATCCGGCACGCGTCGTCGGCGGTGCTGGCGATGGCTCTGCCTGCCGGCACCCCGCTGCCGCCGCAGTCCGGTGTGCTGGTGGCCACCGGCGAGATGGTGCACGCCAAGGCGATCACGCTGAGCAGTCGCAAATGGGGGCGCCACGGCGGTCCGGAACTGGTGCGGATGTCCTTCGGCCGGTACGGCGACGACATCGCCCGCACGGTGCCCGAGGCCACTCTCACCGAGTGGGCACGGGAGGACCTTCGGACCGTGTTCGGCGTCGACCCCGATCCCCTCGAAGTGCTGGTGCATCGCTGGATCGACGCACTGCCGCAGTACGGCCCGGGCCACGGCGCACTGGTCGCGGAACTGCGTGCCGGCCTGCCCCCCGGTCTGGCCGTCACCGGGAACTATCTCGACGGGGTAGGGGTGCCGGCGTGTATTGCGAGCGCAGGGCATGCCGCTGAGGCGGCGCTGAGCAGCGATAACGTCAACCGCCGCGCCTGAGGAGCCGCCCCGCGTGGCACCATTGATCGCATGGTCCGACGCAACTACGACGAGATCAACGCCACCGTCCGGTACGTGATGTTCTCGACGTTCGCCACCCGGCCCGGCGTGCTGGGCTACGACGAGGAGTCCCGCGCCCGGGTGATCGACGAGACCACCACCTTCCTCAAGCAACAGGAGGACAGCGGCGTCGTGGTCCGAGGTCTCTACGACGTCGCCGGTATGCGGGCCGACGCCGACTTCATGATCTGGACCCATGCCGAACGTGTGGAGGCGCTCCAGCACGCCTACAGCGACTTCCGCCGCACCACCACACTGGGCCGCGCCGTCACACCGGTGTGGAGCAGTGTGGCGCTGCATCGTCCTGCTGAATTCAACAAGAGCCATGTGCCGGCCTTCCTGGCCGGCGAGGAGCCGGGCAACTACGTCTGCGTCTACCCGTTCGTGCGTTCGCTTGAGTGGTACCTGCTGCCCGACGACGAACGCCGCAAGATGCTGGCCGACCACGGCATGGCGGCCCGCAGTTACAAGGATGTGCGCGCCAACACCGTGCCGGCCTTCGCGCTGGGCGACTACGAGTGGATCCTGGCCTTCGAGGCATCGGAATTGCACCGCATCGTCGATCTGATGCGGGATCTGCGCGCCACCGAGGCGCGCCTGCACGTCCGTGAGGAGATCCCGTTCTACACCGGTCCGCGGGTCAGCGTGGAGGAGCTCGTCGGCAGGCTGCCGTGATGGGAAAACCGGGATACGGCTGTGACGTGATTCGGGGATACCACTACAGCGCACCGGTGACCGCCGGGCACCTCGTCGCGATGAAATCGCGCGAGAGCGTCAGCTCTCCGTAGGCACCAGTTTCAGCGAGATCGAATTGATGCAGTAACGCTGATCGGTGGGCGTGGGGTAGCCCTCGCCGCTGAACACATGCCCCAGATGGCTGTGGCAGTTGGCGCAGAGCACCTCGACCCGACGCATACCCAGCGAGTCGTCCGACCGCAGAATCACCGCGTCGGAATCAGCCGGGTCGAAGAACGACGGCCAGCCGCAGTGCGATTCGAACTTCTCGGTGCTGCGGAACAACTCTGCCCCGCATGCCCGGCACTGGTAGGCGCCGGCGGTCTTGGTGTCGGTGTACTCGCCGGTGAAGGGCCGCTCGGTGCCGGCCTCGCGCAGAACGTGGTACTCCGCCTTATTGAGCCGCTCACGCCACTCGGCGTCGCTGAGTGCAAGTCTGGGCGCAGGAATGTTCATGCGCTCACGCTAGCGCGGCCGCCGTCGCGGTGCATCCACGCCGGGTCGATACCGTCGTCGATGCGGTTGTCGGCCTTGGCGTCGAGGTAGCGGAAGTACAGCACGCAGAACACCACGACAAGCATCAATGACCAGCCGTAGGTGATCTTCATGTACTCCAGGAACCGGCCGGTGGTCGGCCAGCGCCACATCAGCCAGCGGTCCAGGGTCAAGAAGCCGTAGGTGGCCAGCCAGGCCGGCCAGTTGCGCAGCACTGAGTTGGGCAGCACCACCGTCATCAGGAACGGGAAGAGCATCATCGAGTAATAGCCCTGTGCCAGCGACAACACGAGCCACGACGCGATCAGCAGCACACCCGATGAGGTCAGCATCCAGAAGAGTTGGTCACGCTCACGGTAATAGCGGTACAGCAGCCACAGACTGCCGACCGCGAGTGCGAGGAACAGCAGGCGCAGCGCGGTGATCAACCACATCGGCAGCCCGTAGTACACGCCGTTTCCCAGCACCGAGGAGTTGAAGTAATCCCGGATGGAGAATATGTAGGGCAGCGTCCGGTTCACGAAGTTGCCGCGGTCTGCCACCAGCGGCCACGCCGCCGCGTTGATCACCACGGGCACCGCGATACCGGCCACCACCGCCCGCCACTGCCGGTTGAGAAACGGAAGGAGCAGCAGCACTCCGAGCACCGGTTTGACCACCAGCGACAACCCGATGGCGACGCCGGCCAGCCATTGGCGGCTGGTGCCTCCCGGCTCGTCGGAGGCGAGCAACCACCGGAAGAACAGCACCTCCGCCAGCAGAATGCAGCCGTTGATGTTGGTGAAGACCAGGGTGTTGGTCACCGACTCGGTGACGAAGATGGCCGCCAGCAGTGCCGGCAGCGCCACCGAGGTGAGTGGAAAGCGGAACAGCCGGACCAACAGGCAGGCCGCGGCGATGATCGCCACGGTGTTGAGCACGATGAACCAGTTGCGGGCGGCGAACTCGCTGTCGATGTAGCCGAACGGTGCCATCAGCAGTGTGCCGCCCGGCGGGTAGAGGTAGTGCGGGTCCACGTAGTCGAAGTGCTCGTTGTAGATGTCGACACCGGCGCGGAAGTTGCGGGCTGCGCGGTAGACGGGTGCCCAGTCGTCGGTGATGTAGCCGTTGGAGGTCAGCACATAGCTGCGGTGGATGATCGACATGATGGCGATCGGCCACAGCGCCGAGCGCAGCACGGTCTGGGTACTCGGCGGGCTGGTGCGCGGGCGAAATGCATCGCGCAGGAGCGAAGCGACCACGACGGCACCGTACACCCGGGCAAAGCCTCTGACGCTCAGGCGGGGCAGAAGATGTCGACCTCCGGTGTTTTACCGGTGTTGAGGTAGTCCAGGAGTGGCCGCAGGGCGCAACCGGTGTAGACCGACGCTCCGTGGCCGATGCCCTGCCACATCACCCGCTTGCTGGTCGCGCCGGCGTTGATCATCGTCGCTCCGGTCGCCGGCACACCTTGGGATCCTGCGATGGGGTCGTTCTGCACGCCGAGCAGAAGAACGCCGATCTTGAAGTTCTTCGGATCCTTGGGCGCCGAACCGCTCGGCCAGTTCAGACACTTCACCAGGTTCAGCGCGGCCACGGCGCCGAACTGCGGGTAGGTCTTGCCCCAGGCGACGACCAGTTCGCGCACCCGGTCCGGCGTCGGGCGGTTGAGAGCGTCGCTGCAGCCGTTGACGAACTGGCCGTCGGTCAGACGCACCGCCTCGGCCTGGTTGATCAGGCTGTTGAGCGGATTGAGATCGCCGGTGCGGGCGGCGGCCAGAGCGTTGGCCAGTTTCACCGTGCTGCCGACCCGATCGCCGTTCGGGTAGCCCAGCGCGGTGACGATCGCATTGACCAACACCGACACCGCGGCCCCGCCCGGTCCCCGGCCCTCACGAGCCGAACTCAGCAGTGCATCTACGGCACCCTTCGGATCGGGGCCGAGCGCGCAGTTGACCGCGACGCACTGGCCGGCGAACGCGTCCAGGGCGCTCTGCTGCGCCTTGGCCTGATCCTCGGCGGCGGCTTCGGCGGCGACGGCCGGTGCCAGCGGCGAGTCCAGCGCCAGGCGGGCCACCTTCTCGGGGTGCGAGCCGGCGTAGGCCACCGCGATCTGCGCGCCGTTGCCGATGCCGAGGATCGCCAGGCCGGGGACGTCCCAGGTGGAGCGCAGCCGTTCGAGATCCTCCGCCGCCCGGGCGGTGTCGTACGCCGAATCGCCCGGCGAGATCGCGTCGGTGCATCCGGTGGTAGCCGTCGTCGTGATCGCACCCAGCTTGGCCACCGGATCATCGCCCGAGAGGAACTGTGCCTGCTCGCGCATCTCCTGTCGATCGAGTTGATCGCGGCAGTTGATCGGACTCGAGCGACCCATGCCGCGCCGGTCGACCGCGACGATCGGCCTGGTCTTGAGCACGTCGGCACCCGAGCGTGAGAGCCACACCGGCAGCTGCAGTGAGGACGGCAGGTCCGAACCGGTGGTGAACACCAGGGGTCCGGCGTTGGGGGGAGTCTGAACCGAGCGGGCCCGCATCGCGCCGATGGTCAGCGTTCCACTGGCCCCGGAGATCGGGTCGAGGTCGGCGTCGAAGTCGGCGCACTCCAGCACGACGCCCGGGATCGGTGGGACGCCGGCATCATCGAGAGCCTTCGAGGTGCAGTCCCGCCACGGCAGGTCGTTCCTGGGTGAAACCAGTTCGGCCGGTCCGCCCGCCGAGGCGCTGGTGGTGGGACCCGAGCCGGGATTGCGAGCGGAGTCGCTGGCGAATTGCGGGTCGGCGGCCAGCCAGGGCGCGCAGCCCGTCAGTGTCACCGCGATCGTCGCCAGGGCGGCCGCAGCCATGATTCGACCGTGCCGACGCATGGGCACCACCCTACTGAGGACTGACGTGGTCGACGATGTAGCGGCTGTAGAGGTAGCCGTCCTCATCGGTGAGGACGTGCGCGCGCCGCATCCGGGCGAGCACGTCGTCGGCTCCCGTCGCGATCCGCAACGCCGCGCCGCCGACCATGATCGGCGCCGTCGTCAGGCACAGTTCGTCGATCAGGCCCTCAGCGATCAAGGCGCCCAGCAGACTCGGCCCGCCTTCGGTCAGTACCCGCCGCAGGCCCCGGTCGGTGAGAAGCCGGAGTGCGCGCGACAAGTCGACCCGGTCGGGGTCGGGGCCGGAGCAGTCGAGCACTTCGGCGGCCGATCCCAATCGGGCTCGCACGCCGGCGGCGGAATTCGCACACGTCAGCAGCAGCGGGGGGACCTCGGTGTCGGCGAGCACCGGCAGGTCGCGGTCGAGCACTCCGCTGCGGGTCACCAGCGCGATGGGCGGGACCTCGCTCTGGCCGCACTCCTGCCGGCGTCGACGTTGTGCTGCCGTCATGCGGGCGCCGGCGTAGTTCTCGGCGCGGGCGGTGCCGGCGCCGACGACGATCACGTCGGCCAGCTCCCGCAGGGTGGCGAACAGCCGGCGGTCACCGGGGCCGCCGAGCCCGCCGGAGGTGCCCGCGGTGGTCGCGCCCCCGTCGAGGCTGACGATCGCGTTGCCGCGGACCACAGCACCGGAATCGGTCGCGGGATAGGTGTAGAGGTCTCGAAGCCGGTCGTCGTCGACGGCATCATGGCCGCCGAGCAGCGTGAACCGAACCGCTTCGGCCTTCTGCATGCCACGATTGCAACATGCCGGGCCGTCTGGTGGATCGTCACCCCACCGTGTCACCGGATCAGTTGATCGACCAACTGGTGCCACCGCCGACCTTCACCAACGTCAGGTTCGACAGCTACCGCCCGGATCCGTCCGAGCCGACCCAGTCGGCGGCGCTGACGTCGTGTCGTGCGTTCTGCTCCGAGGCGCAACGCCGGCGCGCCGGCCGTAAGCGGATGTTCGGCCGCCGCGACCCGCTGCCCGGAGTCGGCCTGTACCTCGACGGCGGATTCGGGGTGGGCAAGACCCACCTGCTGGCATCGGTCTACTGGGAGCTGCCGGACTCCGCCGAACGTCCCAGGGCGTTCGCGACCTTCGGTGAACTGACCCAACTGGCGGGTGTCTTCGGATTCGCCGAATGCATCGATCTGCTCGCCGACTACACCGCGGTGTGCATCGACGAATTCGAACTCGACGATCCGGGCAATACGACGTTGATCTCAAGGCTGCTGTCGGCACTGGTGGAGCGCGGCGTGTCGATCGCCGCGACGTCGAACACGCTGCCCGAACAACTCGGCGAAGGCCGCTTCGCCGCACAGGACTTCCTGCGGGAGATCAACACGCTGGCAGACATTTTCACCACCGTCCGCATCGAGGGCCCGGACTACCGCCACCGGGATCTGCCACCGGCGCCACAGCCGTTGTCCGACGCAGAGGTGAGGGCGCGCGCCGAGTCATGTCCCGGCGCGACACTCGACGACTTCGACGCCCTGTGCGCACATCTGGCCACCATGCATCCGTCGCGCTACCTCGCCCTCATCGAGGGTGTGACAGCGGTACACATCACCGGGGTGCACCCGCTGGATGACCAGAGCGTTGCGTTGCGCCTGGTGTCGCTGACCGATCGGCTCTACGACGCCGGCATCCCCGTCGTGGCATCCGGTGCGAGGATCGACACGATCTTCACCGCTGACATGCTGGCCGGCGGATACCGCAAGAAATATCTGCGCGCCACCTCCCGCCTGCTGGCGCTGTCTAGTCCTGCGGCCTCGAGTCGGGCAACCGGCGTTCCATGACGAAGTCCGATTCCAGGGCCTCGCCGACCTGAAACGACCGCGTCCCGGTGACCTCGAAGCCGTGCCTGCGGTAGAACCGTTGCGCGCGCTCGTTGTGGCGATTGACGCCCAGCCACAGCGCCGGAGCACCGCACCGGGTGGCCCAGTCGATGCACCGTTGCATCAGCTCCGTTGCCGGGCCGCCGTGGAACTCCGGCAGCACATAGAGCTTGGACAACTCGATCGTTGACGACTCCGCGGGTTGACCGTCGGGGTGCCGGATCCCGATGGCGTACCCGACGATCCGCTCAGCACTGCGGGCGACAAGCACGTTGCAGGCAGGGTCGGCGATGTAGTGCCTGAAGTGGTCCTCGGACAGGTTCGCACTGATGAACGCCGCGATGTCGGCGGGCGCGGTCGACGGCGGACAGGCCAGCGGAAAGCACGCCGCCGCCACCCGTGCGAGTTCGGACGCATCGGAGGTCGTCGCATCCCTCACCTGCCAGTCCACAGAGGTCACGATGTCCTCATAGGGGTCACGATGTCACGGTGCGCCTCCCCGGCGATACTCCGGAACGGCGATACGATATGCCCATGTCGAGCCGGATCGGGTTCGTCGTCGCCGCGCTTGCCGTCGCAGTCGGCGTCGGTGGCTTCATGGTCGGTGTCCCCGTGGCGGGCGCCGTGCCGGTGTGTCCACCCGGCCTGGTCCAGGACACCCAGGCGCCCGGTTTTCAGTGCGTGCCCGCCTGCCCGCCGGGCACTCTGCTCGACGGAACGAGCCAGGCCTGCGTTTCGGCCCCCGGCCTTCCGCCGCCGCCGCTGCGCTAGCCCGAACGGCTGACGTGGGCCGCTGACCGGTTCTGGCCATTCCGCCACACCGACCCCGCCGCCATTCCATAGACTCGAACCATGGCAGGCCTGCACAAATCCCAAGAACGCTTCGACCTCGGCAAGATCGAGAACCGGGCGGCGTCGGTGCCGAAGATGTTCCTCAACCGGGTCGCGGCCACTCCGGCGGCCGAGGCGTTCCGGTACCCGGAGAACGGCGGATGGGCCAGCGTGACCTGGCAGCAGGTGGGGGAGCAGGTCGAACTCATCGCCGCCGGGTTGATCGCACTGGGCATCAACCCCGAGGACCGGGTCGCCCTGGCATCGGGAACCCGCTATGAGTGGGTGGTTGCCGACTTCGGCATCCTCGCCGCCGGGGCGGCCACCACCACGGTGTACCCGACGACCAATGCCGAGGACGTCGCCTTCATCGTGGCCAACTCCGGCAGCCGCATCGTCATCGCCGAGGATCACAAACAGGTCGACAAGCTGCTCGCCCACCGCGCCGAGTTGCCGGCCGTGGAGAAGGTGGTCCTCATCGACGGTGCCGGCGACGGCGACTGGGTTATCACCCTCGATGACCTCAAGCAGCGCGGCAAGCAGCTGCTGGCGGAGTCGCCCGACGCGGTGACCGAGCGGGTCGACGGGATCCGTCCCGATCAGCTGGCCACCCTGATCTACACCTCGGGCACCACCGGCAAACCCAAGGGCGTGCGGCTCGTTCAGGAGTCGTGGACCTACACGGCCGCCGCGATGGACGCCATGGGTGTGCTCTCCGACCGCGACCTCAACTACCTGTGGCTGCCGCTCGCCCACGCGTTCGGCAAGGTGATGCTCGCGCTGCCGCTGACGATCGGCTTCCCGACCGTGATCGACGGCCGGGTGGACAAGATCATTGACAACCTGGCGGTCATCAAG
This sequence comes from Mycobacteriaceae bacterium, assembly GCA_037141465.1. Classification (GTDB taxonomy): domain Bacteria; phylum Actinomycetota; class Actinomycetes; order Mycobacteriales; family Mycobacteriaceae; genus Mycobacterium. Next base: position 3,420 of record JBAXCK010000022.1, on the reverse strand, counting down.
CCCACCATCATGGGCGCGGTCCCGCGCATCTTCGAGAAGGTGCACGCCCGCATCAACGAGATGATGATCAAAGAGGGCGGTGTCAAGAAGTCCCTGTTCGACTGGGCCATCAGTGTCGGCACCCAGGTGTCGCGACTCAAGCAGGCCGGGGAGCGGGTGTCGCCCCTGCTCGCGGTTCAGTACAGGCTGGCCGACCGCCTGGTGCTGTCGACCATCCGCCAGCGCTTCGGCGGCCGGTTGCGATTCTTCATCTCCGGCTCGGCAGCTCTGGACCGAGAGATCGCACAGTGGTTCGACGCTGTCGGCATCGTCGTCCTCGAGGGGTATGGACTCACCGAGACGTCCGCGGCGTCGTCACTGAATCGCCCGAACGCCTACCGCTTCGGCACTGTCGGGTGGACTCTGCCGCAGACCGAGGTCAAGATCGCCGAGGACGGCGAGATCCTGCTCCGAGGGCCGGGGATCATGAACGGCTATCACGATCTGCCGGATGCCACCACCGAGGCGATCGAACCGGACGGCTGGTTCCACACCGGAGATATCGGCGAACTCGATGCCGAGGGCTTCTTGCGCATCACCGACCGCAAGAAGGACATGTTCAAGACGTCGCAAGGCAAATATGTTGCGCCGTCGGCGATTTCGGCGCAGTTCAAGGGCATCTGCCCGTTCGCCAGCGAGATAATCGTCTACGGCGAGAGCAAGCCGTATTGCGTCGCTCTGGTAAGCCTCGATGCCGACGGACTCAACGAGTGGGCGGGCGACAACGGACTCGGCGGTAAGTCGTTCAGCGAGATCGCACGCGACGAGAAGACCAAGGCGGCGGTGGAGGGCTACGTCGAGGAACTCAACAAGCACCTCAACCGCTGGGAGCAGGTCAAGAAGGTCGCGATCATCGATCGCGAACTCACCGTGGAGAACGGTGATCTGACACCGAGCCTCAAACTCAAGCGCAAGGTCGTGGTGGACAACTTCCACGACAAGATCGACGCCCTCTACGGGTAAGACGCCAGGGCCGACGATGGCAGACAACCACGTCGGTCACTGGGACGCGGCGCTCACCCGTCAGGTGGTCGATCTGCTGCGACCGATGGTGAAGGTGTATCACCGCTCCGAGGTTCGCCACCTCGACCGCATCCCGGCCGGACGCAGCCTGCTGGTGAGCAACCACTCCGGTGGTCTGGTGACACCGGACGTCGCGGTGTTCGCCGTCGACTACTACCACCGCTTCGGTTACGAACGGCCGCTCTACGTGCTGGCGCACGACTCATTCTTCCGGGGCCCGGGCGCGGCCTTCCTCAATCATCTCGGGGTGATCGCGGCCAACGATGACAACGCCGCACAGGCCCTGGCCGCCGATGCCACGGTACTGCTGTTCCCGGGTGGCGACATCGATGTGTACCGGCCGAGCCTTGCCGAGAACGTCATCGACTTCGGGGGGAGGACCGGCTACGTCACAGCCGCCGTCGATGCGAAGGCGCCCATCGTGCCGATGGTGTCCATCGGCGGGCAGGAGACACAGCTCTATCTGACCCGCGGACGGCGCCTGGCCCATGCACTCGGGCTCACCCGCCTGGAGCGAAGGCTGTTCCGCACCGACATCCTGCCGGTGTCCCTCGGGCTGCCGTTCGGCTTGAGCGTCCTGGTACCGGTGAACATGCCGCTGCCGTCGAAGATCGTCGCCGAGGTGCTTGAGCCGATCGACGCGGCATCGCAGTGGTCGAGCGAGGCCGACACCGCCAAGATCGACGGCCGGGTCCGCCGTGAGATGCAGGCCGGCCTGGACCGGCTGGCGCGCAGGCGGCGGCTGCCGGTGTTCGGCTAACGCGGGACCGATGGCTGCCGATAGACACCATGTGAACAGCAAGTTCTGCCTGGCGGCGCTGATGGTGGCCTTGGTCCTCGCCAGCCCGTCAGTGGCACACGCCGATCCGTCGGCCCCGGTGACGGTTCCGGCCTGCACCGCGGAGCTCGACGGGACCATGACCCTGCTGCCCGACCAGCGCACCTACGCCGTCTGCACACAGACGCCCGCGGGTGCCTACGGATGGAGCGACGTCCAGACCCCGTTCGAGCCCAACGACTCCTGGTTGAGCTACGGGCCGGTGATCACCCTGCACGGGCAGGGCATGCGCAACCCGAACCTGACCGCGGGCCAGTGGACGGCCACCCCGCTCGACCCCCAGACCACCTGCAGCGCGCAGCAGAGCACCGTGGTGGAAGCCGGTGTGCTGGCCGATCCGGTGCGCACCGAGGGGGAGGAGGGCCGGCCGTTGTCGCTGCAACTGCTGCCCAAGCTCTTCTACCTGGAACTGAGCGGGCGCTGCCTGTGGCAGCGGGCCTGACGCGTCACTGCGGATGGCTGGCCAGGTAGTCGGCCACCGGGATCCGCTCGCCTGCCGAGTAGCCGATCGGCAGCAGCACATCGCCGGCTGAGGTGAAGTAGTAGACATCCCACAGGTAGTAGTGGCCGAAGATCGACGGGTCCGCCGCGAGGACGGCCGCATAATCACTCACCGCCCGCACGTACTCGTTGGCATGGTTGTAGGCGAAGATCGCCCGGCTTGGGTCGCCGGCGAAGCCGCTGGCGGCCAGATACCGCCCCGCGGCCATGATGGCGTCGCGGGGGACGGTGACATCGCCCTGGCCGTAGGCCGACCAGGTAGCGGGCATGAACTGCATCGGCCCCTGCGCACCGGCCGTGCTCGTGCCGGCGATGCTGCCGAATCGGGTCTCGACGAAGTTGATCGCGGCCAGATAGTTCCAGCCGACGCCGGTGGCCGCCTGCGCGTCCCGGTAATAGGCCAGTAGCTCCTCGGCGGGTGCGGGGGGCTGAATACGCCACGCGGGCAGGGTGTCCCGCACGACGGCCATCGCATTCAGCTGTCTGCGTGCGTCGATGTTGAGGTCGTACACCTGCGCCAAGGTTGCGGGGATCGTCGGACGGATGACGGCGTCCCAGGCCGGGTTGCGCCCGATCGCGCGGTAGGCCGCCTGCTGGCGGCGTGCGGCGGCCACCCGCAGCGGTTGCGGTGTCGACGGGTCACGCAGAGCCAGTTCGTCGGCGACGAGGTCCGCGCCGATCTTCACCGGATCCGATGCCAGCCTGGGCTGGGCACCCGACGGTGTACTTGCAGTGTTCTCAGTGGACGGCGCCGGGTCTGCCACCGCCGGTGAACCGCTACAGCACAGCAGAGCCAGGGTCGTGGCGGCCAGCGCCGCCGCGGCGAATTTCCGTCGTGCTGAACTGCGGGCTTCGGACATGGCGACCATTGTCGACCATTGTCGACCATGACCCCGCCTATCAAAGTGGGGGTCATCGGAAGTGGCTGGTGAGGGCCGGGACCAATTCCGCTCAATTTCTGCGGTTATCGATAGCCGTCCAGTTGCTCGGCGCGGTCAGCCAGACTGATGAGTGCACCT
>JBAXCK010000021.1:0-30735 GCA_037141465.1 Mycobacteriaceae bacterium | reverse complement strand
ACTGACCGAAGACCGTGATCAGGGCGAAGGTGAATATCAGGCACATGGCGGTGAACGCCGCGACGCGCAGTGCGGCCCCGATGGTTCTGCGCCTCACGGTGGCGGTGGTCCTGGCAGGGGCCCGGGTGCGGGCGGGCCGGGGTAGCGGATGCTCGGCGGTTCGGGGATGGCGCGGGTGACGGGGAAGTAGTCAGCCCAGCCGGGGAAGCCGATGCCCGGATTGGGACGCATGTCCAGTCCGTCGCCGAACCCGGTGTCGGTGACCAGATACTTCACCGGGAAGTTCTTGGTCGGGTCGGGCAGCGATCCGCAACTGGGCCGCCCGCCCGGTCCGCCCCTGGCGTTGACCTTCGGCAGGTTGTCGGGGAAGCGGTAGGGGTCGTCGCCGAAGAGCAAGGCGGAATCCATGACGACTGATTTGCCGTTGCCGCCCAGGGCGTCCCGGCCGCCGTTCTCCAGGAACCACTGCGCTCCCTGGAACAGGCAGGTGTAGGTCGGGGAGTAGGTCGCGAGCAGCGCGGTGGTGGGCTCGACGGTGTTCAGCGCCCGGACGATGGTCTCCTGATTGGGCGCCAGTACCGACAGTCCCGACCGGGAGAATCCGATCGCGGACAGCAGGACGTCGTCGAGGGCGCGCGACTGGGCGGTGATGGTCTGACTGGTCATCGCAAAGGAGTCCAATGTGGAGAGGATGTCCTGCGCGGCCGTCGAATAGGCGTTCATTGTGCTGCCGAACAGTCGCCAGTCCTTGGCGATGGTGGGCATGCGCGGGTTGACGGCGAGCAGAACGTCGTCTGCGGCGGTGATTGCCTGGCCCATCACCTCGCCCTTGCCTCGCACCGCTTCGGCGAGAGCGGACAGCACCGCGTTGAGTTTGGCGGGGTCGACTGCGCCCACCACCGCCTGCAGGTTCTGGAAGACCGTGTTGACCTCGACGGTGACGTTGCGGGAACGCAGCACCGAGCCGGGTTTCAAACCGGCCGGACTGGCGGAGTTCTCGGGCACCACGAAGTCGACGTATTTGGCACCGAAGGCCGTGGTCGACTTGATCTCCGCTTCGGTGTTGCTCGGCAGATACTTGAACGGCTTGGGATCGATGCGCAGCTTGAGTGTGGCGTGATTGTTCGTGTCGATCCCGATGGAGCTGACCTGTCCGATCTCGACGCCGCGCAGTTTCACCTTCGCGCCCGGCTCCATCACCAGCCCGGCCCGGTCGGACACCACGGTGAGCGGTACGACGTCGCGCAGCGACCCGTTGAACAGCAGTGCGGTGATGCCGATGATTCCGAGGATGACGGCGAACAGGATCGGCGCGAACCAGATCGGGTCGATGCGCTCGCGGCGCGAGGAGTTGAACGTGCCTTCGGCCACGGCGCTCACCCCGACAGGTGGAAGTTGCCGGACTGGCCGTACACCGCCAGCGTGATGGTCAACAGCACGAATACCGTCGCGGTCACCGAGGTGCGGACCGCGCGGCCGACAGCCTCTCCCACTCCGGCCGGGCCGCCGGTGGCGGTGAATCCGTAGTAGGTGTGTACGGCCATCACCGCAGCCGCCATCGACAGCGCGGCGATGAACGACCACATCAGGTCCGACGGCTGCAGGAAGGTGAAGAAGTAGTGGTCATACACGCCGCGGGACTGGCCGTAGACGATCGTGGTGCCGAATCGCGTCGCGAGGAAGGACATCAGCACGGCAACGGTGTAGAGCGGGATGACCACGAGAACGCCCGCCACGATGCGGGTCGAGGCGAGATAGGTGATCACCCGGATGCCCATGACCTCGAGCGCGTCGATCTCCTGGTTGATGCGCATCGCGCCGATCTGCGCGGTGGCGCCGGCGCCGATGGTGGCGGCCAGGGCGACGCCCGCGGTGGCCGGGGCGATGAAGCGGACGTTGAGGAAAGCCGACAGGAATCCGGTGAGAGCCTCGATGCCTACGTTGGACAGGGTGTTGTAGCCCTGCACCGCAATCAGGGCGCCGGTGGACAGGGTGAGGAAGCCGATGATCACCACGGTGCCGCCGATGATGGCCAGCGCGCCGGTGCCCATGCCCATGACCGCGATGAGCCGCAGCACCTCGCCGGGATAGCGGCGCACCGCGTCGGCGGTGGAGGCCAGCGCGGCGCCGTAGAACGCGGTCTGCTCACCGAGTCTGCGGGTGGAGTCGATCACCGTCATCGCTGGACCCCGGTCACGGGGCGACCTTCACACCGAACGCGGTCGCCAGGATGTTGATCAGGAACAGCGCCATGAATGAGAACACGACCGTCTCGTTGACCGCGGTGCCGACCGCCGTCGGACCGCCACCGACCGACAGGCCCTTGTAGCACGCGATCAGGCCGGCGGAGAGTCCGAACAGCATGGCCTTCACCAGCGAGACGATCACCTGGGGCAGCCCGGTGAGCAGTGTCATGCCGGCGACGAACGCACCGGGCGTGACGTGCTGGACGAAGACCACGAACAGGTAGCTGCCGGAGAGGCCCACCACCGCCACCACCGAGTAGAGCATCAGCGCGACGAAGGTGGCGGCGAGCACGCGTGGTACGACCAGTGCCCGGATCGGGTCCACGCCGATGACCGTCATCGCGTCGATCTCCTCGCGGATGGTCCGGGCGCCGAGATCCGCGCACATCGCCGTCGCCCCCGCACCGGAGACGACGATGGCCGTCACCACCGGACCGACCTGGGTGACCGACGCCAGGGCCGCGCCGGCTCCGGACAGATCGCCGGCACCCACGTCGAGCAGGACGACGTTGAGGGTGAACACGATGAGGACGGTGTAGGGGATCGACAGCATGATCGTCGGGACGATCGACACCCGTGCGACGAACCAGATCTGATCGAGCAGCTCGCGCCAGGCCAGTGGCGGGCGGACCATGGCCGCGAAGGTCTCGCCGGCAAGCACCATGAAGTCCCCGACGGCCAGAGCCGGCTTGGTCCACGGCGAGCCGGGCGCCGAAGCGGTGCGGAGGTTCTGTGCCACGCGTGAACGTTATGGGTGCTCACCGGGGGTGCGTTGCAGCGAATCCGGTCCGGTGCGCCAACTGGCTGCGTGCCGGTCCGGCCGGGTTTCAATCAGCCCGATCGGATCAGGGCGATTTAAACGCGTGTCAGCCGGGTCGTCCGTAGACGGCGACCACGACCGATCGGTCCAGACTGTTGACCGACCACACGCCGATCGCGGTGTTCGCGCAATCCGCCATGATCGCGTGGGCACGGGGGTTGTTGAACCACTGGGTGATCACGTCGAGGTTGTTGATCGCCAATGCCGGGTTGATCGCGACTGTTTGGCTGGCTGTTCCCGTGTAACCCGCTGCGGTGGCTCGGCTTTGGGGTGTGGAGCCGTCCGAGCCGAGATCACCGTCGAGTGCGCGGTTGTTCAGCACGTCGTCGGCGTGCCACTGCGCGGCCAGTCGTAGCGCGGGATCGCTCTTGATGTCCGGCGGCCGGCAGCCGGCCTGGTAGCGAACGGTGTAGACGTTGGCTGCCACCGAGTTGTTGAGCCGTGAGTTGTCAGCGAAGGCAGGCGGGGCCGCCAGCACGGCGGCGGTCAGGGCGATCCCGAGGACCCGCAGCGCGCGTCCGCTCACCGGGCCGGCCCGCCGGTGTAGTGGGCCGCTGATCGGCGCAGTTGCCAGATCAGCGCCGGGCAGAGCTCATTGACGGCCTGATTGACCAGGTAGGCGGCCTGATAGTCGTCGGGCGTCTGGAAGTCGTCTTTCACCCCGGCGAGTAAGGCGGAATAGGGGGTGTTCTGGCCGACCCTGTCGCAGAGGCTGTTGCCGTAGGCCAGGGCGGCGTCGGCGTTGGGGAAGTTGTACCCGGGCCGGACCGTGATGTTCACCAGGTAGGCGACGGCGTCGGCGTGCGCGGCCGGAGCCGCGGCCACCACGACGATGCCCCAGGCGGCGAGCGCCCAACGCAGAGGTCTCATAGCACCGGCAGGCTAGCCTGAACATTCATCACCCGCCAGGAGGAGCAAGACCGCGATGACTGAGGCGCATGTCGACTCAGAGGACGACGACGGCACTGACAGCGACGGCACTGACAGCACTGACAGCACTGACAGCGCAGTGGACACGGTCGTCGAAGAGTCGACGACGGTGGACACGGTCGCTGACGAGCCGACCGCGCCCCCGCGCCGTTCGCTGCGCACCGCGCTCATCGTGGGATCGGCGGTCGTGGTCGCACTCGGCGGGCTGTGCGCCGCGATCGCCGCGCAGACCTACCGGGATCACCGGGCCGCCGACGCCCGCGCTCTGATGGTGCAGGCCGCCCGGCAGGCCGCGGCGAATCTGACCACCGTGGACTACACCCACGCCGAGGCCGATGTGCAGCGCATTCTCGACTCCGCGACGGGTCCCTTCTACGACGACTTCCGGGCCCGGTCGGCGCCTTTCATCGACGTGGTTCGCAAGGCGGAGTCGAAATCTCAGGGCACCGTCACCGAGGCGGGGCTGGAATCGGTGAACGGCGACGAGGGCCGGGTACTCGTCGCGGTCAGTGTCACGACTTCCACCGGTGGGAGGCTCGAACCCCAGCCGCGGTACTGGCGGATGCGCCTGACCGTCACCAAGAACGGCGATGAGGCCAAGGTCTCGAAGGTGGACTTCGTCTCATGAAGACGGGTCCCGTGAAGCTTGGTCGTGTGAGCCTGCGCCTGGTCGCCACCCGCGTGCTGCCCGCGCTTGCGCTCCTGCTTGCCGTGGGCGCGGGGGTGTCGAAGTACCTTGACACCTCCCTGCAGGGCGAGCAGCGTGCGGCGAAGGAATCCGTGGAAGCCGCGCGGCAGGCCACCGAAGCCATCCTCAGCTACCGTGCCGATACCGTCGACCGCGACCTCAACGCTGCCCGGGATCGGCTGACCGGGACATTCCTGGACTCCTACACCTCACTCATCAACGAGACGGTGATTCCCGGCGCCAGAGAGAAGAAGATCTCGACCAACGCGAAAGTCCCCGCGGTAGCATCTGTTTCAGCCACTACGAACCACGCGGTGGTCCTGGCCTTCGTCAATCAGACGGTCACCATAGGGACAGGGTCTCCCACGATGACGCCGTCAAGTGTGCGCGTCACCTTGGACAAGGTAGACGGCCGCTGGCTCGTGTCCGGTTTCGACCCGGTGTAGCGAAGGCCTCAGTGTGAGGCGAAGAACTGACCGGTCGCCGCTGACGCGTCCAGCCAGGTGTGCCCGCCGCCATTGACCCGCGCCAGGGTCACCTGGGCGCCACCGGCGCATCCCGAAGCGTCCGCGCGCGCAACCGGTCCCAGGGCCGCCTCCTCGACGAACGGGCCGCAGCCGTCCGCCTGACGCCACAGTTCGGCCAGCGCCGGCGCCGAGATGATCGTGCTGGGCCCGCCGCGGCCGACCATCGGACCTCCGTTGAACGGCACGACCGGATCGGCGGTGCCGTGGATCATGAGCACCGACACCGGACGCGACGGCGCGCACCCCACGCCGGACCCCAGCGTTCCCGCCACCGGGGCGACCGCGGAGACGAGGTCCGCTCGGGCGCAGGCCAGCCGATTGGCCATGAAAGCCCCCGCCGACATGCCGGTGACGAAGACCCGTCCCGGCGGGATCGCGTATTCGGCGGACAGCCGTGTGATGAGTGCGGCCAGGAAGCCGACGTCGTCGACGCCCTGGCGGTCGGGGATCGAGGCGCCGCGGCCATCGGCCCAACTCTGGTCGATGCCGTCGGGGTAGGCGACGACGAAGCCGAACTGGTCGGCGATCGCGTCGTAGCCGGTGAGTCCGGCCTGCTGCGCGCCGGACTGACCGGCGCCGTGCAGATTGAGCACGAGCCCGGTTGCCGGCCCGGCGGGGGCGTGGACGAGATAGGTGCGCTGCAGGCCGCCGAAGGCGAGAGCCCCGGGCGGGTCGGCGAGAGCCGTCGGGATGCCGGTGGTGATTCCGATCAGTCCGGCAACGCAGAAGGCGACCAGGCGGGCGATCACGACACCGGCATCGACATCGCGACGTGCTGGCTGGTCTGACCCGGCTGACCTGGCTGGCCCATGCGACTGGGGCGCATCATCCACGCCACCAGAAGAGCGATCAGCACGAGCACCACCGCCACCCCGGCGATGATCCACGGAATCCAGGGCGGACGTGGCTGCTGTCCCACCGGGGGATACCCGGCGGCGGTCTGCGCGGTCCAGGCGTTGCCGTCCCAGAAGCGCTGCAGCGGGGCACCGGACGGGTCCGGATACCAACCGGGCGGAACGGACCGAAAGCCTGGTGCGGGGTTCATGACCGCGATGATAGGCGGCTTCGGCAACGGGGCAGGTTACGGTGCTTTCTCATGAGCGACAACCAGATGCTGGTCCTCAACCGTGCCGACCTGGAAGGCCTCGGCCTGACGTGGGGCGAGATCGTCGACGTTCTCGAGGACGCCTTCCGGCAGAAAGCGGCCGGCCTGGTGCAGAACCCGCCGAAGCCGAAGGTCACCTCACGAGAGGACGCCTTCATCCACGCGATGCCGGCCTACCTCGGCGGTTCGGACCGCATCGGCCTGAAATGGGTGGCCGGCTATGAGCAGAACAACGCGAAGGGCCTTCCCTATATCTACGGCGTGATGATCATGAACGACGCCGAGACCGGCCGGCCCGTCGCGCTGATGGACGGCGGATGGATCACCGAGATGCGCACGCCCGGGGTGTCGGGGGTGACGATGCGTCACGTGCCCGGTGAGCCCAAGCACCTGGCGATCGTCGGCTGCGGACTTCAGGGCCATCGTCACCTCGAGGTCGCCCTGGAGGTTCATCCCGGTTTGACGCACGTGACGGCCTATGACCGCAACGAGGGGCGGGCGTTGGAGATGCTGGCGACCGCGGGTGACCGGGTGGTCCGCGCCGCCACGTCACCCACCGACGCGGTGACCGGCGCGGATCTGGTGATCACCACCATCACCGTGCCATTGGATCCGAAGCTGGACTGCACCAACACCGATCCCGATGCGCTACTGCTGCCGGTGGACTACGACGATGCGCTGGCGCAGAAGGCCTTCGACGACGCCGTCGTCTATTGCGTCGACGATCTCGGTCAGTACGGCTCCGTCGCCGGGGAGATGTACTTCTTCGGGCTGCCCACACCGGACACGCACCTTGCGGCCGTCGTCGCCGGCGAGTACGACGTGCCGGTCACCGGACGGCGGATGTTCCTCAACATGGGTATCGCGATGGACGATGTGGCGCTGGGTTCACTGGTGCTCGACCGTGCCACCGCGGCGGGGGTCGGACGCTATATCGAATTCCCCTAGGTGGGCCCCGCCGAGCTGCGCGGGGTCGTGCTGTCCTGCGGGCAGATGATCCGGTGGCTCGATGCGCAACCTGTGGGCCACCGGAACGTCGGTCGACGAGTGCACGATGATCGAGATCGCGATCGTGACGGCGATGAGGTCGAAGAGCTTCTCCCCGTTGGGGATGCCTGCCTGCAGCACCAGAAGGCCGTAGACCACCGACGCGAAACCCTTGGGACCGAACCAGGCCGCGGTCAGTCGTTCCGAGCGCGGCATCGGCGTGCGGACCAGTGAGAGCAGCATGGACGCCGGCCGCACCACCACGATCGCCAGCACGGCGAGCAACCAGCCCTGCCAGCCAAGGTGGGAGAGCCGCTCAGGTGTGATCAGCGCGCCGAACAACAGCAGTGCGGCGAACTTGGTCAGCTCGGACAGCAGATCGCCGAACGGTTCGAACGCCTCCGCGGCGACGTGATCGAGCGTTGCCAGCGCCGAGCCGGCGGCGAACGCCGCAAGATAAGGGTTGGCGTGTGTCATGTGGCAGGTGGCGTAGACGACGATCGCGATGGCGACCGGCCCCAGCGGCTGCAGGCGCGGCTCGGCGGTGAGGATCGTGGCGCGCCACGCCAGCGCGACGACGACGGCGACACCCACGCCGATCACCAGACCGAGGACCAGTTCCAGCAGGACCGTGCCCAGGTGGGAACTCTCATGCTTGGCCAATGACAGGAAGATCAAAACGAACGGCAGCGCCAGACCGTCGTTGAGACCGGACTCGACATTGAGCAGGCGTCGCAGTCGCAGCGGGATGTCCGAACGGCCGACGAGCGCGGAGGCGAACACCGGATCGGTCGGGGACAGGATCGCGCCGAGCAGAAATGCCGTCGCCCAGTCGAGGTTCGCCAGGTAATGGGCGGGTACGGCGATGCCGATCATCGCCAGCGGCATCCCGAGGCCGAGTGCGCGTCCCGACAGCCGCCACCCCTCCCGCAGTGCTGGGACGCTGGCGCGCTGGCCGTCGGTGAACAACACCGTGAACAGTGCGATGTCGGCGAGCACGGCGACGATCTCGTCCTCGGCGCTCTGGGTGACCACACCCAGGCCTCCCGGTCCGAGTAGCGCGCCCGCGACGAGGAACAGCAGAGCCGTCGAGAGCACCGTGCGGGCCGCCAGACCGGACAGTGAGACGCTGATCAGCAATACGACGCCGAAGGCCAGGACCAGTGCCATGGGATGATGTCTACATCATGCGCAGGCTTCTCATACCGATGATCGCGGTGACGATCGCCGGTTTAGCCGCAGGGACGGCAGCGGCGCGCGCGGACGTCCAGGCATTGAGCCCGTACGACGTGGCGAACCCGGCCGTCGGCTACCTCAACCCGGCGCTGCTGACCGCGGTGCAGCAGGCGGCGGCCGCAGCCGCCGCCGACGGCGTCGCGATGACGATCACCTCCGGCTGGCGATCGCCGGAGTTTCAGCAGCAGCTGCTCGACGACGCGGTGGCGACCTACGGCAGCCTCGCCGCCGCCCGGCAGTACGTGCAGACGCCGCAGCACTCCCATCACGTGTCCGGTCAGGCCGTCGACATCGGCGGCCCGGCCGCCGACCAGTGGCTGATCGCCAACGGCTCCCGATTCGGTCTGTGCCAGATCTACGCCAACGAGACCTGGCACTTCGAGCTCGCCACCGATGCAGCCGGACAGTGCCCGCCGCTGCTGCCCAACGCCGCCTAGGCTCTTGTCATGACCGAGACCCCGGCATACGTCGACTTCCACTTCGACGTCATGTGCCCGTACGCCTATCAGACCTCGCTGTGGATCCGCGAGGTGCGGGCCCTGACCGGGCTGACGATCAACTGGCGGTTCTTCAGCCTCGAAGAGGTCAACCGCGTCGAGGGCAAGAAGCATCCCTGGGAGCGGGAGTGGTCCTACGGATGGTCGATGATGCGGATCGGGGCGCTGCTGCGCCGGCGGTCGATGGACGACCTCGACGCCTGGTACGAGCGTGCCGCGCGCGCGTTGCACGCCGAGGGCCACAAACCGCATGAGCCGGCCGTGGCCCGACATCTTCTGAAGGAGTTGGGTTTCGATCCGGACATCGTCGACGAGGCGATCGCGGACCCGACCACCAGCGACGAGGTGCTGGCCGATCACCGTCGGGTGATCGACGCCGCGGGGTACGGGGTGCCGACGCTGTTCTTCCCCGACGGTCAGTGCCTGTTCGGGCCGGTGCTGATCGACCCGCCGGCCGGTGCGGCCGCGGTGCGGCTGTGGGACGCGGTGGTGGCGTGGACGGAGTTCCCGCACCTGTACGAGTTGCAGCGACCCAAGACCGAGGCCGACGGCGCGGCGATCACCGAGACGTTCCGGCCCTACCTGGAGGCCCGCGACTGGGTCTCGATCAACCGCGGCGAGGTCATCAACTTCAGTGCCCGGGAATGAACGCCGCCAACTCGCCGCGAAGGCGTGGGAGTGACCGCCCTGCCGTGAGCTCCCCTAGTGCGACCTCGGCGGTGGCGGAGACGAGCAGGCGCGCGCGACCAAGTGGATACGCGGCCACGCCGCGAAGATCGCCGGCCAGCAACCGTGCCGCTTGATCGTTGCGGCGGGTGACTTCGCTGAGAATGACGGGCTCACTGCGCGCCTGAAGCAGCATCGCCCGGACTCCCGGTTGCCGGCGACAGCCGTCGAGGAACGCGGAGATTCGACGTTGCACGCGGGCCGGGCCCGGATTGTCAGCGGCCGTGGCCGCTGCAATAGCCGCGAAAAGCTCATCGTGGAAGTGACGGTGCAGTTCGAGTAGGAGAGCCGCGCGGTCAGGAAAATGCACGTAGAACGTGCCCTTGGCGAGACCTGCCTGCCGCGTCACCGCATTGACGCTCAGCTGATCGAGTCCACCGCGATCGGCAATGGTGAGTGCGGCATCGAGCAACTCACGACGGGTCGGATGCGATGCGTCCGCGCGACTGCCCGGCCCTCGGCGCCGAACCGGCGTGCTCGGCGTACTCAATGAATCTCCGGGATGGCCGAAAGGAAACCATCAAGCGCGGACAGGAACTCCGCCGGCATCTCAGCGAATGGCTGGTGACCGCAGGGGAGCGTGACTACACGAGCACTGGGCAGGGCGCGCCTGGCTCGGCGGCCGTCGATGAGCCACGGCAGTACGGGATCGCGACGGCCCCATACGAGCAGTGTCGGTGCGACCACCCGAGCTGCGGAAGTACGAGCGTCGTGATCAGGGTCGGTGAACGACCGCCAGACCGATGCGAACGCCCCAACCCGCTGCGGGTCGCGTGACATGGCGACGGCATGGTCTCGGATCGCCTGAACGGCGGCAGTGTTGCGACGCAGGTACAACCGGGGCAGTGCACGCATCATCGAGGGGGCGAGACCGGGGGAGCCGATGGCCCGGCAGGCGGCGAGGGTTCCGAAGAACCGCGGCGTGAACCCGCCCGGGTCGACGAGGATCAGCGCGCGCACGAGGTCTGGACGCTTGACCGCGGTCTGGATCGCAGCGAAACCTCCCACCGAGTTGCCGACGAGGATGAATGGACCGCCTGACAGTCGTTCGAGTAGCCGGGGCAGCAACTCGGCGTAACCGAGTGCACTCGGGGTTGCGTCCTTCCTGCTGTCACCCCAGCCCGGCCAGTCGACCGCATGCACGGTGAAACGTTGCGAAAGGTGGTCGCGCACCGCGGCGAAATCGCTGCTGTCGCCACCATTGGCGTGCAGCAGGACCATTGCCGGTCCCGTTCCGGACGTGTGGACCGCGACACCGTCGAACATCGACACCATTGGGCCAGAGTACATGACCATGTGGTCATGTACTCCTCGTCGCATCACCAATCCTGTATCCGGCGCGCCACTTCTCCGTACCGCTCGATGCGACCCGGGTCGCTGAGCGCGTTGTACAGCACGATGCGATCGGCGATGCCCTCGTAGCGGGCGCGCAGTGCGTCGGCGAGCCCGTCCCAGCTCGACTCGGTGGCGAACACGGCGATGTGATCGTCGGTGATCTGCGCGGCCATGCCGCGGAAATCCCCGGCCTTCTGCTTCTCCCGGATCCGCGCGGTGGTCCCCTCGAATCCGGCCTCATCCCAGATGAAGGCGTAGTTGGGCGTGCTGCCGTAGAAGCTCATGCTGGCGCGAACCAGTTCGCGTTCGGTGTGACGTTCCTCGTCGGTGTCGCCGACGATGGTCAGCACCGGAACGATCACCGCGACCTCCGACGGTGCGCGCCCGGCCTTGGCGGCGCCTTCGGCGATGTTGGGAATGACGTGCCGGCCCAGATATCCCGGTTCTCCGATCGGATGGACGTGCACACCGTCGGCCACTTCGCCGGCCATCCGCAGCATCCACGGATTGACGGCGGCGACGTCCACCTGGGGATCGGGTGCGTCGATGGGGCCCGGGCTCCACTGCGGGGTGATGAAGTCGAGTTCGTAGAACTCGCCGTGGTGATCGAGTGTTCCGGTGCGGAACGCCGAGAAGCAGTCCTTGACCGCGAGCACGTAGTCCCGCAGCCGCGGTCCCGGTCGCTCGAAGGCCACGCCGTAGCGCCGAACCACGTGGGTGCGGACCTGGGTGCCCAGACCGAGCCGGAACCTTCCCCCGGTCGCCTCCTGGAGTTCCCACGCTGTCGCCGCCGTCACGAACGGGCTGCGCGGGAAAGCCACGGCGACCCCGGTTGACAGATCCAGTCCCGGCGCGGCCTGCGAGGCGACCGCGGCGTTGAGATACGCCGTGCGCCCCGTTTCGGTGAACAGCAGGCCGGCGAATCCGGCGTCGCGGGTCCGCCGGGCGGTCTCGCCGACGTGGGAAAGTGGCTGGGGAATCGTCATGGCGTCGACGTGCATGTCTGAATTCTGGCAAACTCCTCCGCTGTGATGACCACCGCGACCAAACCGCCTCTGCTCAGCAGCCGCGACCGGATGATGTTCGCGATCACGGCGATAACAGCCGTTGCGGCAGGCGTGCTGCACTATGCGCACTCCAGCCCCGTGGTGGCATTCGTGGTGGCGGCGGTGGCGCTGGCCACACTGGCGTCCCTTGTCGGGCGCTCGGTGGAGGCCCTCGGCGACCGACTCGGTCCGGCCGCCACCGGAATCCTGCAGACCGCGCTGGGCAATCTGCCGGAGCTGTTCGTCATCCTGTTCGCGCTCAAGGCCGGGCTGTTCGACGTCGTGAAAGCCACCATCGTCGGCTCGATCCTGGCCAACGTGCTGCTGGTGCTGGGACTGGCGATTCTGGTGGGTGGTCTCAAACACGGCAGGCAGCGGTTCGCCGCCGACGACGGGCGCACGCTCGGGTTGATGTTCACCCTGGCGGTGTTCATCCTCGCGGTGCCCTCACTCACCGCGGCCATGCACACCCCGGCGGCCACTCACGAACGCACGGTGTCGGTGGTGGTGTCGGTCATCATGCTGATGCTGTTCCTGCTGTCGCTGCCGGCGACGCTGCGGGGCGACCGACGCGATCCGATCGCGGCGAGCCCGGATTCGACGAAGGCGGCCAGCAGCGCGACGGCGCACGGGGAGTGGCCGCTGGCGATGGCGATCGGCATGCTGGCGGTGGCCGGTCTCGGCGCGGCATTCGTCTCTGAGTGGTTCGTCTCGGCCCTGCAGCCGGCCATGGACGCGGCCGGGATCAACGAGGTGTTCGCCGGTCTGGTGATCGTCGCCATCGCCGGCAATGCGGTGGAGAACTTCGTCGGGATCCAGCTGGCCGCCAAGAACCAGATGGACTACGCGGTTCAGGTGATTCTGCAGTCACCGGTGCAGATCGCGCTGACCATCGCACCCATCGTGGTGCTGGCCGCCGGCTGGCTCGGGCAGCCGGGATTCGATCTGGTGTTCTCGCCGTTGCTGCTCGCGGCGATGATGATGTCCGCACTCGTTGCCGTGCTGGTGACCTTCGACGGGGAGTCGCACTGGTTTGAAGGTGCGGTGCTGATCGCGCTGTATCTGGCGGTCGCCACCGCGTTCTGGTGGGGATGATCGTCAGACCCGGGCGGTAGCCTCGGGGCCATGGGGGCCTCGACACGTCACGCACGTCACGTCTGCGCGGTCCTGGCCGCGGTTGCGCTGGTGGCACCGGCGTATCCGGCGGCGGCCGATCCCTCACCCGAGGTCGTCGCGGAACTGGACTCGCTGCTGGTCAAGGGCCGGGCGCCCAAGACCGGATATGCGCGCAGTCTCTTCGGCGATGCGTGGACCGACGACGTCACGGTGGCCGATGGGCGCAACGGCTGCGACACCCGCAACGACATCCTGCGCCGCGATCTGGTCGACATCGTGCTCAAACCGGACTCCAACGGATGTGCCGTACTCAGCGGAGTGCTCAACGATCCCTACACCGGCACGTCGGTCGAGTTCCGGCGCGGCCCGGACAGTTCAGCGCTGGTGCAGATCGACCACATGGTGGCGCTGTCAGACGCCTGGCAGACGGGCGCCCAGGAGTGGGACGAGCTGACGCGACGCAACTTCGCCAACGACCCGCGCAATCTCCAATCCACCCTCGGATGGGTCAACCAGGAGAAGGGTGACAGTGACGCGGCGTCGTGGTTACCGCCGAACACCTCCTACCGCTGCACCTACGTGACGCGGATCATCGACGTGAAGGCCGCCTACCGGCTGTGGGTGACACCGGCCGAACGCGACGCACTGGCTCGTGAGTTGGCCCAGTGCGGTTAGACCACCGACGTGGCCGGGGGAGTCGATCCCGGCGAGATCGTGAGGCCGCGTAACACCAGGGGCAGGACCGTCTGCCGCTGGCCGAGTTGGCCGCTGCCGTTGTCGGACACCAGCAGGATGCCGTAGGAGCCGTCACGCAACCTCGGCCCCAGCGTGATGCCCTCGAAGTTGCTGAACCCGAACAGTCCCTGCCACAGCAGGGTCTTGGTCACCGCGGTGAAGCCGCCCGCGCTCAGTGTGGGCACGGCCGAGACGTCCGTCGCCCCGGTGAAGTCGAGCAGGTAGATCCGAGAGCGGAAGTGCGGGAGGAATCCGCCCAACTCCCGTTCGAGGCTCAGAACCCGGCCGTCGGGCAATGCGAGCAGGTCCACCAGCCCGCTGCGCTCCACGGTGATGAACGGCGACATCTCCGAGATCGGGTCGGTGCGGTAGGCGTACTGGTTCTGGGCGGACATCCCGGTGCCGCCGAACTGCTGGATCCTGACCCAGCTTCCGGCGGTCGTAGTCGACAGCTCCCCGTCGGGCCGCAGAGCCTCCTCGTTGGCCGTCCACAGCACGCCGGCGGCGTAGCTCAGCGATTCCAGTCCCATGTTGTTCTGCACATTTGCCGACCGGTAGATCGACGGGACCGCAACGGTACCGATCTGCGCGCCCGTGGCGAGACTGAATTCGGTGATGCTGGAGGCGATTTCATCCGACACCCAAGCGCTGTTGGTCTCGCGGCGCACTGCGATGCCCTCGGAGTCGGCGCCGAGTCCGGGAGCCGGTAGCCCACCGGTGACGACACTGGAGCGGATCAGACCGTTCATTCCGTTGAGCGACGTGTAGACCTGCCAGATCGAGGTGGCGCCGTCGTCACCGACCGCGTAGTAGTCGGTGCCCCCGCTGTAGGCGATGCCGCTGAGTTCAGCGGCCGGGGTGGGCCCGCTGGAGAGATCGAAGGGACTTTGTCCCGGATCGGTGATGCTCAGACCGGGCTGCGCCCGCGCCGTGGTCCGGCCCGTCGTGCGCACCGTCTGGGTCCGGCGCGCCGGTGCCGTGCGCGCCGCGGGTGCAGCGGAGGCCCCGGCGCGCGACGCTGCGGCCTTGATCGCCGGCTTGGTGCCGGCGGCGCCCTCGGAGGCGGTGCCCTGGGAGGCGGTGCCCTGGGAGGGGTGGTCAGCCCAGGCGCACGGTGCGCCGAGAGTGAGCGCGGCGCCGACGCCGAGCGCCGACAGCACGACGGCGCGACGGGTGTTGATCACCATCGTCGCTAGACCAGGGCGGTCTTGAGCGCGCTGAGATCGGTCTTCATCAACACGACGTTGTAGTTGCCCCACAGCGACATGTTCCAGTAGAGGGTGCTCGCGTCGGGTTGGCCGGATGCGTCGGTCAGCTGACCGGTGCCCGACAGCGGATGGATCATCGGCGCGTACAAGCCGGGGTACTGGACCGACGTCGCAATCGTGACCGGATCCGACCAGGCGCCCTCGGGAGTGTCGGCGGTACGCAGGATGACGTTGTTGAGACCGTTGCCGTAGAGAATCACGTACTTGCCGAGGTAGTCGTTGTACTGGATGGACATCTCGCTGACGTTGCCGCCGCTCTTCGCGCCGAACAGTCCGGCGAACCAGCCGCCGAAGAAGTTCGGATTGTTGGCCAGGTCGACGACGAAGCCGAACAGTCCCGCCGAGTTGGGCGAGTCACCGATGATCGGCGCCGCGACGTTGGGCCTGTCCTTCACCCACGTGGTGCCGTCCCAGTAGTCGTACTGCGACAGGTCGGTGATGGCGTTCTCCGGCACGCGCGACAGGAACGCCGAACCGGCCCGCCCGGCGGGCGTGCCGAGTGCGTAGACGTACCGGATGCCGCCGGTGGAGGCCACCTGGCTTTCGGGCTGAAGCACGTACGCCATCTGCTGGAAGTTCTGATCGCCGGCCCGGTACGGAGCCGACGAACGGAACCAGCCGGCTGAGCGGACCGACGAGGTCTGCAGGTCCCACTTGTCGGTTGTCGGGTTGTACATGGAGATCGCGGAGTAGTTGGTGGTCCACCGGCCCGGGGAGTCCCACGACTTCACCGACATGTAGTTGACGTAGTTGTTGGCGTTCGCGTAGACCGCCGAGGTGGGGATGTTCGTCGTCTCCGAGCCGATGAAGAACACCTGATTGCGGGCCGCCGGAATGAACTGATTGGCATAGCCGGTGTTGATCAGGCTGAGCCCGTCGTAGAGCTGCAGGTCCCGGCTGAGTAGAAGAATGTTCGAGCGCCAGTTACCGGTCATGTTCGGGCCGCTGAAGGTGTCACCGAAGGCGATCTGCACCGTGTCGTTGACACCGTTCAACCACATGGTGCCGACGTCGGTGCCGTAGACGCCCGCCCACGAGGTGTTGTTGGTCTGGGCCCAGCCGATTCCTGGGTAGCCGTTGTTGCTCTGCCCGGTGACCCAGCCGACCGGTGCGGAGCCCAGGGTTGCGGGCACCGCCGCGGCAGCCACTGCGGCAGCCGGGGGGGCGGCCGAGGGGGCGGCCGGGGGTGCGGCGACGCCGGAGCCGGTGCCCGTCCGGGTCGGGGTTACCGCCGCCGTGGTGGCCACAGAGTTAGCACGGAACGGTCCGGGGGCCTTCGCCCGACTCGCCGCGGCTCGCGGCGAACCGGCCGGGGTGCGCCGGGAGTCACCGGAGGTCGATCGGGCACCCGCAGCACCGCGGGCGGCTGCGCCGGGCGCCGCGGAGCGCTTCACCGACTGGGCCGGCGACTGCGTGGCCGACTGGGTGGCGGACGTGTCGGCGGCGTCGGTCGCCTCAGCGGAGGCGACACCGGTGCCGTTCACCAGGGCCCAGGCGCCGATGCCCAGCGCCACCGCCAACGCCCCGATCCGACCGACGTGGACAGCGGCACCTCTCGGTGATCCCATGTGACAACACTCCCGCCTGGTGGCTAACTCGGGTGCGCCGCGCCGGCAAACCTGCAGGACAGGTCATCGGGCGCTCGCCCCCAGCACTGTACTCATGAAGCTAAAGCAAAGAAAAGCGCCACGGCGCAACTCCGAGAGCGGTAATAATCTCGACCTTCAGCAAACCTGTGCGGACCGCGCGTCGGCCTGCGGCAACCTACGTCAGCCCGAGGCGAGCAACTCCGCCATGGTGGCGATCACGGTCTGGAGGGCCTTGAACGGCCGGATCATCACCTTCACCTCGGTGATCGTGTCCTCGTCGTTCCAGTGGATCATGTCGACGCCCTCCAGCGCGAGCCCGTTGACCTCGGCGGCGAAGTGCAGGACCGCCGATCGGGGGCCGATCCACTTCTCGACGTAGTGGAATCCGGTGTCGGCCGAGAAGAACAGCTTCTCGGCGGCCAGCAGATAGGCCATGGTCGTGGCCCGGCCACGCTGGGGTGAGAACACCGCGGGTGAGTAGAAGACCGCGTCCTCGGTGAGCATGTCGTGGAGATCATCGGCCCGGCCGGTGCCGATGTGGTCGAGCCACCGCCGGATCACCGGAGAGATGTACGCGTCGGCCTCTGTGGCCATCACCACACCCACAGCGACATGTCCCCCGGCGGGTACTGCGCGCAGATGTCGGTGGTCCGGGCGGCGACGCCCTTGTTGTTGAAGAACAACTTGGCGTGGTTGGGCCATTGGAAGGCCAGCGGGTCGGCGTAGATGTTGGTGGCCAGTTCCTCCGACCACGCGCGGCGGTCTGCGGGGGACTTGGCGAAGAAGCCGTGGATGTAATCCTGAGCCGCCTGCTGAACCTCCGGCGACTTGTTGTTGTAGTCGATCATGTATCGCTCGTAGTAGACCGGCTGGACGTCGCGCGCCGCGGCCATGATCTGCTCGGCGGTGCACGTGGTCACGATCATCCGGTGCGGAATCGGATAGTCGTCGCTGGCGTCGGCGCCGGCGGTGGGTGCGGCCGCGGCGGCCGCGACTGCCAGCCCCGCGACGATCGACGCAATTCTCATGCCACTCATGATGCTCCTCGGGAATTCGCGGTCACAAGTTCGGGATCGTCTGCGGGCGCAGGAGTCGGCCAGGGTTGGGGCACCGGGCGGTTGCGCACCTGTTGCGGCCACCAGAACCACCGGCCCATCAGAGCGGCGATGGAGGGCGTCATGAACGACCGCACCACCAGGGTGTCGAAGAGCAGGCCGAGGGCGATGGTGCTGCCGACCTGGCCGGCCACCATGAGGTCACTGACGAGCATCGAGGCCATGGTGAAGGCGAACACCAGACCGGCGGACGTGACCACCGCACCGGTGCCTGCCATCGACCGGATGATGCCGGTGTTGATGCCGGCCCCGATCTCCTCTTTGAACCGGGAGACCAGAAGCAGGTTGTAGTCCGAACCCACCGCGAGCAGGATGATCACCGACATCGCCAGCACCATCCAGTGCAACGGGATGCCGAGGATCTCCTGCCAGATGAGCACGGACAATCCGAACGACGTGCCCAGTGACAGCGCGACCGTGCCGACGATCACCGCCGCGGCGATCACGCTGCGGGTCAGAATCAGCATGATGATGAAGATGAGGCACAACGACGCCAGCCCGGCGATCATCAGGTCGTAGTTGGAGCCGTGCTGCATGTCCTTGTACGCCGACGCGGTGCCGCCCAGGTAGACCTTCGAACCCTCCAGGGGGGTGCCCTTGATGGACTCGAATGCGGTGTTGCGGATCTTCTCGATCAGTGCGAGGCCCTGCGGGGTTGCCGGATCCTTCTCATGCGCGATGATGAACCGCACCGACTTGCCGTCCGGTGAGATGAACTGCTTCAGACCGCGCTGGAACTCCTCGTTCTCGAACACTTCCGGCGGCAGGTAGAACGAATCATCGTTCTTCGCGGCATCGAAAGCCTGGCCCATCGCGGTGGCGTTGTCCTGCATCGCCTGCATCTGGTCCTGCAGTCCGCCCATCGTCGACTGCATGGTGAGCATCATGGTGCGCATCGAGGTCATGGTGTCGATCATCGGCGGCAACAACGTGAGCATCTGCGGCATCAGAGCGTCGAGCCGGTCCATGTCGACCACCACCGCGCCGAGGTCGTCGCTGAGTTTATCGATGCCGTCGAGGCTGTCGAAGATCGACCGCATCGCCTGGCAGACCGGGATGTCGAAGCAGTGCGGCTCCCAGTAGAAGTAGTTGCGGATCGGCCGGAAGAAGTCGTCGAAGTTCGCGATGTTGTCCCGGATCTCGTTGGTGTCCTCGACCATCTGCTTGGTCTTGCCGACCATGTCGTGGGTGACGCCGGTGAGTTCCGACATCAGCCGGTACATGCCCTGCATGGTGTTGATGGTCACCTGCATGTCGTCGCCCATCTTCAGCATGTCCTTCATGCGGTCCTGCATGTAGGACATGTTGAGCTGCTGGGTGGCGCCGGACATGCTGATGATGAACGGGATGGAGGTGTGTTCGATCGGCGTTCCCTGCGGGCGGGTGATCGCCTGCACGCGGCCCACGCCGGGTATGCGGAAGATGTTCTTGGCCACCTTGTCGATGACGAGCATGTCGGCCGAGTTGCGCAGGTCCTGGTCGGTCTCGATCATCAGCAGCTCCGGATTCATCCGGGCTTGCGGGAAGTGCCGGTCGGCGGCGGCGTAGCCGACGTTCGCCGGAATGTCCGCCGGCAGGTAGTTGCGGTCGTTGTAGCTGGGGGAGTAGTACGGCAGGGCGATCAATCCGATGAGCGCCAGGACGGTCGACGCGATGAGGATCGGTCCGGGCCAGCGGACGACGGCGGTGCCGATACGCCGCCAGCCCTGGGTCTTCATCGCGCGCTTCGGGTCGAAGAGCCCGAAGTGGCTGCCGATGGTCAAAATCGCCGGCGCCATCGTCAGCGCCGCGATGACCGCCACGAGCATGCCGATCGCCAAGGGGATGCCGAGGCTCTGGAAATACGGCAACCGGGTGAAGTGCAGACAGAACGTCGCACCGGCGATCGTCAGTCCCGAGCCGAGGATCACATGCCCGGTCCCGTGGTACATGGTGTAAAACGCGGTCTCGCGGTCCTCGCCGGACAATCGCGCCTCGTGGTAGCGGCCGAGGATGAAGATCGCGTAGTCGGTGGCGGCCGCGATCGCCATGGTGGTGAGCAGGTTGACCGCGAACGTCGACAGTCCGATGACGTCGTTGTAGCCCAGGGCTGCCACGATGCCGCGGGCGGCGCCCACCTGGATGCCCACCATCACCAGCACCATCGCGACCGTGACGATCGAGCGGTACACCAGCAGCAGCATGGTCAGAATGACGATCAGGGTCACCGCGGTGATCTTGTGGACGCCTTTGTCACCGGCGTGATGCTGGTCGTAGGTCATCGCGGCGGGCCCGGTGACGTAGACGTTCAACCCCTGCGGCGGCGGTTTGTTGGCGACGATGTCGCGGACGGCCTGCACCGACTCGTTGGCCAGTGTCTGCCCCTGGTTGCCCGCGAGATAGAGCTGGACGTACGCCGCCTTCCCGTCGGCGCTCTGGGCCCCGCTGGAGGTGAGCGGGTCTCCCCAGAAATCCTGGATGTGCTGAACGTGTGTGCTGTCGGCGCGAAGCCGGTTGATCAGATCGTCGTAGTACTCGTGCGCGGAGTCACCCAGGGGGGTGTCGCTCTCCAGCACGATCATCGCCGAGGAGTTGGAGTCGAACTCCTCGAAGACCTGGCCGACGCGCTTCATCGCCTGCAGGGACGGCGCGTCGTCGGGTGCCAGCGACACCGAGTGCTCCTGGCCGACGACTTCGAGTTGCGGGACGGCGGTGTTGACCAGGACGGTCAGCGCCAGCCAGCCCAGCAGGATCGGTACCGAGAACAGCCGGACGAATCGGGGGATCGCCGGATGGGCGCCGATGTGGCGGTTGGCGGCGGTGTTCTCCCCGACCGGGATGATCACAGGACTGGGGGCCGCCTTGCGCCTCCACAGCTTGACCATTGCATTCCCCGCGACGCTGGAACCTACACCGACCAAGAGATTAGCTCATGTAACTGTTCTGCCTACAATCGACGGCATGACCACCACGACGCGGGTTTTCGCCGCCGCACTGGCCGGGGCGGCCGCACTCGCACTGGCCGCGCCCGCCGGCGCCGACCCCGACATCGACTTCGCCAACGAGCTGCACAGCTTCGGCATCTACGGTCCGCGGGACTACAACGCCTGGCTGGGCAAGATCGCCTGCAAGCGCATGGCCCGCGGGGTGGACACGACCGCCTACGCCTCGGCGAACTTCATCGAGAAAAACCTGCCGCAGGGCAGCACGTCGACGCAGGCCCTGCAGTTCCTCGGAGCCGCGGTCAACACCTACTGCCCCGATCAGGTGGGTCTGCTGCAGAACGCGGCCCAATAAGTCCCCAATGGTCCAGTAGTCCCCGATGCCGCCCGTCGAACGGGTCGTCTCCGCGCAGATCTCGGCCAGCCCCGGCAGGGTTCGCGACTTCTACGTGAACCTGGACAACATCGTCGACCTGCATCCGCTGGTGGTCGACGTGCGCTCGCTGTCGAAGACCGAGACAACCGACGGCTACGAACAGGTCTACCGCATCAAAGACGTTGTACCGCTTGGGGTTCTGCGACTACCGATCACCTACACCGCGACGCTGACCGTCCCGCACTCCGGTCCGGTGCGCACCCGCGCCCGGCAGTTCCCCAGGGTGCGCCTCGATTCGGTGGTGAGTTTCGAGGCCGACGGGACCGGCACACGGCTCACCGAACGCATCGCGATCAGTGCCCCGCCACTGTTGCGGGGGATCACCGTGCGCAGGGCGCTCGCCGCGCATGCCGACATGCTCGACGGGATACGACGGCACTTCTTCACAGTATGACGGGGCCGGGGTGAGAGCTCAGCCCGCCAGCTTTCCGTTGTCCACCGCATAGACGGACCCGTGGATGGCGGCGGCGTCGTCGCTGGCCAGGAACGCGATCACCGAAGCCACGTCGGCCGGCTCCATCAGTCCGCGCGGCGCGGCGATGCGCATGATGAGCTTGTAGTCCGGGTTCTCCGGTGCGGCGAACTCGGTCACCTGCGGGGTCAGCATCCCGCCGGGGCAGACGACGTTCACCCGGAGGCGCTCCTTGGTGAACTCCACCGCCAGGGCGCGGGTCAGGCCCACCAGGGCGTGCTTGGCCGAGCAGTAACCGGCCGAGTAGACCTCACCCTCCAGTCCGGCGACCGAGGCCACGTTGACGATGTTGCCGCCCGCCTCGAGCAGATGGGGCAGCGCCGCGCGGCAGAGATAGAACGGGCCGTTGAGGTTGACCGCGAGGTCATAGGCCCAGTCGGAGTCGGTGACCTCGGCGGTGTGCCGCATCTGATGGAAGCCGGCCGCGTTGACCAGCACATCGAGGCGTCCGAAGCGCTCGACGCACTGCGCGACGCCGCCGGCGCAGGCTGCGGGATCGGTGATGTCCACCGACGCGTAGGCCCCGCCGGGAACCCCGGTGAACACCTCCGCCATTTTCTCGACGTCGCGGGCGATCCCGAACACGGTGGCGCCGCGGGCGGCGAAGAGCCGGGCCGTCTCCGCGCCGAGGCCTGATGAGGCGCCTGTGACAAGCGCCACCTTCCCGCTGAGCTGCTGAGTCATAACCGCAGTTCTAGCAGGCCCGACAATCCTTACGCGACGATGACCAAGCGGGTCCCGGACAGCACCCTGTGGGGGTGTGGCATTGAATAGAAGGCAGAAGCAGAGCCGCCGTTCGGGGTTTTCCCGGGATTTCCCGGCCCTGACCAAGACTTATCCGAGAGGAGGGACGGTGCGCACCATCCACGCCGAGGTGCCCGTCGCGCCGTCCGCCGAACTCGACTACTGGCGTGACGGGGTGCGCCAGGCGGTCCTCGCCCACCTCGCCGAATTCGTCGCGGGGCGGTGCGTGCCGCAGCTGCGCCGGACCAACGTCGACATCGCCGGCGACGTCCTGGTCGGGTTCGTCGCCGGCGGCAAATGCCTGCGCTCGACGTTCATGTACCTGGGCTGGCTGTGTGGTTCCGACGGCGACCCCGACGCCGACGTCGCCGCGCTGCGGGCCGCGGCGGGTCTGGAGATGCTGCACGCCTTCGCGCTGCTGCAGGACGACGTCATGGATGACTCGCCACTGCGCCGCGGACGCCCCAGTGCCCACGTTCAGTTCGGTCGCTGGCATCGCGAGCAACGGATGTCGGGGTCCTCGGCGCGGTTCGGGGCGTCGCTGGCCGTGCTGCTGTCGGACCTGTGCCTGGTGTGGGCCGACCAGTTGATGCGGGAGAGCGGCGTGGCGGCCGAAGCGCTCATGCGGGCATGGCCGCACTATGACGCGATGCGGGTGGAACTGGCCATCGGTCAGGCCGCCGACGTCGCCAACGATGCGGTGACCATGCCGGATCTGGACTCCGTGCTGGACGTGGCCCGGCGCAAGTCCGGCAACTACACGGTGCGTCGTCCGCTGGAGATCGGCGCGGCGATGGCCGGCCGGGCCGATCTGCTGGCGCCGCTGGGTGTGTACGGCAGCCTGATCGGTGAGGCCTTCCAGTTGCGCGACGACATCCTCGGGGTGTTCGGATCGCCCGCGGTCACCGGCAAGCCGGCCGGCGGCGATCTCGCCGAACGCAAGGCGACCAGCGTGGTGGTCGCCGCGCATCGCATGGCGGACACGTCGGTGCGCCGACAGTTCGACGAACTGATGGCCGCGGCCGACCTCACCGACGACGACATCGATCGGTGGCGCGACCTGATCCTGACCACCGGTGCGGTCGGTTACATCGAAGACCTGATCGCCGAACGTGTCACCGCGGCCACCGCCGCCATAAGGGACCATCGGATCGACGACACCGTGCGGGGCGCGCTGGCCGGTATGGCCGCCGTGTGCACCATGCGGGTCACCTAGACATGACCTCACAGAGCAATCAAGGGAGCAGATGATGAGAACCGTGCCAGGACCGACCGACCACGTCGTGGTGGTGGGAGCCGGCCTCGCCGGTCTGTCGACGGCCATGCAACTCGCCGGCCGCGGCCGCGCGGTGACCGTCGTCGAGCGGTACACCTATCCCGGCGGACGGGTAGGTCAGGCTGATATTCGCGGATACAAGATCGACACCGGCGCCACTGTGCTGACCATGCCCGACATCATCGAGGAGGCCTTCGACGCTGTCGGCGCCACGATGAGCGACCACCTGGAACTGATGCCGTCGGATCCTGCCTACCGGGCGTCCTTCGCCGACGGCAGCAGATTGGATGTGCACGCCGATGGCGATCGGATGGCCGCCGCCATCGAGGAGTTCGCCGGCCCCGACCAGGCCGCCGGTTACTGGCGCCTGCGCAACTGGCTGACCGAGATGTACAAACTGGAGATCGACGGTTTCATCGGGTCGAATTTCGCCTCCCCGCTGTCCTTGCTCACTCCGCAACTGGGCCGTCTCGCGGCGATCGGCGGATTCCGCCGGTGGGACAAGATGGTGAGCAAGTTCATCACCGACGAACGCCTGCAGCGCATCTTCACCTTCCAGGCCCTGTACGCCGGAGTTCCCCCGCAGCAGGCGCTTGCCGCCTACGCGGTGATCGCCTACATGGACACCATCGCGGGGGTGTACTTCCCGCGCGGCGGTATGCGGGCGGTGCCCGAGGCGATGGCCGCGGCGGCAACAGCGGCGGGAGTGCAGTTCCGGTACGGATCCACCGTGACAAAGCTGGAGCGGTCCGATTCGCGCATCACCGCGGTGCTCACCGACTCCGGTGACCGCATCGCCTGCGACGCCGTCGTTCTCACCACTGACCTGCCGGTGACCTATCAACTCCTGGGTCGTACCCCGCACCGCCCGATCAAGTTCCGGCCGTCACCGTCCGCGGTCGTCATGCACGTCGGCGTGCCGGCGGTCAACGGCGCACTGCAGCATCACAACATCAGCTTCGGGCACAACTGGTCGAAGACCTTCGACGAGATCATCGACGACGGCGTCTTGATGAGCGACCCCTCGCTGTTGGTCACCATGCCCACCGCATTGGACCCGTCGCTCGCGCCGGCCGGACGCGATCTCCTGTTCGTTCTGGCGCCGTGTCCGAATCTCGAAGTCGGCACAATCAACTGGGCGGCCGAGGGTGACACCTACGCCCGCAACATGCTCGCCACTGCGGCCGATCGCCTGCTACCCGGACTCGACCATGACGCGGATATCCTCGATGTGGTGACCCCCGCGGATTGGGCCCGTCAGGGCATGCACGCGGGCTCGCCGTTCGCTCTCGCGCACACCTTCTCCCAGACAGGGCCGTTCCGTCCGGCGAACCTGGTGCGCGGTATCAGCAACGCGGTGCTCGCGGGTG
The DNA here is from genome assembly GCA_037141465.1 of Mycobacteriaceae bacterium. GTDB lineage: Bacteria > Actinomycetota > Actinomycetes > Mycobacteriales > Mycobacteriaceae > Mycobacterium. Next base: position 5,550 of record JBAXCK010000021.1, on the reverse strand, counting down.
GATCGACCGTGCCGGGTGTCGGCGTGCCGACGACGATCATCTCAGGCAGGCTTGCCGCTGAGCGCATCACCGGCCCAGCGGCCCGGACGGCACGCTCGGCGACTACCATTACCTCAGGGGTGAAGGCATGACGAACACCGAACTGCACGCCGCGGGGATCGATGACGAACGCCTGCGCGAGTCGTATCGCTACTGCCGCCGCCTCAACGCCCAGCACGGGCGCACCTATTTCCTGGCGACCCGGCTGCTGGCGCCGTCACAGCGGCCGGCGGTGCATGCGCTCTACGGATTCGCCCGCTACGCCGACGACATCCTCGACGATCTGCAGTCCGACGCACCGGTCACCGAACGGGCCGCGCGCCTCGAGCGGCTCGCCGCGAAGTTCTTCGACGGCACCGATGACGGCAGCGAGCCGGTGCTGCCGGCCGTGCTACACACCGCACGCCGCTACCGCATCCCGCTGACTCTGTTCGACGACTTCCTCACCTCGATGCGGATGGACCTCACCGTCACCGACTATCCCGACCGCCGGGCACTGAACCGCTACATGCGCGGATCCGCCGAGGTGATCGGCTTGCAGATGCTGCCCATTCTCGGAACCGTCGGGCCGCTCTCGGAGGCCGAGCCGTGCGCCGAGGCACTCGGACAGGCGTTCCAGCTCACCAACTTCCTGCGTGACATCAACGAAGACCTCGAACGCAACCGCGTCTATCTGCCGGCCGACGAACTCGCGGCACACGGAGTGGACCGCGAACTGCTGATGTGGTGTCACGACAACCGCCGCACCGACCCGCGGGTCCGCCGCGCGCTCGAAGAGCAGCACGCGATCACCCGCGAAATCTACTCCCGGGCCCACAAGGGCATCGAGTTGCTCGCGCCCCAGTCGCGGCCCTGCGTCACCGCCGCGTACACGCTGTACTCGGAGATCCTCGACCGCATCGAGGCCATCGACTTCGCCGTGTTCAGCCAGCGCGCGTCGGTCGGCGTCGGCCGTCGCATCCGCGTCTTCACCGGGGGACTGATCCGTGCCCGGCGTGCCCGGGGGGCGGCCCCGAGCGCCGCTTGAGGCGTGGCGACAGGTCGAAACTGATGTCGGATAAATGGCAGTACCTACTCCTGCTGGGCGGGTGTGTGCTGATAACCCTGCCGCTGGAGTTCTTCGGCGAGGGTATCTACCGCCAGCCGGTGCGTCTGTTGCGCGCGCTGACACCGGTTCTCGCGGTCTTCCTGGTGTGGGATGCGATCGCGATCGCCCACGAGGTCTGGCACTACAACCCGAAGTACGTCAGTGGCATCAACGTCCCGTTCATGCCACTGGAGGAGCTGCTCTTCTTCATCGTCATCCCGCTGTGCGGCCTGCTGACCTACAACGCGGTCACCGCATGCCTGGGCATTATCAGCCGCCTCCGAAAGCGCACCGAGGACGCTGCGCGGAGCAGCCGATGAGCGGACTCGGGTATACCCTGCCGGCCATCGTCTCGGTGGTGGCGGTCTGCGTACTGGAACTCGCCGTGCTGCGCACCGGCCTGTTCCGTTCGACGGCGTACTGGATCTCGATGGTGATCGTGCTGGGCTGGCAGATCCCCATCGACGGATGGCTGACCAAGCTGTCGGCGCCGATCGTCATCTATCAGGACAAGCACACCTCCGGCCTGCGGTTCCCCTGGGACATCCCGGTGGAGGACTTCCTCTTCGGCTGGGCGCTGGTGACCGCCGTCCTGCTGCTCTGGGTCAAGCAGGGACAGGTCAAGCAGGGTCAGAAGTCCGGGACCCGGCGATGACGCCCCCGAAGGACCCGCGTCGCGTCACCCACCCCGCGCCGCGCGGACTGCCCGATGCGGGACAGTTGCCGACGGTTCCCCACGTCGTCGTGGTCGGCGGGGGTATCGCCGGACTCGCGGCGGCCGCCGGTCTGGCCGAACGCGGCGTCAGCGTCGACGTCGTGGAGCGCGAGCCGCAGCTGGGTGGCCGCGTCGCCGGCTGGGCCGAGACCCTCGACGACGGCACGCAGACCACCAACAACCGCGGCTTCCACGCCTTCTTCCGGCAGTACTACAACCTGCGGCAGTTGCTGCGCCGCAGCGATCCCGACCTGAGCCGCTTGTGTGCGGTGGAGGACTACCCGCTGGTCGACGGTCACGGCCGCTGGGACACCTTCCGCGGGCTGCCGCAGAGCCCGCCGTGGAACGCGATCGTGTTCGCGCTGCGCAGCCCGACCTTCCGGTTCCGCGACCTCCTCCGCATCGACGCGAAGGCGGCGGCACCGCTGGCCACCGTGAGCGTCCCCGGCATCTACCAACAGCTCGACGACACCGACGCCGGAACCTTCCTCAGTGACATCAACTTCCCCGAGGCCGCCCGCCACCTCGCCTTCGAGGTGTTCGCCCGCAGCTTCTTCGCCCGGCCCGAGCGGCTCTCGGCAGCCGAACTGGCCGCGATGTTCCACATCTACTTCCTCGGTTCCAGCGAGGGCCTCATCTTCGACGTCGCCGACTCCAACTTCGACACCGCACTGTGGAATCCGCTGGGGGACTATCTGCGCGGGCGCGGCGTGACGTTCCGCACCGGGGTTTCCGTCGAGTCGGTCGATCCGGCCGGACCCCGGCGATTCAGCGTGCGCACCGATGAGGGCACGGTGATCGACGCCGATGCGGTAGTGCTGGCCACCGACGTCGGCGGCCTGCAGGCGATCGTCGCCGCGTCACCTGGCCTCGGCGACCAGGGTTGGCGAGCCCGGGTGGCGGCGATGAAACTGGCGCCGCCGTTCGTGGTGCAGCGCCTCTGGCTGGACGCCCCCGTCGCGCCGGACCGGCCGCCGTTTCTGGGCACCGGCGGCCTGGAACCCGTCGACAACATCAGCGTGGTCAACCGCTACGAACGCCAAGCCGCCGAGTGGGCGCGCGAACACGGCGGCTCGGTGGTCGAAGTGCACTCGTACTCGGTTCTCGACGATCCGCCCTTCGACGGACTGCGCGACAAGATGCTGGCCCGGTTGCATGAGCTCTACCCGGAGACCGCCCGCGCGGGCATCGTCTCCGAGCGCATCCTGTTCAAACAGGACTGCCCGCTGTTCTCCCCGGGTTCCTTCGCGCAGCGCCCCACGGTCGCGACGCCGGTGCCCGGGCTGATGCTCGCCGGCGACGGGATCCGCATCGACTTGCCCGTAGCGTTGATGGAGCGGGCCGCGACCACCGGCTGGACCGCCGCCAACCGGCTGCTGGAAGACTGGGGAGTCAGCGGGCACACCCTCTACAGCGTGCCCGTGACCGGCCGTTCGCCGGTGCTGCGGCGGCTCGCCGGCCGGGCATTGGCCGACCGGGGATCGGCCGAACGGGGATCGGCCGACCGGGGATTGCGGGGATTGGCAGCGAGAGGAGCGCGGTGATGGATCTCTGGTCATGGGTCAACGACCACATGCCGAAAGAGATTCCGCTGCAGGTACTCCCGAAGGTCTCGTGGGCGGATCAGAAGCCCACCTATCAGCAGGCCGAACCGGCGATCATCGACGCCGCACTGCGGCGCGGGCTGCGCCGCCCCAGCGGCAACTGGTACGTCTTCGCCGCGAGTTCCGACATCCGCCCCGACAAACCGTTCGGCACCACGGTCGCCGGCGTGGAGATCGTCGCGTGGCGCGGCCGGCAGGGGGATCTGCACGTCGGTCCCGGGTCCTGCCCGCACCTCGGTGCGGATCTGTCCACCGGGCGGGTGGAATGCGGCGGGCTGATCTGCCCGTGGCACGGCCTGCGACTCGACGGCGACCGCGAGTTCGGCTGGAAACCGCTGCCCGCCTTCGACGACGGGGTCCTGGTCTGGGTCCGGCTGGACAAAGCCGGCGGCGAGGAGCCGCTGGAGGCCCCGGTGCTGCCGGCCCGGCCGGCCGGGCGGCGGCTGGCCGCGGTCACCCGGCTCGAGGGCGTCTGCGAGCCCGATGACGTGATCGCCAACCGGCTCGATCCGTGGCACGGCGCCTGGTTTCACCCGTACACCTTCACCCAACTCGAGGTGCTCAGCGCACCGCCGGTGAGCGCCGACGATGACGCCGACGTGTTCACCGTGGCTGTCAGCTTCCACTTCGGGCGCCTCGGCGTGCCGGTCATCGCCGAGTTCACCGTGCCCGAACCCCGCACCGTCGTGATGCACATCGTCGACGGTGAGGGTGCAGGCAGTGTGGTGGAGACCCACGCGACCCCGCTGGGCCCCGGTCCGGACGGCCGCGCCCGCACGGCGGTGATCGAGGCGGTGATCGCGCAGTCCGACCGCGACGGGTTCCGGCACTTCCTGCGCGCAGCCCCGATCATCCAGCCGCTGATGAAAATCGGCGCCGCGCGACTGTGGCGCGATGATCTGGCATACGCTGAACGCCGTTACGCACTGCGGGCCAACGGGAGTCGCTGAATGCCACAAAGGGTTCCGAAGAAGGTCGTGGTTTACGGGACCGGTTTCGTCGGCCGGATGGTGATACCGGAGATCCTCAAACATCCCGAGTTCGAACTGGTCGGAGTGGGCGTCAGTAACCCGGACAAGGTCGGCGTCGACGTCGGCGAGATCTGCGGTCTCGGATCGGCCACCGGCATCACCGCCACCGACGACGTCGACGCGCTGATCGCCCTCAAACCCGACGCGCTCGTGCACTACGGTCCGACGGCCGCGCACGCCGAGACCAACATCGAGTTGATGGGCCGCTTCCTGCGGGCCGGCATCGACGTGTGCTCCACCGCGATGACCCCGTGGGTGTGGCCGAAGATGCACCTCAACCCGCCCAACTGGATCGAGCCCATCACCGCGGCCTGCGAGGCGGGCGGATCGTCGTGTTTCACCACCGGAATCGATCCCGGCTTCGCCAACGACCTGTTCCCGATGACGCTGATGGGACTGTGCTCCGAGGTGCGCCGGGTGCGGGCCTCGGAGTTGCTCGACTACACCAACTACGAGGGCGACTACGAATTCGAGATGGGGATCGGGCGTGAGCCGGAGTACGCCCCGCTGCTGCAGAACTCCGACATCCTGGTCTTCGCCTGGGGTGCGACGGTGCCGATGATCGCCCATGCGGCCGGGATCGAACTCGACGAGATCACCACCACCTGGGACAAATGGGTGACGCCGACGCAGCGCACCACCGTCAAGGGCGTCATCGAGGCCGGCAAGGTCGCCGCGGTGCGATTCACCATCAACGGGGTGTATCGGGGCGAGACCCGGATCCAACTCGAGCACGTCAACCGGATCGGCCGCGACGCTGCCCCGGACTGGCCCTCAGGCGATCAGGACGACGTGTACCGGGTCGACATCGAGGGGACCCCTAGCATCTTCCAGGAGACCGCGTTCCGCTTCACCGACGGCTCGGGGCGCGACGCCGCCACCGCCGGATGCCTGGCCACCGGCTTGCGGGCGCTGAACGCCGTGCCGGCGGTCAACGATCTGCCGCCCGGCTGGGTGACGCCGCTGGATCTGCCGCTGATTGCGGGCCGCGGCACCATCCGCTGATTCAGCGCTGCCGTTGATTCAGCGCTGCCGCCGCCGGTTCAGCAGCACGCCCACCACGATCCCGATCAG
>JBAXCK010000020.1:0-31236 GCA_037141465.1 Mycobacteriaceae bacterium | reverse complement strand
GGGGTCTGCGCTGTGCCAGACGTGGGCGATTGGCCCGACGTGGGCGATTGGGCCGACGTGGGCGATTGGGCCGTCGGAGATTGAGCCCCGCCGGCAACCGCGACGGTGGGAGCCGGTGTGGTGGTGGTCGTGGGCGCCGCCGAGGGATCGGCATGCGCGGCGGCGGGGAACGCCAGACTCAGACCGGCTGCCAGCGCGATGCCGGCGGTTCGCCTCGTCATCGCTTTCCCCTACTCCTGTGCCCGTTGGGACTTCTGTGCCCGGTGGACCTGATCGGTCGAGACTACCGGTCAGCGGCGAATGTGGCTCGTGCCGCTGCCGTCAGTCTCTTGTACTTACCGGTATCGCGGTCCAGGTACCAGCTGTTACGCCCGGCGTTCGGGAGCCCGGCGGCCCGCAGGCCCGAGACCGTCGGACGATAGGAGGCGCTGACCGGCAGCTCGGCGACGACGTGGACCACATCGGGTCCAAGACCGGCGGGCATCGAGGCGATGGCCTCGCTGAGATCGGCGACGGTGACGCTCATCCCGGGCCGCAGCGTGAGTGCGGTGACGGCGAGTGTTCCGCCGGGAACCTCCAGCGGGTAGGTGACCGCCAGGTCCACCGCGGAGATCCCCCCGATCGCGTCGGTGATCGGCGCCGGGAAGACGATCCCGCGCGCGGTCCGGATCAACCCGGACCGGTTGCCCAGCAGCCAGAAGTCGCCGTCGGCGTCGCGCCAGAAGATGTACTCGGTGGAGATCCAGATGTCACCCGGTGCGAACACGCCACGCTTGATCGAGGCCGTGGGATCGATGGGCCCCCACGGCTTGGCCAGCAACACCCCGATCTCACCGCGTCCGGCGACCCGGACGAACCCGCGGGCGTCCTCGAGGATGAGGTCCTCCTCGGGGTCGTAGGCGCCCAGTTCCACCTCCCCGCCGCCGGGCAGCGGTCGCCCCTCACTTCCGATCTTGACGCCGGAGACATTCGCCAGCACGGCCTGACCGTCGGAGGTCGCGAAGAACTCCACGATCCTGGCGGGCTCGAAGACCTCCAGGATTCGCCGCCACAGTCCGGTGGGCATACCCGAACCCATGAACAGCCGGATGGGGTTGTTGCCGGACAGTTCGAACTCCGGGGCATCGAGAACCTCGCGCAGCATCGACCAGGTGTAGGTGACCACCGTCACGCCGTACTGACGGACCTCGTCGACGAACCGGTCGGGGCGCAGTCCGCGTGACAGCGCGATCCGGGAACCGGCGACCACCGATCCGCCCAGACTCACCAGAAGCCCGGACTGGTGGTGCAGCGGAGTCAGACAGTAGACGGTGTCGTTGCGGGTCAGCGCCGCCGCCGAGGCGGTGCCGAACGCCGACAGCGCCCACCTGTAGTTGGTGATCTGCTTGGGCACCAGTTGCCCGCCGCCGATCGCGTTGAACACCACGTAGGCGACATCGCGCGCGTAGCTCGGGTTGGGCCGGTACCAGCCGGGCAGTTCGACGGCGTCGGGGTCGATCTGCTCCATGTCGATGACGGTGCTGCCGGCGGGAACTTCGAGTTCCCGATTCTCACCGCCGCCGAGAACGAGGATCTGCGCGGGCAGATTCCGGGCCGCGGCGAGGTTGGCCGGATCGGTGATGACGTCGGTCACCCCGCCGAGGCGGGCGGCCTGACCGAGGTCGGCGTCGGGCGGCATGAGTACCGCGACGGCGCCCAGCCTCGACAGTGCCGCGATGGCGACCATGGCGCTGGGCCGGGTGTCCATCAGGACACCGACGCGGGTGCCCTGGCGCACACCGACGTCGATCAGTCCGCGGACCACGTTGTCGATGCGGCGGTTGACCGCGTCGTAGGTGTGCACGCGGCCGTCGAACAACAGGAATTCGCCCTCGGGTGCTTCCTGCGCCTGCTCGGCGATGATGCGACCGAGTGAGATTCGGGTGTGGTCGTTGATCTGACCCAGCCGGACCAGCCGCGGCAGCGTGCGCGCAGTCTCGATCGCCAGGGTCCGCACCGATTTGTTGGCCGCGACGACGGTGTCGGCGGCCCCCTTGGCCAGAGACATCGCCAGCTCGGAGGCCTCGGCGACGCCGTGCATCACCCGGGAGGTCAACGCCACCCCGGAACGATCGCCGGCCATCGGCGCGTCCGGCATCGCCGCGATGTTGCCGGGCTTCGGATCGTGACCGGAGACCCACAGCACCCAATCGGCCACCGTCGGCCAGGTGACGGTGCTCGCTTTGGATCCGACCACCAGCCCGAAGTGCCCGGCGCGGATCAGCACCTCGTAGACGTCGGCCTTCGGTGCGGCGCGTTTGATGCCGCGCACCGCCGGCGGCTGACCGATGTCGTCGACCTCGCCGACGAACGCAAGCACCGGGCAGGTGATGTCGGCCAGGGTCACCAGTTGACCCTGGATGGCGAAGCCACCCGTCATCATGCGGTTGTGGGTCACGAACTGCTTGAGCAGTTCTGACACCGCCGGCCCAGACCATGCGATCCAGCCCTCGCTGTCGAGGAACCGGCGCTGCTGCTCGCGGGGCAGCAGTGCCTCGCGGTCGTGGAGTTGAAAGAGGAACTCGACGCGGGACTTCACCGTCTTGAGGGGGTCGAGCAATTGGAAGCCGGTGCGCGCCAACCAGCTCGGGATGTTGATCCGGCTGAACACCTGATCGGCGAGGAAGTCCGCGACGGCCATGCCCATGTTCGCCGGCAGCCCGCCCGGCAGACCCGCGAGGGTGTCCACCGGTGAGCCGAACGCGACGATGCTGGCGACGTTCTTGGACCGGCGGTAGGCGGCGGTCTGGTAGCAGAACATGCCGCCCTGGGAGTAGCCGGCCAGATGCACGTCCTGGCCGCAGGCGTCGGTGACGGTGTCGATGGCCGTCGACAGCGCGACGATGTGGTCGGTGAGGGTGCGATCCATGCCGCCCTCGACCTTGTCCGGCGAGCCGTAGTCGATCACCCAGGGATCCAGACCCGCGGCGTGCAGGATGCCGACCGCGCCGTCCTCGCGGGTGACGTCCCACATATTGGCCGACATCATCATCGGATGCACCATCAGCACCGGCGGTCCCACGGGCTTGCGGCCGGGGCGGGTGTCCGGCGGGAAGTAGCGCCGGAGCTTGTACATCGGGGTGCTCTCGACGATCTGGAACGGCGAGGGGACGGCGCCGGTCTCCAGACCGCCCCAGCGCGCCACCTCGTAGCCGTTCTGCGCCGTGGCCACGAGCCGCTCGAGCGGTTCCGCGAGCGTGGCGGCCAAGGCCGACAGATTGGGAGCCGACAGATTGAGGTCCATGACCCCCTAGGCTATCGCCAGTGGCACACCTGCTCGGCGCCGAAGCCCTCCAACTCGAGTTTCCGACGCAGGTCGTCTTCGATTCGGTGAGTCTCGGCGTCAACGACGGCGACCGCATCGGCGTCGTCGGACGCAATGGGGAGGGCAAATCCAGCCTGCTGGGCATGCTGACCGGCAGCCTGCGCCCCGACCGCGGCCGGGTCACCCGCCGTACGGGACTGCGCGTCGCGGCCCTGGCCCAGGCCGAGACCCTGCACCCCGAGGCCACCGTGACGGCCGCCCTCGTCGGGGAGCGCCCCGAGCACGAGTGGGCCGGCGACCCGGCCATCCGCGACGTGATGGACGGACTGGTCGCTGACATCGACCGGCAGGCGACGGTGTCCACACTCTCCGGTGGACAACGCCGACGGGTGGAACTCGCCGCTCTGCTGATCGGCGACTGGGATGTCATCGCCCTCGACGAGCCGACCAACCACCTCGACGTCGAGGGCATCACCTGGCTGGCCGCACACCTGCGCGGCCGCTGGCCTCGCAACACCGGCGGGCTGCTGGTGGTGACGCACGACCGGTGGTTCCTCGACGAGGTGGCCACCACCACCTGGGAGGTGCACTCCACCGAGAACGGCGGGATCGTCGAACCGTTCGACGGCGGCTATGCCGCCTATGTGTTGCAGCGCGTGGAACGCGACCGGATCGCCGCGGCCGCCGAAGCCAAGCGCCAGAACCTGATGCGCAAGGAATTGGCCTGGCTGCGCCGTGGCGCGCCGGCGAGGACCGCCAAACCGAAGTTCCGGATCGATGCCGCCAACCAACTCATCGCCGACGTACCGCCGCTGCGCAACACCGTCGAGTTGGCAAAACTCGCGACCGCACGGCTGGGTAAGGATGTCGTGGACCTGCTGGACGTGTCGGTGAGCTACCCCGGAGCACCGCAACCCGTGCTCCGAGACGTGTATTGGCGGATCGCCCCGGGTGAACGCACCGGCATCATCGGCGCGAACGGCGCCGGCAAGTCGACTCTGCTGGGACTCATCGCCGGCACGGTCGCGCCGAGCACCGGCCGGGTCAAGCGCGGCAAGACCGTTCGGTTGGCGATGCTGGATCAGCAGGCCGGGATCCTCGCCGACATCGACGGCGATCTGGTCCGTGACGTGCTGGCCCGGCTCAAGACCGGGTATCGGGTCGACGGCAAGGACCTCACACCGGCGCAACTGCTGGAGCGCCTGGGCTTTCGCCGCGAGCAGCTCTCGTCGACGGTCGGTGCTCTCTCCGGCGGGCAGCGCCGCCGGCTGCAGCTGATGCTCACCCTGCTGTCCGAGCCGAACGTCCTGATCCTCGACGAACCCACCAACGACGTCGATATCGACATGCTGTCGGCAACCGAGGACCTGCTCGACTCCTGGCCCGGCACCCTGATCGTGGTGTCACACGATCGCTATCTGCTCGAACGCATCACCGATCAGCAGTACGCGATCATCGACGGCCACCTTCGTCACCTTCCCGGCGGCATCGACGAATACCTGCAGATCATCGCGTGCCGCGAGTCACGTTCGCCGTCCTCCGACACCGCGCAGCGTGACGACTCGCCGGCCCTGTCCGGCGCCGCACTGCGCAATGCGCAGAAGGAACTCTCCGCACTGGAGCGCGCGTTGGCCAAGCTCACCGATCGGATCGACGCCGCACACGTCGCACTCGCCGAGCACGATCAGACCGATCACGCCGGACTGGCACGCCTGACCGCCGAGTTGCGCGCGATGGAAGCACAACTCGCCCAGACCGAGACGCGCTGGCTGGAACTCTCGGAGTTGCTCGAGTCGGTCGGCTGAGGTCTCAGCGGCGCAGTCGCCGGCGCAACCCGTCCGCTGTGGCACGCACCCTGTCGAGTTGGACCGCGACCTGCGCGGGAGACGTCCCGCCGCGGGCGTTGCGCGCCGCGATCGAACCGTCGACGCTGAGGACATCGCGGACCGCGGGTGTGAGCGCCGCGCTGATCGCACCGAGTTCGGCCTCGCTAAGTTGCTCCAGCCCCACGCCGCGACTCTCGGCGGCCCGCACGGCGGCGCCGGCGATGTCGTGCGCCTCGCGGAACGGCACTCCGGTGCGCACCAGCCACTCGGCGACGTCGGTGGCCAGCGTGAAGCCGGCCGGTGCCAGCGCCGCCATCCGCTCGGTGTCGAAGCGCAGCGAGCCAACCAGTCCGGCCATCGCGGGCAGCACCAGTTCCAATTGCGCCACCGAGTCGAACACCGGTTCCTTGTCCTCCTGCAGGTCGCGGTTGTAGGCCAGCGGTTGGGCCTTGAGCGTGGCCAGTAGACCCGCGAGGTTGCCGATCAGACGGCCCGACTTGCCGCGGGCGAGTTCGGCGATGTCGGGATTCTTCTTCTGCGGCATGATCGAGCTGCCGGTGGACCACTCGTCATGCAGGACCGCATATCCGAATTCCGTTGTGCTCCAGAGGATCACATCTTCGGCGAGCCGGGACAGGTCCACGCCGATCATCGCGCACACGAAGGCCGCCTCGGCGGCGAAGTCGCGGGAGGAGGTCGCGTCGATCGAGTTCTCCGCGGCGGAGGCGAAACCCAGATCGGCGGCGATCGCGTCGGGATTCAGTCCGAGCGAGGTTCCGGCGAGTGCGCCGGACCCGTACGGCGAGACCGCCAGGCGGTCGTCGGCGTCGGCGATGCGGTCGACGTCACGCAACAGCGGATGGGCGTGGGCCAGCAGATGATGTGCGAGAAGCACCGGTTGAGCTGCCTGCAGATGGGTCTTGCCGGGCATGACCGCCGTCGGGTGTGCGGCGGCCTGGGCCACCAGCACCTCGACGACGTCGAGCACCCCTGCGGCCACCCGGTCCAGCGCGTCGCGCAGCCACATCCGCAGCAGGGTGGCCACCTGGTCGTTGCGGGACCGCCCGGCCCGCAGCCGGCCGCCGAGTTCGGCGCCGACCCGGTCGATCAGCCCGCGTTCCAGTGCGCCGTGTACGTCCTCGTCGGTGGCGATGGGTGTGAAGCTGCCGTCGGCGATGTCGGAGCCGAGGCGCTCGAGTCCCGCCAGCAGGCCGTCGCGTTGTTCGTCGGTCAGCAGAGCGGCGGCGTGCAGCACCCGGGCGTGGGCCTTGGACGCGACGATGTCGTAGGGCGCCAGCACCCAGTCGAAGTGGGTGGAGCGGCTCAGCGCCGCGAGCGCGTCGGCGGGGCCGCCGGCGAACCGGCCGCCCCACAGCACACCGGAATTGGGTGCGCCCTCGTTGGTTCCCATCTCACCGACCGCGATCCCGGGCCGCGGCGATCTTCGACGAAAGGCCGTGGATGTGCACGAAACCCTTGGCCGAGGACTGGTCGAAGGTGTCGCCCTCGTCGTAGGTGGCCAGGTTGAAGTCGTAGAGGGATTCCGGACTGCGCCGGCCGTTGACCGCGATGTGGCCGCCGTGCAGCACCATCCGGATCTCGCCGGTCACCCGCTCCTGGGTCTTGGCGACGAAGGCCTCCAGCGCGGTCTTCAGCGGCGAGAACCACAGACCGTCGTAGACCAGCTCGCACCAGCGCTGATCGGTGGTCCGCTTGAACCGTCCGAGTTCGCGCTCGAGGGTGACGTGCTCGAGTTCGGTGTGCGCGGTGATCAGCGCCATGGCTCCGGGGGCTTCGTAGATCTCGCGGCTCTTGATGCCGACCAGCCGGTCCTCGACGACGTCGAGACGCCCGACGCCCTGGGCGCCCGCCCGCCGGTTCATCTCGACGATCGCCTCCAGCACCGTGACCGGGGTGCCGTCGATGGACACCGGGACGCCGCGCTCGAAGCCGATGATCACCTCATCGGGGGTGTTCCAGTTCAGCGTCGGATCCTCGGTGTAGTCGTAGACGTCCTTGGTCGGCGCATTCCACAGGTGCTCGAGGAACCCGGTCTCCACCGCGCGTCCCCACACGTTCTGGTCGATGGAGAACGGCGAGCGTTTGGTCACGTTGATCGGAATGGCGTTGTCCTCGGCGAAGGCGATGGCCTTCTCCCGCGTCCACGCGTAATCGCGCACCGGTGCGAGTACGTCGAGATCGGGCGCCAGGGAGGCGAATCCGACTTCGAAGCGCACCTGGTCGTTGCCCTTCCCGGTGCACCCGTGCGCGACGGTTCCGCCGCCGTACTGCCGTGCCGCGGCCACCAGGTGCTTGACGATCAATGGCCGGCTCAATGCGGACACCAGGGGGTAGCGGTCCATGTAGAGGGCGTTGGACCAGATCGCCGGCAGACAGTACTGCTCGGCGAATTCGTCGCGCGCGTCGATCACCACGGCCTCGGCCGCGCCGCAGTCCAGCGCGCGCTGCCGGACCACCTCCATGTCCTCGCCGCCCTGGCCGAGGTCGATGGCGACCGCCACCACCTCGCGGCCGGTCTCCTTGCCGATCCAGCTGATGGCCACGGAGGTGTCCAGGCCGCCGGAATAGGCGAGGATGACGCGATCAGACATCGGGTGCTCCTTTGTGCTTGCTCACGAGTGCTTGCTAACGAATCGTCTCGAACATGGCGGCCAATTGTGCACCCGTGAAGGGTTCCCGGGCGACCACCATGATGGTGTCGTCCCCGGCGATGGTGCCGACCACCTCGGGCAGCGCGGCACGGTCGATGGCGCTGGCCAGATAGTGCGCCGCCCCGGGCGGGGTGCGCAGGACGGCGAGGTTGCCACTGGCGTCGGTGGAGACCAGCAGATCGCCGAGCAGCCGCGACAGCCGTTCGGTGCCGCCGGCGACTCCGCGCACCGGGCTGCCGTCCTCGGGCACGACGTAGACCCCGCCGCCGCCGTCGGCGCCGCGCAGTTTGACCGCACCGAGTTCCTCCAGATCGCGCGACAGCGTCGCCTGGGTGACCTCGATGCCCTCGTCGCCGAGCAGGGCGGCCAGCTCGCTCTGGCTGTGCACCGGTCGAGAGGACAGCACTGCCACGATGCGGGCCTGCCGTCCGGCGCGGGTGGTTGCGACCTCGGTCATATCTGCTCCAGCAGCCACACCAGCAGCGCCTTCTGCGCGTGCAGGCGGTTCTCGGCTTCGTCCCACACCGCGCTGTGCGGGCCGTCGATGACGTCGTCGGTGATCTCCTCGCCCCGATGGGCCGGAAGGCAGTGCAGAACAAGCACTTCCGAATCGGCCAGCGCGAGCAACTCGGTGTTGACCTGATACGGGCGGAACGGACCGACGCGGTCCACACCGTCGTTCTCCTGACCCATCGAGGTCCAGGTGTCGGTGACGAGCACATCGGATCCGGCGACGGCTGCGCGCGGGTCGGTGATCACCGTGACGCTGCCGCCGGTCTCGTGCGCGCGGGCCTCGGCGTCGGCGACGACGCGCGGATTCGGCGTGAACCCGGCCGGGGCGGCGATGGTGACGTTCAGCCCGGCGGTGACGCCGCCGAGCATCAGCGAGTGCGCCATGTTGTTGGCGCCGTCGCCGAGGTAGGTCAGCCGAAGACCCTTGAGCGCACCCTTGCGTTCGGCGAGGGTCTGCAGGTCGGCGAGCACCTGGCAGGGATGAAAGTCATCCGACAGGGCGTTGATGACCGGCACCGTCGCGGCCGCGGCCATCGCCGTCAGCCGGTCCTGGCCGAAGGTGCGCCAGACGATCGCGTCGACGTAGCGCGACAGCACCCGGGCGGTGTCGCCGAGGGTCTCCTCGCGGCCGAGTTGGGTGGAGCGGCCGTCGACGACGACGGCGTGCCCGCCGAGTTGGGCGATGCCCATCTCGAAGGAGAACCGGGTGCGGGTGGAGTTCTTGTCGAAGATCACCGCCACCCCGCGCGGCCCCTCGAGCGGGCGCCGGCTCATCGGCGCCGACTTCACCTCGGCGGCCAGTGCGAGCACCTCGGCCTGCTCTGCCGGGCTCAGGTCGTCGTCGCGCAGGAAGTGGCGGGTCATGCCGAGACCCCTTCCAGAATGGCCGGCAGCGCGTCGAGGAATTCCCCGACCTGCTCCTCGGTGATGATCAGCGGCGGTGCGAGCCGGATGACATCGGGTGCGGCGGCGTTGACCAGGAAGCCGGCGTCGCGGGCCGCGACCTCGACGGCCTTGCCGTGCGGGGCGGTGAGCACGATTCCCCGCAGCAGTCCGCGGCCGCGCACGTAGTCGACGAGGGGATGGTGCAGCGCCTCGATACCGTCCTGCAGTTGCCTGCCCAGCATCCCGGCCCGGTTGATCAGATCCTCGTCGTGCAGGACACCCAGCACCGCGAGTGCGGCGGCAGCGCAGACCGGATTGCCGCCGAATGTGCTGCCGTGCATGCCCGGCGTCATCAGCTCGGCGGTGGGACCGATGGCCAGACAGGCGCCGATCGGGAGTCCGCCGCCGAGGCCCTTGGCAAGGGTGACGATGTCGGGGGTGATGCCGTCGTGGCGGTGGGCGAAGAACGCGCCGGTGCGCCCGACGCCGGTCTGCACCTCGTCGACGGCGAGCAGTGCACCGTGGCCGGCGGTGATCTCCCGCGCGGCGGCGAGGTAGCCGTCGGGCGGAACCACCACGCCGCCCTCCCCCATGATCGGTTCGAGGAACACCGCGGCGGTCTCGTCGGTCACCGCGGCGGCTAAGGCGTCGACATCGCCGTAGGGAACGTGGGTGACGTCGCCGGGCAGCGGTTCGAACGGCGCCTGCTTAGCCGGCTGGCCGGTCAGCGCCAGCGAACCCATCGTCCGGCCGTGGAAGGCGTTCTGGGCGGCGACGAGTTTGGTGCGCCCGGTGAGCCGGGTGATCTTGAACGCGACCTCGTTGGCCTCGGCGCCGGAGTTGCAGAAGAACACCCGGGCGGGCGCGCCGAGGTGGCCGACGAGTTGTTCGGCCAGTGCGACGCCGGGCTCGGTGGCGTACAGATTCGAGACGTGACCCAGAGTGTTGAGCTGCGCGGTGACGGCGTCGATGATCGCCGGATGCCGGTGGCCGAGGATGTTGACCGCGATACCGCCGAGCAGGTCCAGGTAGTTCCTGCCGTCGACGTCGGTCACCACCGCTCCCTGCCCGCTGACCAGTGCCAGCGGCGGGGTGCCGTAGTTGTCCATCATCACCGCCCGCCACCGGTCCAGCAGTGCGCTCCGCGTCGTCATGCCGGCACCACCGTCGTTCCGGTGTGCCCGCCGGTGAGCAGTGTGCGCACGCAGTGTTCGACGCGGCCGTCGACGACGTGGGCACTCGGGACACCGGCGTCGACCGCGCGCATGCAGGCCTCGATCTTGGGCACCATGCCCTCCTCGAGGGTGGGCAGTAACCCGGCCAGTGTCGCGGTGTCGATCTCACCGACCAGCGAGTCGCGGTCGGGCCAGCGGGTGTAGAGCCCCTCGACGTCGGTGAGCATGAGTAGTTTCTCCGCGCCCAACGCCTCGGCGACGGCAGCGGCCGCGGTGTCGGCGTTGATGTTGTGCACCACGCCGCCGGCGTCCGCGGCGATGGTGGACACCACCGGAATCCGGCCTGCGCCCAGGAGATCCCTGAGCAACGCGGTGTCGATGTGTTCGACGTCGCCGACCAGACCGACGTCGGTCGGCACACCGTCGACGGTGACCGTCCGCCGCACGGCGGTGAACATCCGGGCGTCCTCACCGGTGAGGCCGACCGCGTAAGGGCCGTGGGCGTTGATCAGGTTGACCAGCTCGCGGCCCACCTGACCGAAGAGCACCATCCGCACCACGTCGAGCACCTCGGGTGTGGTGACCCGGAATCCGCCCTTGAACTCACCGGGAATGCCGAGCTTGGTGAGCATGGCGCTGATCTGCGGACCGCCGCCGTGCACCACGACCGGATGCACGCCGGCCTCGCGAAGACCGACCACGTCCGCGGCGAACGCGGCTTTGAGCGTGTCGTCGGTCATCGCGTTACCGCCGTACTTGATCACGACGGTCTTACCCCGCAGCGCCTCGATGGCCGTCATGAGCTGTACGCCGAGTTCTCTTCGACGTAGGCGTGCGAGAGGTCGGTGGTGCGGATGGTCGCCGCGCCGTCGCCGAGTCGCAGGTCGATGGTCACCTCGATATCGCCTCCGGAGAGGTCGACGTCGCGGGCTCCGGGTGCGCCGGCCCCGTCGATGCAGACCGGGAAGCCGTTGAAGGACACCGAGATCCGGGACGGGTCGAGGGTGAAGGGCGCCATGCCGACGGCGGCCAGCACGCGGCCCCAGTTGGGGTCGGATCCGAACATCGCGGTCTTGACCAGGCTGTCGCGGGCCACCAGGCGGGCGGCGGTGACGGCCTCGCCCTCACCCGGGGCGCCGGTGACGGTGATCAGCACCCGTTTGGTCACGCCCTCGGCGTCGGCCTGCATCTGTGCGCAGAGGTCCTCGCAGACCGCGAACACCGCGTCGTCGAGATGCTGCTGACTGGGGCGGATCTCACTGGCGCCCGAGGCGAGCAGCAGCACCGTGTCGTTGGTGGAGGAACTGCCGTCGACGTCGAGGCGGTCGAAGGTGCGGGCTGCCGCTTTGCGCAACGCGGTGTCCAGGGCGGCGGCGTCGGCCACCGCGTCGGTGGTCAGCACCACCAGCATGGTGGCCAGCGAGGGTGCGAGCATGCCCGCTCCCTTGGCCATGCCGCCGAGGGTCCAGTTCTCCCCCGACTCGACGGTGTGATGCAGCGCGACCTGTTTGGGCACGGTGTCGGTGGTCATGATGGCGCGCGCGGCATCGTCGCCGCCGAGGAGACCGGCGGCGAGTTCGTGGACGATCTCCGACACTCCGGCGAGCACCTTATGCATGGGGAGGCGATCGCCGATGAGCCCGGTGGAGCAGACCGCCACCTCGATGGGACCGGTCTCGGTGCCCCAGTTCGACAGCGTCTGCGCGACCGCCTCGGCGGTGGCGTGGGTGTCCTGGAAGCCGCCCGGTCCGGTGCAGGCGTTGGCGCCGCCGGAGTTCAGCAGCACCGCCCGGAGGCGTCCGGTGGCCAGCACCTGTCTGGTCCACAGCACCGGAGCGGCCTTGATCTGATTGCGGGTGAACACCCCGGCTGCCGCGTAGTCGGGTCCTTCGTTGAAGACCAGCGCCAGATCGGGTGCGCCGGATGTCTTGATGCCGGCCGCGATTCCGGCGGCCCGGAAGCCCGCGGGTGCGGTGACGCCCTGCTCGCGCAGCAGCCGCACCGCCGGCGCCGCTGTCATGGCGCCACCCCGACCGTCGTGAGGCCCTCGACCTCCGGCCAGCCCAGCGCCAGGTTCATCGACTGCACGGCCGCACCGGCGGTGCCCTTCACCAGATTGTCGATCGCGCAGAGTGCGACCAGCACACCGGCGTCGGCGTCGAGCGCGACGGCGATCTGCGCGGCGTTGCTGCCGATCACCGAACCGGTGGTGGGCAGCCTTCCCTCGGGAAGAAGATGGACGAAAGGCTCATCGGTGTAGGCCTTCTCATAGGCGTCGCGGATCTGCGACAGGGAGGCCGAGGTCTTCGCCGTGCAGGTGGCCAGGATGCCGCGTGCGGTCGGGATGAGGACCGGGGTGAACGACACGCTGACGTCGCGGCCGGCCGCGTCGCTCAAGCCCTGCGCGATCTCCGGGGTGTGCCGGTGCACGCCGCCGATGTTGTAGGCGCGCGCCGACCCGATGACCTCCGACGCCAGCAGGTCCACCTTGGCGGCCCGCCCGGCACCCGAGGTGCCGCTGACGGCGACGACGGTCACCGCGGGCTCGACGAGGCCCGCGGCGACCGCGGGCAGCAGCGCCAGCAGCGCGGCGGTGGGATAGCAGCCGGGGACCGCGATCCTGGTGGCGCCGCGCAGGGCGTCGCGATGGCCGGGCAGCTCGGGCAGTCCGTACGGCCAGCTGCCGGCGTGCTCGGAGCCGTAGAACCGGGTCCAGGCCTGTGCGTCGGTCAGCCGGAAGTCGGCGCCACAGTCGATGATCACGGTCTTCGGCCCGAGTTGTTCGGCGAGTGCGGCGGAGTGACCGTGCGGCAGGGCGAGGAAGACGACGTCGTGGGCGGCGAGCAGTGCCGGGTCGGTGGCCTCCAGGGTGCGCTCCGCCAGGGGCAGCAGATGCGGATGGTGCTCGCCGAGGGGGCTGCCGGCGTTGGACGCCGCGGTCAGCGCGCCGAGGATCAGCCGGCCGTCGGCATAGGCGGGGTGGCCGAGCAGCAGGCGCAGGATCTCCCCGCCCGCATATCCGCTGGCACCCGCCACCGCCACCGAGGTCATCCGGTCATTATGCATGATTATACGGAATCATGCAAAGTAATACTCACTGGTCAGCTGCGCAGGGCCGCGCCGACGCGGTCGGCTGCCGCGGCCAGTGCGGCGTCACGGGCGGCGCTGGCCTCAGCCTCGGTCAGCGTGCGGTCCGGCGCCCGGAATCTCAATGCCAGCGTGAGCGACTTGCTGCCTTCGCCCACCTGCGGTCCGGTGTAGACGTCGAAGAGAGTCACGTCCTCGAGTAGATCGCCGGCCCCCGCCCGCACGGCGTCCATCACGTCCGCGGCAGGCACACCCGCGGCGACCACCACGCTCAGATCCTGGAATACGGCGGGGAACGGCGACACCCGCGGAGCGGGCGGCGCACCGGCGGACGGCAGCGCGTCGAGATTCAACTCCACCGCGCAGGTGCCCCCGGGCAGTCCGCATCGTTCCACCACGCCCGGATGCAGTTGCCCGGCGTAGCCCACGACCGTCGGACCGGCGAGCACTTCGGCGCAGCGTCCGGGATGCCACGGCAGGTGCTGCCCCGGCCGCAGCGTCACGTCGATCCCGCAGGCGCGCGCGATCACCCGCACCGCCTCGAAGGCGTCGGCCGCCTCGACCGGACGTCCGGGACCCCACGGGCCGCGCGGGTCACGCAGACCGGCGAGCACGGCGGCGACATGAACGGGCTGGTGCGGCAGCGAATCGTCGAGCCGGGTGATCTCCTCGTCGGTGGGCCGGCGATCGGTGGGGATGAGATCGATGGCTCGGGTGCGTTCACCGGGCTGCACGACCTGCTCGATGGAGAACAGGGCGACGTCACCGAATCCACGGGAGACGTTGCGCGACAACGCCTCCAGTAGTGCCGGCAGCAGCGTGGTGGCCAGTTCGGGCCGGTCGGCCTCCAACGGGTTGAGCACCGACGCGGTGGTGCGACGCGGATCGTCACCCGCCAGCCCCCACGCGTCGAAGACCCCGGCGGGCAGGAACGGGGTAGGTAGCACCTCGACGAAACCGGACAGTGCCAGCGATGTGCTGACGGCGCGGCGGCGCTTCTGCGCGGCGGTCAGTCCACGGCCGGCCGGAGCGCTCGGCAGCACCGAGGGCACCGCGTCGAGACCCTCGAGGCGCAGCACCTCCTCCACCAGATCGGCCGGCGCCACCAGATCCGGACGCCAGCTCGGCGGCATCACGACGAGGATCTGCGGATCGGCGTCGGCTATGACCCGGGCGCCGATCTGGGTGAGGCGGCGCACCGTCGCACCGTCGGGGTACACCACACCGGCGGTGCGGTCCGGAAGGTCGACGGCCATCCGCACCGGGGGCGGTGAGAAGTCGTCGCGGGGCGGGTCGCCGCGCCAGTCGGTCAGCCTGGGTTGTACTGTGCCGCCTGCGATCTCGGCCAGCAGCGCCGAACAGCGGTCGATCGCGGCGACCGAGATGGCCGGATCGACGGCGCGTTCATAGCGTCGTCCTGCTTCGCTCACCAGATGCAGGCGGCGGATGGTGCGCGAGACGGCCGCCGGATCCCACACCGCGGCCTCCAGCAGCACATCGGTGGTGTCCTCGGCGATCTCGGTGCTGCCGGCTCCCATGACGCCGCCGATCGCGGCGACGGTTTCGGCATCGACGATGAGCACGTCCTGGGTATCGAGTGTGCGGGCGATGCCGTCGAGGGTGAGCACCGTCTCCCCCGGTGTGGCGAAGCGCACCGCGAACTGACCGCGGATCCGGTTCTGATCGTGGGCGTGCATCGGATGGCCGAGTTCGAGCATCACGTAGTTGGTGACGTCCACCGCCGGTGAGATCGGCCGGATGCCGCAGAGCATCAACCGCCGCCGCAACCACCACGGCGACTGGGCCTTCGGGTCGATACCGGTGACCGGACGCAGTGCGAACCGGGCCACGCCGGTGCCCGGCGCGATGGTGACCGGCAGTGCCGGGCCCTCGACGGGCAGCGGTGCGACGTCGGCGGGGTCGACGAAATCGAGGTCGTAGGCGCAGGCGATCTCGCGGGCGATGCCGCGCACCGACAGCCCGTAGCCGCGGTCGGGTGTGATGGCCAGATCGAACACCACATCGTCAAGACCGAGCACAGCGATCGCATCAGCGCCCGGTTCGGCGGTGCCGGGCGGCAGCACCAGGATGCCGGAATGATCCGTACCCATGCCGAGTTCGGCCGCCGAACAGATCATGCCATCGGACACCGAGCCATAGACTTTGCGTGAGACGATGTGGAAGTCACCGGGCAGCATTGCACCGGGTAGCGCTGTCACCACCAGATCGCCCACAGCGAAATTCGTTGCACCGCAGACGATATCGCGGTCAGATCCCTCGCCCACATCTACTGTGCAGGCCCGAATGGGTTTCTTGGCCGCGACAAGTTCGAACCCGGTCACCCGGCCTACGACAACCGGTCCACTCACCGGACCCAGCGTGATGACGTCCTCGACCTCGTGCCCGACCCGGATCAACGCCTGCTCGAGTTCTGTCGGCGCAACATCCCATCCGGGTGCGCCGGCCTGCACCACCTCGCGCAGCCAGCTGTAGGGCAGGCGCATCAGATGCCGACCCCGAACGGGAGCGAGAAACGGATGTCGCCCTCGACCATGTCGCGCATATCGGGGATGCCGTTGCGGAACTGCAGGGTGCGCTCCAGACCACACCCGAAGGCGAACCCGGAGTAGACCTCCGGGTCGATGCCCGCGGCACGCAGCACGTTCGGGTTGACCATGCCGCAGCCGCCCCACTCGACCCAGCCCGGGCCGCCCTTCTTGTTCTCAAACCAGACGTCGACCTCCGCCGACGGTTCGGTGAACGGGAAGAAGTGCGGTCGCATCCGGGTGCGTGCCTGCGGCCCGAACTCGGAGCGGGCGAACGCGTCCAGGGTTCCCCGGAGGTGGGCCATCGTCAGTCCGCGGTCGACCGCGAGTCCTTCCACCTGATGGAAGACCGGTGCGTGGGTGGAGTCCAGTTCATCGGTGCGGAAGGTGCGGCCGATCGAGATGATGTACACCGGCAACTCGCGGGCGAGCAGTGCGCGCACCTGAACCGGTGAGGTGTGGGTGCGCAGCAGTTGCCGCGATCCCTCCGGCGCGACGTGGAAGGTGTCGGACTCGCTGCGCGCCGGGTGGTCCGGCGGGAAGTTCAGTGCGTCGAAGTTGAACTGTTCGCTTTCCACCTCGGGGCCCTCGGCGAGTTCCCAGCCCATCGCGACGAATGTGTCGGCAATGTGCTCGGCCAGGATCGTGATCGGGTGCCGGGCGCCGAGCGCATGTCGGGTCGACGGCGAGGTGACGTCGATGGTCTCGGCGACCAGGACGGCGGCGTCGCGTTCGGCGCGAAGTTCGCCCAGTCGCTCGTCGTAGGCGCTCTGCACCTGTGCGCGGGCGACGTTGACTCGCTTGCCGGCCTCGGCGCGCTCGTCTTTGGCCAGAGTGGCCAGGGCCTGGCGCGCAAGGGCCACCGGCGCGCGATCGCCGAGGTGCTCGGTCTTGGCGAGTGCCAACCCGGCTAGGTCACCGGCGGCGGCGAAGGCCTGCCGCGCCGCCTCGACGGAGGCATCCAGCGCCTGCTGTGAGAGGTCGACGGGGTGGGAGTCCACGCGACAAGACCCTCCTGCGACGACCGGACGTTCGCGGCACGGATGTGACGCAAGTGCCGATCGGAAGATCATAGGTGATGTCAGAATGACGCCTCGGCGGGCATTTCCCCGCTCGGGAGGAAAACAGATGATCCGAGCGCTCATCGTGGCAGCCATCTGGGCGGCCGCGATCGCTGTGGCGGTGCTGGCGATCACGACAGGCCTCGGGTGGCTTGCGCTGGCCGGGGTGCTGGCGGCACTGGCCGCCGTGGGGACCTGGGACCTGATCCAGAAGAGCCACTCGGTACTGCGGGCCTACCCCATCCTCGGTCATGCCCGCTTCATCGCCGAGTTGATCCGGCCGGAGATCTATCAGTACTTCGTGGAGTCCAACACCGACGGCACCCCGTTCGACCGGACGAGCCGCGATGCGGTGTACCGCCGCGCCAAGGGCATCAAGGGTGACGAACCGTTCGGCACCGAACGCGATGTGAATCAGGTCGGTTATGAGTACCTGCGGCACTCGCTGCGCGCCCGGATCGCCACTGATCTGACCCCCACCGTCCGATTGGGCGGCCCGGACTGCGCCCAGCCCTACGACATCGCGCTGATGAACGTCTCGGCGATGAGTTTCGGGGCGCTGTCGGCCAATGCCATCGAGGCGCTCAACGGCGGCGCCGCTCTCGGCGGTTTCGCCCATGACACCGGCGAGGGCGCGATCAGCCCGTATCACCTCAAGCACGGCGGCGATCTGATCTGGGAGATCGGCTCGGGATATTTCGGCTGCCGCACCCCCGACGGCCATTTCGACGCCGAGAAGTTCAAGGAGAAGGCGGCGCTGCCCAATGTGAAAGCCGTCTCCATCAAACTGTCCCAGGGTGCCAAGCCCGGTCTCGGCGGTGTGCTGCCCGGCCCGAAGGTGACACCGGAGATAGCCGCGACCCGCGGCGTTCCGGTGGGCCAGACGGTGGTGTCGCCGCCGGCCCACACCGCGTTCGGCACGCCGCTGGAACTCATGCATTTCATCGCGACGCTGCGAAGTCTCTCCGGCGGAAAGCCGGTGGGTTTCAAACTGTGCATCGGCGCGCGCACCGAATTCCTGTCGATCTGTAAGGCGATGCTGCAGACCGGCATCACCCCCGACTTCATCATCGTCGACGGTTCGGAGGGCGGGACCGGGGCGGCGCCGCAGGAGTTCGAGGACTACGTCGGCATGCCGCTCACCGAGGGTCTGATGCTGGTGCAGAACTGCCTGGTGGGCACGGGGCTTCGTGAGCACATCAGGATCGGCGCGTCAGGAAAGGTGTCGACCGGGTTCGACATCGTCCGGCGAATCATCCAGGGTGCGGACTTCACGTTGGCCGCCCGGGCGATGATGTTCGCCGTCGGGTGCATTCAGGCGATGAAGTGCCACACCAACCGCTGCCCGGTGGGGGTCGCCACCCAGGACCCCGGACTCGCGCGCGCCCTGTACGTGCCGGACAAGATCGAACGGGTGGCCAACTTTCAGCGCGCCACGGTGGCCAGCGCCGCGCAGATGGTGGCGTCGATGGGTCTGGACAGTTTCGCCGAACTGACGCCGTCGATGCTCAACCGGCGAATCGACTCCTACCGCAGCGGCAGCTACGCCGAGATCTACGAGTGGCTGATGCCCGGCGAGTTGCTCGAGTCTCCCCCGGATGCGTGGCTGTCGGACTGGATCGAAGCCAGCGCCGAAGAGTTCGTCTGAGTCAGTCGTCCCGGTCTTCCTGGTCGTCCGGGTCGTCCTCGCCGGGGGTGTCCCGGTGTGACTTGAGCCGGTACATCGTCAGGTCGGTCGGGACGCCGGACTGCTTGGGGCCGAACACCTGCCGGCGAACACGCTTGACCGTCACCGCGAGCTCGTCGAGATCCGTCGGCGCGATGCGCTCCATCGTCGTCTCGGAGATGATCAGTCCCCCGCGGGTGGCCCGCTCCATCACGCGGGCCGCGATGTTGACGTCCACGCCGAGCCAGTCCGATCCGATGCGTTGCGGCCGGCCGGTGTGCACACCGGCGCGCATCCTTGGGGTGTATCCCTCCACGTCGACGGTCTTCACGGCATCGCGCGCGGCGATCGTGGCGCGCACCGCGGTGGCCGGATCGTCGAAAACCGCCATCATGCCGTCGCCCATCCTCTTCACGATGTGACCGCCGGCGTCGAGCAATGGCGGTTCTGCCGCCTGCGCGACCTGGCGCAGAAGCCGCAGTGTCGCCTCATCACCGGCCTGCAGCGACCATGCCGAGAATCCGACAAGGTCGGTGAACACCAGCGTCACTTCGGCGTTGGCCGGCTTACCGGACACTCGTTCGGTGATCGCCTGCCAGAGTTGCAGGCCGGCCAATCCGACTTCGCGTGTCGCCGCGTCGCGGTCCGGCATCAGCCGGTCCGCCGCCCGCGCTGCTGCCTGGGCGCTGCCGTCGCCCGCGGTGGACAGCGGGTCGCCGAACTCGGGATCGCCCGGCAGCACGCGACGGGCGCGACGGATCATCGCGACGATGTCGGGATTGTGGTTGGTGTTGCGCAGCCAGGCGCCAAGTCCGGGTCGTGGGTCGACCGCTTCCGGGACCGGCTCGGTGTCCACCACGTCAGCCTAAGGGGGTCGAGGTGCGCCGGCGCACCCGCGCACTCTGGTAGAGGCAGATGGCCGCGGCTGCAGCGACGTTGAGACTCTCGGCGCCGTCGGCCATCGGAATGGCGATGCGGTGATCGGCCCCCTCGGCGATCTCGCGACTCAGCCCGTGGGCTTCGGAGCCGAAGATCCACGCGGTGCGAGAGGCGAGCAGCGTGTCGGCGTCGTCGAGTGTCATCTCCGCGTCGACGGTGGTGGCGAGCGTCTGCAGACCCGATGCGCGCAGCCGTTCGAGGGTGTCCGCCACGTCCGGGGCGATCACCACGGGCAGCGCGAAAATGCTTCCCGCCGAGGACCGCAGGCATTTGCCGTTGTAGGGATCCACACTGCTGCCGGTGAAGACCACCGCCGCCGCCCCCATGGCGTGCGCGGTGCGGATCAGGGTGCCGGCGTTGCCGGGTTCGGCGAGGTCGACGGCCACCACGACGAGTTCCGGTGACCGGCCGAGCAGGACGTCGACGTCGTGCTCGGGAACGCCGCAGACCGCCACCAGACCGGTCGGGGTGACGGTCTCCGACAGCGCTTTGGCGGCGCCGTCGGTGATCGTCTGAACCGGCTGCCCGGCGAGCAGGCCGGCGTGGCGCTGTGCTGCGGCGGGGGTGGCGAACACCTCCCGCACCGCACCCGCGTCGAGTGCGGCCGCCACGAGGTTGGGACCCTCGACCAGGAAACGCGCCGCGCGGCGGCGCCCGGTGTGACGCTGGAGTTTGACCGCGGCCACCACCCGGGCCGACCGCTGCGTCAGCGCAGCGGCGTCAGACGGCGTCAGGCAGCCTCACCCGACGGTGCGTTGACGTCGGCCGGCAGTGCCTTGCGGGCCACCTCGACCAGTGCGGTGAACGCAGCCGGATCGCCGACGGCGATCTCAGCGAGGTTCTTGCGGTCGACCTCCACACCGGCGGCCTTGAGGCCCTGGATCAGGCGGTTGTAGGTGATGTCGTTGGCGCGGGCCGCAGCGTTGATCCGCGAGATCCACAACTTGCGGAACTCACCCTTGCGGGCACGACGGTCCCGGTAGGCGTAGTTCAGCGAATGCAGCTGCTGCTCTTTGGCTTTGCGGTACAGCCGGGACCGCTGGCCGCGGTACCCTTTGGACGCCTCGAGGACGGTCCGCCGCTTCTTCTTTGCGTTGAGTGCGCGCTTCACGCGAGCCATGGGAGTTTCCTCTTCTCGTTTTCGGGAAAAAGTTCTCGTTTTCGGGAAAAAGTTGTGCGGCGATCAGCCGTTCAGCATCTTGTTGACGCGCTTGGTGTCGTTGGCGGCTACCTCGGTGCGGCCTGCCAGGCGGCGGGTGCGACGAGACGACTTGTGCTCGAGCAGGTGGCGCGCGTTCGCCTTCTGCCGCACGATCTTGCCGGTGCCGGTGCGGCGGAAGCGCTTGCTGGCCCCGCTATGGGTCTTGGCCTTGGGCATGATTCCTCGTTTCTCTCTAGCTGGGGGTCTCTTCGGTGCCGGCGTCGCCGTCTGCGGGTTCGGCCGCCGGCGCTCCGATGGTCTGCTGGGCCGCCTTGGCGCGGGTCTTCGCGCCGCGGTGCGGTGCCAGCACCATCGTCATGTTGCGGCCGTCCTGCTTTGCCGACGTCTCGACGAAGCCGTGGTCGGCGACGTCGCCGGCCAGCCGTTGCAGTAACCGGTACCCGAGTTCGGGCCGGGACTGCTCACGTCCGCGGAACATGATCGTCACCTTGACCTTGGATCCGGCTTCCAGGAAGCGGATCACGTGACCCTTCTTGGTCTCGTAGTCGTGTGGGTCGATCTTCGGCCGTAGCTTCTGTTCCTTGACGACGGTCTGCTGCTGGTTCTTTCGAGACTCGCGTGCTTTTTGGGCCGTCTCGTACTTGAACTTGCCGTAGTCCATGATCTTGCAGACCGGGGGTCTGGCATCCGGGGCTACTTCCACAAGGTCGAGATCGGCATCCGCGGCGACGCGAAGGGCGTCCTCGATGCGCACGATGCCTACCTGCTCACCACCCGGTCCGATCAGGCGGACTTCAGGTACGCGAATGCGCTCGTTGACACGGGTCTCAGTGCTGATGTGGCCTCCCTGGTCGGTCTGTCTTCTCGCCGACCGCCACGGGGATCACCCACCCATCAGCAGAAAAGCCCTGCACGCGGCAGGGCCCAAAGCCGACCGATCACGGCTGGCGCCGCCTGCGCGCACGGCGCAGAACGGATACCCGAGGTATCCGCGACCGGACCGCGCAACCTGCCGGTTTTCCGGTGGCCGAGCGGTGGGAGTTGGGACTCCACTTGAGTGTCCTGGCAGAGCCGGGACGGTCGTCTCTACCACTTTAACAGGTCTGGGAGGCTAACAGTCATGGCCGAGAACCCGAACATCCGCGACCTGGCCGAAATCCCCGCCGTCGAGGTGATCAGCCGGGCCGCGGTCATGCTGATGAGCGCCGCCGCCGAGAAACTCGGCCTCGCCTCCGAGGACCCGGACGACAGCGAGTACCGCGACCTCGATGAGGCACGCCGGTTGATCACGGCGCTGGCCGGCCTCGTGCAGGCGGCCCGCCCCTACCTCGGCCCGCACGCCGGACCGATCCGCGACGGACTGACGTCACTGCAGTCGGCCTTCCGGGAGGCCAGCGCCATCCCGGACGCACCGGGCGAGGGTCCCGGCGAGGCATATTCTGGCGGTCTATGACGGGGACGACGGTGGCACGGACGACACGGGCGCGCACCCGGCTGCACTGGGTGCCCGCCGCGGCGGGCTGGTTCCTCGGCGTGATCGCCGCTGCGTCACTGCTGTCCTCGGTGTCGCCGCTGATCCGCCACCTCACCAAGGTTCCGCGCGAGTTCATCGACCACTACCTCTTCAACTTCCCCGACACCAGCTTCGCGTGGGCGTTCGCGGTGGCGTTGCTCGCCGGAGCGCTGGCCGCGCGTAAACGCATCGCCTGGTGGGTGCTGGTGATCAACCTGGTGCTGGCGATCGGATTCGACGTCGTCGCACTGAGCCAACGCGACGGCTCGCGCTGGGAGGACATCGGTGAGTTCCTCGGCCTGACGTTCCACATCGCCGCGATCGCGATACTGGTGCTGGCCTACGACGAGTTCTGGGCGAAGGTGCGCCGCGGCGCGCTGTTCAAAGCCGCCGCAGTGCTGGTGGCCGGCAACCTGCTCGGCATCGCGCTCGGTTGGGGGTTGCTGGAACTGTTCCCCGGTTCGCTGCAACGCCAGGACCGTCTCGCGTACGCGGTCAACCGGGTCAGCGGTTTCGTCACCGCGACGCCCGACCTGTTCGCCGGCCGGCCGCACGGCCTGGTCAACACGCTTCTCGGCCTGTTCGGTGCGCTGGCGCTGATGGCGGCCGCCGTCGTGCTGTTCGGATCGCAGCGGGCCGAGAACGCACTGACCGGTGAGGACGAGTCGGCGATCCGCGGACTTCTCGAGGTGTACGGCAAGAACGACTCGCTGGGCTACTTCGCCACCCGACGCGACAAGTCGGTGGTGTTCTCCCCCGACGGCCGGGCGGCGATCACCTACCGCGTCGAGGTCGGTGTGTGCCTGGCCAGTGGTGACCCGGTGGGCGACCCGCGGGCATGGGCGGCGGCCATCGCGGCGTGGCGGCGGCTCTGCGCGGACTACGGCTGGGCGCCGGGTGTGATGGGCGCGAGTTCCACTGCGGCGCAGGCCTATCGGGAGGCCGACCTCACCGCGCTGCAACTCGGCGACGAGGCGATCCTCTACCCCGATAGGTTCCGGTTGTCCGGCCCCGACATGCGCGCGGTGCGCCAGGCCGTCACCCGCGCCCGCCGCGCCGGGCTGGACGTGCGGATGCGACGGCACCGCGACATCCCGGCCGAGGAGATGGCCGAGGTGATCAAACGCGCCGACGCCTGGCGAGACACCGAGACCGAACGCGGGTTCTCGATGGCGCTCGGGCGGCTCGGCGACCCTGCGGACGGCGACTGCCTCTTGGTGGAGGCGGTCGAGGAGTCCAGCGGTGACGTGGTCGCGATGCTGTCGCTGGTGCCGTGGGGCAGCAACGGGCTGTCGCTGGATCTGATGCGTCGCTCCCCCGGTTCACCGAACGGCACGGTCGAACTGATGGTGAGCGATCTGCTGCAGAGGGCCGACACCGTCGGCGTCAGCAGGGTGTCGCTCAACTTCGCGATGTTCCGGGCGGCGTTCGAGCAGGGCGCCCAACTGGGCGCCGGACCGGTGGCCCGGCTGTGGCGGGCGCTGCTGGTGTTCTTCTCGCGGTGGTGGCAACTGGAGACCCTGTACCGCTCCAACATGAAGTACCAGCCGCAGTGGGTGCCCCGCTACGCCTGCTACGAGGATGCCCGGTTCATTCCCCGCGTCGGCGTCGCGTCGGTGATCGCCGAGGGATTCCTGGTGCTGCCGTTCTCCCGCCGCGCTAAACAGCACACCGGTCACCACTCGGCGGTACCGCACGAGTTGGCTGCCAGCGGTCGGCTCAACGCCGACGGCAGCGCGCCCGCAGCCGAGGTCGGCGCACCGCCCGATCACGACCCGGGGCGCCTGCCCGAACAGGTCCGGGTTCGGATGGCCAAGCTGGAAGCCTTACAAGAAGACGGGATCGACGCCTACCCGCCTGGTCGAAGCCCGAGCCACACCATTGCCGGCGCCCTGGCGGCCGCGGACGGCACCGCGGTCAGTGTGGCGGGACGGGTCATGCGGTCCCGCGACTACGGCGGGATCGGCTTCGTCCAGCTGCGGGACTGGTCCGGTGACATCCAACTGCTTCTGGAGTCCTCACGGCTGGCGGAACCGGCGCCCGACTTCGCCTGCGTCGACCTCGGTGACCTCATCGAGGCGACAGGCGAGATGGGTGTCAGCCGCAACGGCACCCGTTCGGTGCTGGTGCGCGACTGGCGGATGCTCGGCAAGTGCCTGCGGCCCCTTCCCGACAAACGCAAGGGACTGGTCGACCCGGAGGCCCGGGTGCGGGCACGCTACGTCGACCTGGCGATCAATCCGGCAGCCCGTGACCTCATCCGCGCACGCAGTGCGATCCTGCACTCGATCCGCGAGACGCTGTTCGCCAAAGGATTTCTGGAAGTCGAGACCCCGATCCTGCAGCAGATCCACGGCGGTGCGAATGCGCGGCCGTTTCACACCCACATCAATGCCTATGACCTCGACCTGTACCTGCGAATCGCACCGGAGCTGTACCTCAAGCGGCTCTGCATCGGCGGTGTGGAACGGGTCTTCGAACTCGGCCGCGCATTCCGCAATGAAGGCGTGGACTTCAGTCACAATCCGGAGTTCACCCTGCTGGAGGCCTACCAGGCACACGCGGACTACCGCACCTGGATCGACGGCTGCCGCGAGATCGTCCAGAACGCGGCCGCCGCCGCCAACGGCGACATGGTGGTGATGCGGCCGGACGACGACGGCCGGCTGCACGCCGTCGACATCTCCGGGCAGTGGCGTGTCACCACCGTGCACGAGGCGGTGTCGCACGCGCTCGGCGAACAGATCGGACCCGAGACCGAACTCGCTCACCTGCGCCGGCTCTGCGACGGCGCCGGTGTCCCCTACCTGAGCCACTGGGACGCCGGCGCGGTGGTGCTCGAACTCTACGAGCGGCTGGTGGAGGAGACCACCGAGGAGCCCACCTTCTATCTGGACTTCCCGACGTCGGTGTCGCCGCTGACCCGCCCGCACCGCAGCCGTCCCGGAGTGGCCGAACGGTGGGATCTGGTGGCGTGGGGAATGGAGCTGGGCACCGCCTACAGCGAGTTGACCGACCCCGTCGAGCAGCGCCGCCGTCTGGTGGCGCAGTCGGTGCTGGCAGCCGGCGGCGACCCGGAGGCGATGGAACTCGACGAGGACTTCCTGCAGGCCATGGAGTACGCGATGCCGCCGACCGGTGGCCTCGGAGTGGGTGTGGACAGGGTGGTCATGCTCATCACCGGACGCAGCATCCGCGACACGCTGCCGTTCCCCCTGGCAAAGCCGCGCTAACCTGGGAGGACGCCCGGCCACGGCGGGGCTTACAGCAACCTTTCAGCGACTTCGGAGAGGATGGAGACGTGTTCCGGCAGCACATCTCTCTGATGCACGGCTGGATTCCGGTCACAGTGCAGATCCTCGCCGCAGCGCTCATCATCGCCGCCGTCGGCTGGCGTACCCGGCGCTGGCGAACGGTGGGACTTCCCGCCGCCGCGCTCATCGGGATCGCGCTCGCGGCACTCACGCACTGGAACATCTCGAGCAACGGACTGGCCGGCGACCCCGCGCCCCGGCACCTCTGGCTGTGGATCGCACTCACCGGATTCGCGGCCGGCGTCGCGGTGTTCGGCTGGAGGTCGGCCTCGTGGCGGCGGCGTGGGACCTCGCTGCTCGCGGTGCCCCTGGCCGCGTTGTGCGCCGCGCTCGCGCTGAACCTGTGGGTGGGCTACTTCCCCACCGTGCAGACCGCCTGGGGTCAGCTGACCGGCGGACCGCTGCCGGGACAGACCGACCGCGCCACCGTCGCCACGATGGTGGCCAACCGATCGGTGCCGGCCAAGGGCAAGCTCGTGCCGGTCACCATCCCCGGCGATGCGTCGGGATTCAAACACCGTGGCGAACTGGTGTATCTGCCGCCGGCGTATTTCGCGTCCAACCCGCCGCCTGCGCTGCCGACGGTGATGATGATCGGCGGCCAGTTCAACACCGCCGCGGACTGGGTGCGGGCCGGTAACGCGGTGGCGACCCTCGACGAGTTCGCCTCCCGGCACGGCGGCAATGCGCCGGTGTTCGTCTTCGTCGACTCCGGCGGTGCCTTCAACAACGACACCGAGTGCGTCAACGGGGTGCGCGGCAATGCGGCCGACCATCTCACCAAGGACGTGGTGCCGTTCATGACGAAGAACTTCGGAGTCAGCGACGATCCCGCGAGTTGGGGCATCGTCGGCTGGTCCACCGGGGGAACCTGCGCGGTGAATCTGACCGTCAAGTATCCCGAGTTGTTCAGTGCATTCGTCAACATCGACGGCGACGCCGCACCGAACGTCGGCACCAAGGCGCAGACCATCGAACGTCTCTACGGCGGAGACGCGGAGGCCTACAGGCAGTGGGATCCGTCGGTGATCATCCCCGAACACGGACCCTATGAGGGCCTCGCGGGCTGGTTCGCGGTCTCGGCGGCACCCGGTACGCGTCCGACTCCAATCGCCGGGGTGGATCTGCCCGAAGCGGACCCGAACGCCGGTGCGCCGAATCCGACCGCGGCAGCACGGATGCTGTGCGCACTGGCCACCGAGTACGACATCGATTGCTCAGTGGTGCCGCAACCCGGTAAGCACGACTGGCCGTTCGCCGCGAAGACGTTGGCGATGGCGCTGCCGTGGCTGGCCAGCCAACTCGGCACTCCCGGCGTTCCCGATGTCGGCCTGCCCGGTGGGACCAACCGGACGAACGTGAGCATCGCCGCGGAGGGCCCGCCGTTCACCGCCCCGACCCACCGCCGTTCGGGAGTACGGTGACACCCGTGGCCGACGACAGCACACCGTCCGGGACCGGACCGAGCACACCGGCCCCTACCGTTCCCGACACCGGCTACACCGACGCCGGCATCCCCACGCTCGACGGGGTCCGCGAGAAGATCGAAACGCGCTACGGGACCGCGATCGGCGCCACGGAGTTGGCCGAGGAGACGCCCGAGGCCCGCACGGCGGCGCAGCGGTACGAGGCGCAGCAGAAGGCGGCGGCCGACAAGCTCGAGGAGATCCGGGCCTCGATGCGCAAGCCCACCGAGTAGTGCCTCCTACGCGCTGACCTTGCGGCGTCGCGTGGCCTTCTTGGGTGCCGGCGCGTCGAGCAGACGCGCCAGGAACGACCCGGTGTAGCTGTCTCCGCTGGCCGCCACCTCCTCGGGTGCGCCGTAGGCCACCACGGTGCCGCCCCCGGAACCGCCCTCGGGTCCCATGTCGATGATCCAGTCGGCGGTCTTGATCACGTCCAGGTTGTGCTCGATGACGATCACCGAATTGCCCTTGTCGACGAGGCCGTTGATCACCTTGAGCAGCTTGCGGATGTCATCGAAATGCAGACCCGTGGTGGGCTCGTCGAGGATGTACACCGTCCGGCCGGTCGAGCGCTTCTGCAGTTCGGCGGCCAGCTTCACACGCTGTGCCTCACCGCCCGACAGCGTCGGCGCCGGCTGACCCAGCCGCACGTAACCCAAGCCCACGTCGACAAGCGTCTTGAGGTAGCGGTGGATCGCGCTGATGGGTTCGAAGAACTCGCATGCGTCCTCGATCGACATGTCGAGGACCTCGGAGATGGTCTTGCCCTTGTAGTGCACCTCGAGAGTCTCGCGGTTGTAGCGGGCACCGTTGCAGACTTCGCACGGCACGTAGACGTCGGGCAGGAAGTTCATCTCGATCTTGATGGTGCCGTCGCCCGAACAGGCCTCGCAGCGGCCGCCCTTGACGTTGAACGAGAACCGGCCGGGCTGATAACCGCGGACCTTTGCCTCGGTGGTCGCGGCGAACAGCGAACGGATCTTGTCGAAAACCCCGGTATAGGTGGCCGGGTTGGAGCGCGGCGTGCGCCCGATCGGCGACTGGTCAACCCGGACGAGCTTGTCGACCTGGTCGAGTCCGTTGATCCGGGTGTGCCGGCCGGGTACCTGACGCGCGCCGTTGAGCTTGTTGGCCAGCACCGTGGCGAGGATGTCGTTGACGAGGGTGGACTTGCCCGATCCGGACACACCCGTCACCGCGGTCAGCACACCGAGCGGGAACGCGACGTCGATGTCGCGCAGGTTGTGCTCGCGCGCGCCGATCACGGTGAGCTGACGCTTCGGGTTGACCGGGCGGCGGATGGCGGGCACCTCGATGCTCTGCTTGCCGGACAGGTAGGCGCCGGTGATCGAGTTCGGATTCGTGAGCAGATCGGCGTACGGGCCGCTGTGCACCACCTGACCGCCGTGCTCGCCTGCCGCCGGTCCGATGTCGACGATCCAGTCGGCGTGCGCGATGGTGTCCTCGTCGTGCTCGACGACGATGAGCGTGTTGCCGAGATCCCGCAGCCGGGTAAGAGTCTCGATGAGCCTGCGGTTGTCGCGCTGATGCAGGCCGATGGACGGCTCGTCGAGGACGTACAGCACGCCGACGAGGCCGGAACCGATCTGGGTGGCCAGCCGGATGCGTTGGGCCTCTCCCCCGGACAGTGTGCCGGCGGCGCGGGCGAGCGACAGGTAGTCCAATCCGACGTCGAGCAGGAAGCCGAGCCGGGACTGCACCTCCTTGAGCACCTGTCCGGCGATCGCGGCCTCCCGGGTGCCCAGGGTGAGTCTGTTGAGGAACTCCGAGCAGTCGGCGATGGACAGCTCGCACACCTGCGCAATGGACATCTTCTGCTTGCCCGCGGCCAGCGTCACCGCGAGGATCTCCGGCTTGAGGCGGGTACCGTCGCACTCCGGGCACGGAACATCGCGCATGAAGCCCTCGTAGCGTTCCTTCATCAACTCCGACTCGGTCTGCTCCATGCGTCGCTGCAGGAACGCCATCACGCCCTCGAAGTCGGCGTAGTAGGAGCGGGTGCGGCCGTAGCGGTTGCGATAGCGCACATGCACCTGCTCGTCGCACCCCTCGAGGATCGCCTTGCGTGCCTTCGCCGGCAGCTTGCGCCACGGGGTGTCGACGTCGAAGCCCATCGCCTCGCCGAGGCCCTCCAGCATGCGGGTGAAGTAGTCGGAATTGTGGCCCATCGCCCACGGTGCCACCGCACCCTCAGACAGCGTGAGGTCCGGATCCGGCACCACCAGTTCGGGGTCGACCTCCTTGCGGATGCCCAGTCCGCTGCACTCCGGGCAGGCGCCGTAGGGCGAGTTGAACGAGAACGACCGCGGCTCGAGATCGTCGACGGCGAGCGGATGCCCGTTGGGGCAGGCGAGTTTCTCGGAGAAGCGTTGCTCGCGGTGCGGATCGTGCTCGTCGCGGTCGACGAAGTCGAGCACCACGATGCCGTCGGCGAGACCCAGTGCGGTCTCCACCGAGTCGGTGAGCCGCTGTTTGGCGCTGGTCTTGACCGTCAGCCGGTCGATGACCACCTCGATGTCGTGCTTCTCCTGCTTCTTCAGCGTCGGTGGTTCGGTCAGCGGGTAGACCACCCCGTCCACCCGGACCCGGCTGTAACCCTGGGTGTTGAGCTTGTCGAAGAGGTCGACGAACTCGCCCTTGCGGGTGCGCACCACCGGCGCCAGTACCTGGAACTTGGTGCCCTCCGGCATGGCGAGCACCTGGTCGACGATCTGCTGCGGGGTCTGCCGCGCGATGTGCTCACCGCACACCGGGCAGTGCGGCGTGCCCGCGCGCGCATAGAGCAGACGTAGATAGTCGTAGACCTCGGTGATGGTGCCGACGGTGGATCGCGGGTTGCGGTTGGTGGACTTCTGGTCGATGGACACCGCCGGCGAGAGGCCCTCGATGAAGTCGACATCGGGTTTGTCCATCTGCCCGAGGAACTGCCGCGCGTAGGCGCTCAGCGATTCGACGTACCGGCGCTGACCCTCGGCGAAGATGGTGTCGAACGCCAGCGAGGATTTGCCCGATCCGGACAGTCCGGTGAAGACGATCAGGGCGTCCCGGGGCAGGTCGAGGTCGATGCTGCGGAGGTTGTGTTCACGCGCTCCCTTGACGATCAACCGGTCGGCCACGCGCCCATGCTATGTGCAGGCCCCGACTCCTCAGTAACCTGGCCTCATGACCGTCGTCGCAGACAATTACACCGGCCACGTGGAGTCCCAGACCGCCGCCCGGCGCACCCTGCCGGGGGTCTCCATCATCAAGATGTCGGTCGGACCGATGGACAACAACGCCTACCTGGTGACGTGTGCGGCCACCGGCGAGTCGCTACTCATCGACGCCGCCAACGACCCCGAACTGCTGGTCGACCTGGTCGGCGCGCACGCCCCGAAACTCGCCCTGATCGTCACCACCCATCAGCACTTCGACCACTGGCAGGGATTGGAGGCCGTCGCCGAGGCGACGGGTGTCCCGACCGCGGCCCACGAACTCGACGCCGAGCCGCTGCCGGTCACCCCGGCGCGGTTCCTGGCCGGCGGAGACATCCTCGAGGTCGGCGATCTGATCTTCGACGTGATCCACCTGCGCGGCCACACCCCCGGTTCGGTGGCGCTGGCGCTGCGGCCCGCAGGCGAGCGGACGGCGGTGCAGTTGTTCACCGGTGACTGCCTGTTCCCCGGCGGGGTGGGTAAGACCTGGGAGCCCGGCGCGTTCGAGGAACTCCTCGGCGATGTGACGAGTCGGCTGTTCGATGTCTACGGCGACGACACCGTCGTCTATCCCGGCCACGGCGACGACACCACCCTCGGTGAGGAGCGGCCGCATCTGGCGGAGTGGCGGGAGCGCGGCTGGTAGTACCTCAGCCAACCACTTGGGTCTGCCGTTTCCGCCGGGCGGCCAAGATCGCCTCGGCGGCCAGCACCACTATCAGCGTCATACCGAATGTCGGGTAGATCACCGCCAGCCCGGTGGCGATCACGCCCACGGCGACAACCGCGCCGCGTGGGGTGTTCGACCGCATCGTGTCGCTGGTCGCGCCCGGCAAACCGACACTGCCCGTGGGGCGACGTTTCCACCACATCAGCGTCGCGGAGACGATGC
>JBAXCK010000019.1:0-32297 GCA_037141465.1 Mycobacteriaceae bacterium | reverse complement strand
CTCGCGGGTCTGGCGCAACGGTTCGACCTCGAGGGCCGCGCGCTCGATGCGGTGATCGGCGGGGCGGTGCTCAAACACAGTCGCGACTTCAACCTGATGCGCGAGTGCGTCCTGGGCAGCCCGCTGTCGCCGTACACACCGGCGTTCGACATCCAGCAGGCGTGCGGAACCGGATTGCAGGCGGCGATCGCCGCCGCGGACGGAATCGCCGCCGGCCGCTACGAGGTGGCCGCCGCGGGCGGGGTGGACACCACCTCCGACGCCCCGATCGGCGTCGGTGACGATCTGCGGCGCTCACTGCTGGCGCTGCGACGCAGCACCTCCAACCTCGACCGGCTCAAACTCGTCGGGCGGTTGCCGGCGGCCCTCGGCGTGGAGATCCCGACCAACGGCGAACCACGCACCGGTCTGTCCATGGGGGAGCATGCCGCGATCACCGCGAAGCAGATGGGCATCAAGCGCACCGACCAGGACCAGCTCGCCGCAGCAAGCCACCGCAACATGGCGGCGGCCTACGATCGCGGCTTCTTCGACGACCTCGTCACCCCGTTCCTCGGGCTCTACCGCGACAACAACCTTCGGCCGGACTCCTCGGTGGAGAAACTGGCCACCCTCAAGCCGGTGTTCGGCGTGAAGGGTGGCGACGCCACCATGACCGCCGGCAACTCGACGCCACTGACCGACGGCGCGTCGGTGGTTCTGCTGGCCAGCCAGGAGTGGGCGCAGACGCACTCCCGCGAGCCGCTGGCGTACTTCGTCGACGCGCAGACCGCAGCGGTGGACTACGTCAACGGCGAGGACGGTCTGCTCATGGCGCCCACCTACGCGGTTCCGCGGTTGCTGGCGCGTAACGGACTGAGCCTGGCGGATTTCGACTTCTACGAGATCCACGAGGCGTTCGCGTCGGTGGTTCTCGCACACCTGCAGGCATGGGAGTCGCAGGACTACTGCAAAGAGCGCCTCGGACTCGACGCGGCGCTGGGTTCCATCGACCGCGGCAAGCTCAACGTCAACGGGTCCTCACTGGCCGCCGGTCACCCGTTCGCCGCGACGGGCGGCCGGATCGTCGCCCAACTCGCCAAGCAACTCGCCGAGAAGAGACAGCAGACCGGCCGTCCGGTGCGCGGACTGATCTCCATCTGCGCCGCCGGCGGGCAGGGTGTGACGGCGATCCTCGAGGCCTGAGACGTGTGGTTGCGGTTTAGAACGCCGCTTCGTCGAGCTCCATGACCTCGTTGTCGATCGTGTCGATCACCTGACGCGTGCTGGTCAGCAGCGGCAGGAAGTTCTTGGCGAAGAAGGACGCCGCGGCGATCTTTCCCTCATAGAAGGAACGGTCCGCATCGGTGGCGCCGCCGTCCAGCGCGGCGATTGCCACAGCGGACTGGCGCAGCAGCAGCCAGCCCATCACCAGATCGCCGACCGCCATCAGGAAGCGCACCGAACCGAGGCCCACCTTGTAGATGCTCTTCGGATCCTCCTGTGCGGCCATCAGGTAGCCGGTCAGGGTGGCGGCCATGCCCTGGACGTCCTCCAGGGCGGTGGCCAGCAGGGCACGCTCGGTCTTCAGCCGGCCGTTGCCGGACTCGTTGCGCACGAACTCCTCGATCTGTCCGGCGATGTGCGCCAGAGCCTGGCCCTTGTCGCGGATGATCTTGCGGAAGAAGAAGTCCTGCGCCTGGATGGCCGTGGTGCCCTCGTACAGCGAGTCGATCTTGGCGTCGCGGACGTACTGCTCGATCGGGTAATCCTGAAGGAAGCCCGAGCCGCCGAAGGTCTGCAGACTCTCGGTCAGCTTCGCGTAGGCCTGCTCCGAACCCACACCCTTGACGATCGGGAGCATGAGGTCGTTGACCTTGACCGCGAGCTCCGGCTCGACGTCGTGCAGCACCTTGGCCACCGCGGCGTCCTGGTAGGTGGCGGTGAACAGGTACAGCGCCCGCATGCCCTCGGCGTAGGCCTTCTGAGTCATCAGGCTGCGACGCACGTCGGGGTGGTGGGTGATCGTCACGCGCGGGGCGGTCTTGTCCGTTATCTGGGTCAGATCCGCGCCCTGCACGCGCTCCTTGGCGTACTCGAGTGCGTTGAGGTAGCCGGTCGACAGCGTGGCGATGGCCTTGGTGCCCACCATCATCCGGGCCTGCTCGATCACGTCGAACATCTGCGCGATGCCCTCGTGC
This sequence comes from Mycobacteriaceae bacterium, assembly GCA_037141465.1. GTDB lineage: Bacteria > Actinomycetota > Actinomycetes > Mycobacteriales > Mycobacteriaceae > Mycobacterium. The sequence continues at coordinate 30,117 of JBAXCK010000019.1, read as the reverse complement.
ACCTCACCGACCAGCCAGCCCTTCGCCGGCACACCGTGCTGACCGAAGGTCAGCTCGCAGGTGGCCGACACCTTCAGGCCCATCTTGTGCTCGACGTTGGTGACGAAGGCGCCGTTGCGCTCGCCGGGCTCACCGGTTTCGAAGTCGAACAGGAACTTGGGCACCATGAACAGCGAGAGGCCCTTGGTACCGGGGCCCGCGCCCTCGGGACGGGCCAGCACCAGATGCATGATGTTTTCGAACAGGTCATCGGAGTCCGCAGACGTGATGAACCGCTTCACACCGTCGATGTGCCAGGAGCCGTCGTCCTGCTTGACCGCCTTGGTGCGGCCGGCGCCGACGTCGGAACCGGCGTCCGGTTCGGTGAGCACCATGGTCGAACCCCAGCCGCGCTCGGCGGCCAGTACGGCCCACTTCCGCTGCTCCTCGGTGCCGAGGTGGTGAAGGATCTGGGCGAAGCCGGCGCCGCCGCCGTACATCCACACCGCCGGGTTGGCGCCGAGGATGTGCTCGTGCAGCGCCCACAGCAGCGCCTTGGGAACCGGCACGCCGCCGAGTTCCTCGAGTACACCGACCTTGTCCCAGCCGTTGTCGATGAACGCGCGCACCGACTTCTTGAAGTCCTCGGGCAGCGTGACGGTGTGGGTGGCGGGGTCGAAGACCGGGGGATTGCGGTCGCCCTCGACGAAGGACTCGGCGATCGGGCCCTCGGACAACCGGGCGATCTCACCGAGCATCTCCTCGGCGGTGTCGCGGTCGAGATCGCTGAACTCGCCCTGGCCCAGCGCCTTGTCGACGCCGAAGACCTCGAACAGGTTGAAGACCTGATCGCGAACGTTGCTCTTGTAGTGGCCCATGGTTCCTCCTCGATGAGAACGCCACCTCTGTGGTTGGGTACTTACGCTAAGTTACCCACCAGTAACACTGTGAAACTATACCGGCCGGTAACTGCGGCGCAAAGTGACTGTGACCAACCTCGCCCCGGCCCGCCGCCAGGGGGTTCTAGCTGCGATGATGTCTGCGATGACCGCGCCGAATCTGGACCCCGCGAGGCTGCGCGAGGCCTTCAGCCACGTCCCCACCGGCGTCGTCGCCGTTGCCGCCGAGGTCGACGGCGTGCGCGTCGGTCTGGCGGCCAGCACATTCGTGCCCGTGTCGCTGGAACCCCCGCTCGTGTCGTTCTGCGTGCAGAACACCTCCCAGACCTGGCCCAAGCTCGCGTCACGGGCGGCACTGGGCATCAGCGTGCTCGGCGAGGCCCACCACGATGCGGTGCGGACCCTGGCGGCCAAGGCGGGGGATCGGTTCGCCGGCCTGGACACGGTCTCCACGCCGACGGGGGCGGTGTTCATCAAGGACACCTGCATATGGATCGAGAGCGCGGTGGAGACCCTGGTGCCCGCCGGTGACCACACGATCGTGCTGTTGCGCATCCGCGACGTCACGATGCACGCCGACGTGGCGCCCATGGTGTATCACCGCAGCGGCTTCCGCCGCCTCGGCTGACCCTTCGGCTGACTACGTTCGCCGGAACAGCTTGTTGCCGAGCCAGACGACGGGGTCGTACTTGCGGTCGGCGACACGTTCCTTCATCGGGATCAGCGCGTTGTCGGTGATCTTGATGTGCTCGGGGCACACCTCGGTGCAGCACTTGTTGATGTTGCAGTAACCGAGGCCGTGCTCGTCCTGCGCCTGATGCTGGCGGTCCATGGTGTCCAGCGGGTGCATGTCCAGCTCGGCGATCCGCATCAGGTAGCGCGGCCCAGCGAAGGCCTTCTTGTTCTCCTCGTGATCGCGGATGGTGTGACACACGTTCTGACACAGGAAGCATTCGATGCACTTGCGGAACTCCTGCGAGCGCTCCACGTCCATCTGCGCCATCCGGTACTCGCCCGGCTGCAGTTCCTTCGGCGGCGCGAACGACGGAATCTCGCGCGCCTTCTCGTAGTTGAACGACACATCGGTCACCAGGTCGCGGATCACCGGGAAGGCGCGCAACGGGGTGATGGTGATGGTGTCGGCCTCGCTGAACGTCGACATCCGGGTCATGCACATCAGCCGCGGGCGGCCGTTGATCTCCGCCGAGCACGAGCCGCATTTGCCGGCCTTGCAGTTCCACCGCACCGCGAGGTCGGGGGCCTGCTCGGCCTGCAGGCGGTGGATGACGTCGAGGACGACCTCACCCTCGTGGACCTCCACGTCGAAGTCGCGCAGGCCGCCGCCCTCGTCGTCGCCGCGCCACACCTTCAGGTTCGCCTGGTAGCTCATCTCAGCCCTTCCGTCCCGGGTGCCGCGCCAACTCCTCGTCGGTGAAGTACTTTCCGACTTCCTCGATCTCGAACAGTTCGAGCAGATCCTCGCGCATCGGAGGCTGCTCCTCCCGCGTCACGGTGACGGCCGGCATCACCGGGTCGTCACCCGCTGCCCGGCACACCAGCAGGCTGCGGCGCCACTCGGGGCTCATCGACGGGAAGTCGTCGCGGGTGTGACCGCCCCGGCTCTCGGTGCGCGCCAGCGCGGACTTCGCCACGCACTCACTCACCAGCAGCATGTTGCGCATGTCCATGGCCAGGTGCCAGCCCGGGTTGAAGGCGCGGCCGCCGTCGGACTCGATGTTGGCGCAGCGGACCTTGAACTCCGCGATCTTGTCCAGGGCGTGCTGCATCTCCTGCCCGGTGCGGATGATGCCGACGAGGTCGTTCATCGTCTGCTGCAACTCCGCGTGCAGGGTGTAGGGGTTCTCCGGCTTCGCCTTGCCCTGCGGGCCGTTGAACGGCGACAACGCGATCGCGGCCGCTTCGTTGACCGCCTCCTCGGTGACCTCCGGGCGGCTCTTCAGCGCCCGCACGTAGTCGGCGGCGCCGAGTCCGGCACGGCGGCCGAACACCAGAAGGTCCGACAGCGAGTTGCCGCCGAGGCGGTTGGAGCCGTGCATGCCGCCGGAGCATTCGCCGGCCGCGAACAGACCCGGGGTGGCCGCTGCTCCGGTGTCGGGGTCCACCTCGATGCCACCCATGACGTAGTGGCAGGTCGGCCCGATCTCCATGGCCTCCTTGGTGATGTCCACCTCGGCCAGTTCGATGAACTGGTGATACATCGACGGCAGGCGCTTCTGGATGGTCTCAGCCGGCAGCCGTGAGGCGATGTCGAGGTAGACCCCGCCGTGCGGGCTGCCGCGGCCGGCTTTCACCTCGGAGTTGATGGCCCGGGCCACCTCGTCGCGGGGAAGCAGGTCGGGGGTGCGACGGGCGGTTCCCTCACCGGAGCCCTGCTGCTGCTCGGCGAGCCACTGGTCGGCCTCGGCCTCGGTCTCGGCGTACTGACCCTTGAACACCGGCGGGATGTAGTTGAACATGAACCGCTCGCCGTTGGCGTTCTTGAGCACGCCGCCGTCGCCGCGCACGCCCTCGGTGACCAGGATTCCCTTCACCGACAGCGGCCAGACCATCCCCGTGGGGTGGAACTGGATGAACTCCATGTTGATCAGGCCGGCGCCGGCGCGCAACGCCAGCGCGTGGCCGTCTCCGGTGTACTCCCAGGAGTTCGAGGAGACCTTGAACGACTTGCCGATGCCACCGGTCGCCAGCACCACCGCCGGCGCTTCGAACAGGATGAACTTGCCGGTCTCGCGCCAGTAGCCGAAGGCGCCGGCCACTCTCTTCTGGCCGCCGGCGTTGTCCAGCAGCAGTTCGGTGATCGAGCACTCGGCGAAGATCTTGATCCGCGCCTCGTAGTCACCGAACTCGGCCTTGTCCTCCTGCTGCAGCGAGACGATCTTCTGCTGCAGGGTGCGGATGATCTCCAGGCCGGTGCGGTCGCCGACGTGCGCCAGCCGCGGGTAGGTGTGCCCGCCGAAGTTGCGCTGGCTGATCCGGCCGTCCTTGGTCCGGTCGAACAGCGCGCCGTAAGTCTCCAGCTCCCACACCCGCTCGGGGGATTCCTGCGCGTGCAGTTCGGCCATCCGCCAGTTGTTGAGGAACTTGCCGCCGCGCATGGTGTCGGCGAAGTGGACCTTCCAGTTGTCCTTGGCGTTGGCGTTGCCCATCGCGGCAGCGCAGCCACCTTCAGCCATCACCGTGTGAGCCTTGCCGAAGAGCGACTTGGTGACGACGGCCACCTTCAGACCGCGCTGGCGTGCCTCGATGACCGCACGCAGTCCGGAACCACCGGCGCCGATCACCACGACGTCGTAGGAGAGCCGTTCGACTTCAACCATTTCTGTCCTCACTCACCATGTTGGGCGAACCGCTTGTCAGCCGATGAATCTCAGGTCGGAGATCGTTCCGCTGGCGACGAGCATGATGTAGAAGTCCGTGAACATCAGGCTTCCCAGGGTGATCCACGCGAAGCGCTTGTGGTGGACGTTGAGCCTGCTGATCTGAGTCCACAACCGGTACCGGATCGGGTGCGCCGAGAAGTGCTTGAGACGCCCGCCCATGATGTGGCGGCAGGAGTGACACGACACCGTGTAGGTCCACAGCAGGACGACGTTGGTCCACAGGATGACGTTGCCCAGGCCGAAGCCGAAGCCGGACGGCGAGTGCATCGCCTGAATCGCGTCCCAGGTGTTGATCACCGAGATCACCACGGCTGCATAGAAGAAGTAACGGTGCAGGTTCTGCAGGATCAGCGGGAAGCGGCTCTCACCGGTGTAGGTGGCGTGCGGTTCGGCCACCGCGCATGCGGTCGGCGACTGCCACACCGAGCGGTAATAGGCGCCACGGTAGTAGTAGCAGGTCAGCCGGAACAGCAGCAGGAACGGAAGCGACAGCAGCGCGTAGGGCAGCAGCGACAGCAACCCGGTTCCCGGCAGGATCTGCGGCCAGAACTCGCTTGCCTTGCCGCACTTGACACTCAGGCACGGCGAGTAGAACGGCGTGAGGTAGTGGTACTTCTCGACGAAGAAGTGGTCGCGCTGGAATGCGCGCACCGTTGCGTAGATGAGGAACGCTGCGAACCCGAGATTGTTGAGCAGCGGCATGCGCCACCAGTTGTCGGTCCGCAGAGTGCGTTCGGGGATCTGCGCGCGGCCCGGGGAGAAGACGCCGGTGGCACGTCGGCCGGCCGTCGGTGCGCTCATGTGCTGTGGACCCCTTCCATCGACTTGGATCGAAGGGTACCCACGTCAGGGCATAAGTGTGGTGTCGGGGTCAGCGTCTGTTATGGCCGCCCACACCCTCGTCGTCGATGCCCGCCCAGAACTCTCTGTCATACGGGGTGTCGGGTATCGGGATCTTCTCGCCGACCGCGGCGACGTGCGAGGAGAACTCGAGTTCGGCCGCATCCATGTCCAGAAGTTCCAGGTCACTGAGGATTCGCTCGGCATCGATGACCACGCGCCGCATGGCGGGGGTGTCGCCGTACCGGTTCTTCAGCGTCGCCACGCACCGGCGCAGGTTTCCGGCGATCTGGTGGAGTTCGGCGAGTTCGGCCGCTCTAGACATTCCAACCTCCCGGCAGTAGAAGGTGTCGCACGTCACACCCTCGTTACTCCCGATGTTAGACCCTGGCCCAGCCGAGCCGCAGGCGTTGGCCCGGCCGCAACTGCGCGGCGCGGTCGGTGTCGTCGTCGACGAGCACGCCGATGACGGGATAGCCGCCCGTGACGGGGTGGTCGGCGCCGAGGATCACGGGCTGGCCGTTGGGCGGCACCTGGATGGCGCCCCGGGTCAGCGGTTCGCTGGGCAACTCGCGATCCGGCCAACGCCGTTGCAGCGGCGGGCCGGTCAGACGCAGCCCCACGCGGTCGGCGTGGTGGGACACCGTCCATTCGGCGGACACCAAGGCGCCGGGATCGGTGAACCAGTCCTCGCGCGGGCCGGCGATCATCCGCAGCGTCACCGCGGCGCCCCGCACGGGTTCGACCGCGGCCTGATCGATCGCCGGGTACTGCGCGGCCGGTTCGCCGACGCCGATCCGATCGCCGGCCCGCAACGGCGGGGGACCGATACCCGAGAGGCTGTCGTAGCTGCGCGAGCCCAGAACGAGTGCGGAGGCCACCCCGCCGCGCACCGCGAGGTAGCTGCGCACCCCCGCGGCCGGCGCCGCCAGCGCGATCACCTGACCGGGTGCCACCCGCCGGACGCTGTTGAGGCCGAATGGGGTTCCGTCGACCGTCGGCGTGCAGTCCGCTCCGGTCACCGCGATGTCGACGCTGCCGCCGTGCACGCGCGCGGTGAATCCGCCGAGGGTGACCTCCACGGTGGCGTGCCCGGCCGGGTTGGCGACGAGGCGGTTGGCCAGCGCGTGTGAGCGCCGATCCGCGGCGCCGGAGCGGGTCACGCCCAGGTGCGCGAGGCCGGCGCGGCCGGTGTCCTCGATGACGGCCAGCGGGCCGGGAGCGATCACCTCCAGCGATCTCATCGGCTCACCGACCGGAACCTCACCCACATCCCCGGCGTCAGCAGTGCCGGCCGGGACCGGTCGAGATCCCACAGCGCGGCCCGGGTCGATCCGATGAGTTGCCATCCCCCCGGGGACTCGCGCGGGTAGATGCCGCTGAACTCACCGGCCAGTCCCACCGCGCCGGCCGGCACCCGGGTTCGGGGTTCACCGCGGCGGGGAACCGCCAGACGCTCATCCCCGCCGGTGAGGTAGGCGAAGCCCGGTGCGAATCCGCTGAACGCCACCCGCCAGGGTGTCGCGGTGTGTGCGGCGACCACCTCGCCGACAGTCAGTCCCGTCAGCCGGGACACCTCGTCGAGGTCGGCTCCGTCGTAGACGACGTCGATCACCATGTCCGCGTGCGGGTGATCCGCCACCGGCTGCCGGGGCCGAATCGCCATGGCCGACAGGCCGTCCCGGATCTCGCGCTGTGCGTGGCCGTCGGCGACTTCGACCAGCACGGTGCGCGCTCCGGGAACGACGCCGGCCACCCCCGCCCAGGCTTGGCTGCGCAGAGCCTCGGTCAGCCGCAGCACCTCGTCGGTGGAGTCGCACTCCACCAGCAGCGCCCGGTCGCCGTAATCCCGGATGGCCCCATTCCCGATAGCGTCGCTCACGTCAGCGCGTTGTAGGTGGGTTCGTGGCGTTTGACGTAGGCGATCACCCGGTAGGTGACCGGCAGCATCACCACCTCAACCGCGGTCTTGTAGAGCCAGCCCAGCGCGGTGTAGGTGGCGAAGTCCGCGAAGCTGCGGATGCCGATCGCGTGTGCGGCGATGCTGCAGAACACCAGGGTGTCGCCGAACTGGCCGGCGAAGGTGGACCCGACGAGTCGCGCCCACAGGTGCTTCTCCCTGGTGCGCTGTTTGATCTTGACGACCGTCCATGCGTTGATGGTCTGGCCCACGATGAACCCGGCCAGCCCGGCGATGATCAGCTGGGTGTAGGCGCCGACGACATTCTGGAAATGCTCCTGATTGGTGTAGAAGTCCGCGGCGGGCAGATACACCGTCACCCAGAATGCAAGGGCGGCAAGGCCGTTCATCAGGAATCCGAGCAGGATGGCCCGACGTGCCGCGCGGAATCCGTAGACCTCCGCCAGCACGTCGCCGATGATGTAGGTCAGCGGGAAGACGATGAAACCGCCGTCGGTGATGATCGGTCCGAAGGCGACGCCCTTGGTGGCGGTGACGTTGGAGATGATGACCAGAGCGGTGAAGACGGCGACGAGAATCGGGTAGTACACACTGCCCACGCTCGCGAAGCCGGGCGTGGGGGCGTCGCGGGTCTCGATATCGCTCGTCACGCTGCCAATCCAAGCACGCAGGGGGGTTATTCCAAGCACGCCAGGGAAATACCCAGGCCGATCATCGTCGTCGCGATCACCACGTCGAGCACGCGCCATGTGCCGGGTTTGGCGAACAGGCCGGACAGGCGCCGGGCGCCGAATCCCAGTCCGAAGAACCACACCGCACTTGCGGCCGCCGCCCCCGCCCCGAAGTGCCAACGGCCCTCGCCCTGCTGATTGGCCAGTGTGCCGAGCAGCACGACGGTGTCGAGATAGACGTGCGGGTTGAGGAAGGTGAGCGCCAGGCACGTCGCCAGTACGGCGCCGAGTCGGGCCGGGCCCTTCTCGGCGGGTGTCATGACGCCGGGATGTAGCGCCCGGCGGGCGGCGAGCAGACCGTAGCCGATGAGGAACGCGGCGCCGAAATACTTAGCCAGCGTTGTCAATTGGGGGTGCGCGGTGACGAGGGCGCCCACACCCGCGATGCCGGCGATGATCAGGACCAGATCCGATGCGGCGCAGAGTGCGACCACCGGAAGCACGTGTTCATCGCGGATGCCCTGCCGCAACACGAACGCGTTCTGCGCACCGATGGCGGCGATCAGGCTGATCGAGGTGAGGAAGCCGAACAGGACGACGGTCACGGATCGGCGATCTCCACCGGATCGCCGATCCGGATCGTTCCGGACTGCAGCACCCGGCACGCCGAACCTGCCCTGCCGCGCAGTGCTGCGGCCGCACCCGGACCGACGCTGTCGTCCATCAGTCGGCACGGCGCGGCCACCCGCACCACCTCCAGTGTCACCTCGCCGATGCGGATCAGCGTCCCCGGCCGGGTGGGGATCTCGCCTGAGTCCACCGTGATGTTGCGTCGCGTGGCGCCGCTGTCGAACGGGTGGCCGAGTTGTGCTGCCGCACGGTCGAGTGCCTCCCGGGACTGGACGGTGACCTGACGGTGCCGGCTTCCGTGGTAGCGGTCTCCGACGATGCCCTTGCCCTCCTCGACGACGACCGAGTCGGTGGGGCGCATCGGCAACCGCGCGCCCGGGGCGGTGTTGATCTCGACCACGTGCACGCGCCGAAGTCTAGAGTGAGCCCGTCTATGGTGAGCGGCGTGACGCAAGCCGCCGAGCGCACCAGTCCGCAGAGATTCGGCCATCCCCCCGGCCTGGTCAATCTTTTCGGAGTCGAACTCTGGGAACGCTTCTCGTTCTACGGGATGCTGACCATCCTCGGCTATTACCTGTACTACTCGGTGGGCGAAGGCGGCCTCGGACTTCCCAAGACCACCGCGACCGGGATCGTTGGCGCCTACGGCGGGTTCGTGTACCTGTCCACGGTCCTCGGCGGATGGACCGCCGACCGGGTTCTCGGGATGGAGCGCACCGTCTTCTACGGCGGGGTCGTGGTGATGTGCGGACACATCTCGCTGGCGCTGCTGCCCGGGATGGCCGGTGTCACCGTCGGTCTGGTGCTCATCGCTCTGGGCGCCGGTGCGCTGAAGGCCAACGCGTCATCGTTGTTGGGGACGTTGTACGACGACGGCGATCCGCGCCGCGACGGCGGATTCACCCTGTTCTATCTCGGCATCAATATCGGCGCCTTCGCCGGACCGCTCATCACCGGTCTGCTGCAGACCAGGCTGGGGTTCCACTACGGTTTCGGCGCCGCCGCGATCGGCATGGCATTCGGACTGGCGCAGTACGTGGTCTTCCGCCGCAACCTCGGCAGCCACGGGCGCACGGTGCCGCATCCGCTGTCACAACGTGACTTCTGGCGGACCGCCGCGCTCGTCGCGGTGATCCTGGGCGCCATCGCGGCCGGGTTCGCCACCGGGCTCCTCACGCTGGGCAACCTGTCCCAGGCGACGACAGCGCTGATCCTCGTCGCCTCGGTGAGCTACTTCACAATCATGTTGCGCAGCCCGCGGGTCAGCGCCGTCGAGCGGGTGCGGGTGCGGGCGTTCATCCCACTGTTCATCGCCAGTGCGGTGTTCTGGTCGCTGTTCCAGCAGATCTTCACCGTGCTGGCGGTGTACTCCGACGAGCGGATCAACTGGACGATCTTCGGCTGGACGGCGCCGGCGAGCTGGATCGGATCCATCGAACCGGTGTGGGTCATTCTGCTTTCACCGGTCTTCGCCGCGATGTGGACTCGCTTGGGCCGGCGCGCCCCCACCACGCCGCGCAAGTTCGCCTACGGGGTGATCGGTATGGGCTTGGCGTTCCTGTTGTTCCTCACTGTCGCCGGAACTCCCGGGCGCACGGTCCCGGTGCTGGCGGTGGTCGCCATCCTGGGGGCGTTCGCGATCCCGGAACTGATGCTCTCACCGATCGCGTTGTCGGTCACGACGCAGTTGGCGCCCAACGCCTTCCGGGCACAGATGATGGCGCTGGCGTTCTTCTCGGTCGGCCTTGGCACCGCGATGTCGGGCGTGCTGTCCCGCTACTACGACCCGGCCCACGAGGTCGCGTATTTCGGCACCGTCGGTCTGGTGGCCGTCGGCGTCGGTGTCGTGGTGTGGGTGATCGCCCCGCGGATCAGTGCTCTGATGGAGGGTGTGCACTGACGGACCTTCGCGGCGCGTACGGCCACGGGTTGTTGCGCTCGGGCACCGACTGGGCCCGGCTCTCCTTGAGCCGCATCCGCAACCGCGTGCGCAACTCGTGCAGCGCCGGATCGTCCCAGCGGTTGACCGCCTCGATCGGGTCATCGGTCAGGTCGTAGAGCTCCCACTGGTCATCGAGCGGGCTGGTCCGGTACACATCCCCGCCGGGACCGTTGGCGGCCAGGTGGCGCACGCCGGGCTCGGTCCACGTCGACGGGTCGTCGAAGCTGCGGACCAGCTTCCACAGGTGGCCGTCGACCGTTACGACCAGGCCCTCGAAGTTCGCGGCGGTGTGTGCGGGAATCCGGATACGAAGCGGGGCTGGCGGATCGGCGGTCCCCTTGTGTATCCGGCCCAGCAGCATCCGGCCCAGTCCGGAGGCGCCGGAATCACCTTCGAGCATGTTGTCGCGCGTCATCAGGTACACCGCACGGGTCTCGTCGGCGGCGGCGCCGTCGACCACCGGCATCAGGTCGCGGCCCGGCAGCGGATGCACTTCGGAGAACGACTCACGCAGCGCGTCCGCGACCGCACCGACATCAACGCCGGCGGCGCCGAGCAGCGTCGGGACGATGTCGACGTGCGACGTCGGTGCGGTCACGGTCCGCGGCCGAGTGGGGTTGGACCCGGTGCGCACGATCGTGAACGGAACCCGGGTGGCCTCGTCGTAGAGGTTGAACCACTTCTGGTGTAGTCCGCCGTGCGCGCCCAGCAGATCGCCGTGGTCCGCGGTGCGCACCAGCACCGCCTCCTTCGAACCCGTGGTCACCGCCCGGCGCACCCGGTCGATCGGCGCGTCGACTTCGGCGTGCAGCCGGTAGTAGAGGTCGCGGTAGCGCTGGGCGTTGCGGGTGTAGATCTGCTCGATCGCCGCGGCCGGGCCGTAGCCGGAGTAGTAGGCCTCCCGGAATGCGATCTGGGCGGCCGGTTTGTCGCGCAGATCCTCCTTCGCCGTCGGCGCCGCCGGCACGGGGGGCGGATCGAGCGGGGACGCTTTGAGCGGACTGCGCAACGCCCAGGTGGGGAACAGCACGATGTCGTGCGGGTTGACGAAGCTCGCCACGAGCAGGAACGGACGCAGTGCATCGGGATCACCGGCGCGCCGGCGCTCGTAGCGATCCTCCAGCCAGGCCACCACCCGGTCGGCGATCAGCGGATCGCGGCGCAGTCCGGAGTTGGCCAGTCCGGCGCCGTGCGGTTCGGGCCCGACCCACCCGGAGAATCCATACGGAGCCAGCGGATCGGCGTCGAGGTAGCGCAGCACCGCGGCCTCGTCGACCACACCGTCGTCGTCGTTGGTGGCCACCGTCGCCCCGGTGTCGGGGTCGGTCAGGTCGGCATGCGAGATGTGCCACTTGCCGTCGTAGTGGGTGTCATATCCCGCAGCGCGGAACCAGTTGCCCAGCGTCGGCACCTCCCACGGCCGCAGCCAGCGCATCCGGGAGTCGTCGTAGACCTTGCCGATGCCGTCGGTCTGGGTGACGCCGTGCAGATCCGGATACTGGCCGGTGAACATCGTCGGCCGGCTCGGCACGCACGCCAGCGAGCCGGTGTAGTGCCTGGTGAAGCTCACCCCGTGCTCGTCGAACCACCGGCGTCCGGTGAGCATCCGCTCCCGCCAGGCCAGGACCTCCTCGGATTCGTACGGCGGGACGGCGCGTTCCTCGTCGGTCATCACGATGACGATGTCGGGATGGTCGATGTCGGGACGATCAGACACCCTTGTCCTCCACTCGTTGGGCAAGTCCGGTCAGCATGGTGTCGGACTGCGTGGCCATGAATCTGCACAGTGCACGTTCAGCGATGCGGGCGATCGGGTTGGCGGCGATCTCGACGGTCGTGGTGAGGGTGACGTCGGTGCCGCCGCCGGCGGACGTCACATCCCAGCGGTTGGCGACTCGCCCCAGTCGGCGCGGCAGACCCTCGATGTCGTAGGCGAGGACAGTCGGCTGCGTGCTCTCGGTGATCCGCTCGACCAGCGCATTGCGCCCCACCTGCACCCGTCGCGTCGTCCCGACCGCGCTGGCGTCGTCGCCGTGATCGAGCAGACAGGAGTGATCGACGTTGGGCGCCCACGAACTGATCGCGCCGAAGTCGGCCAGCACCGCCCACACCCGCTCGGCCGGTGCCGCGACCGTCCGGGTTCGGGTGATCGTCGCCATCGCACCAGGATAGGTATCCGGCTCGCATAGGGTTGGCCCATGGTCAGTCTCTCCGGTCTGGGAGCCCAGGTGCTCGGCAAGGTTGCACATCTGGCCGAGCGCGGTTCGGCGGAACTGCACTACCTGCAGAAGATGATCCAGGCCGGCGCGTTCGGTCTGGAACCACCGCAGAACCTCGTGGCGATGGTCGCCGATCTTCGCCGCTGGGGTGAGGTCGGGATGATCCCCGCGCTGAACGCCCGCCGGTACCCGAACCGCACGGCCCTGATCGACGACGAGGGCACCATGACCTTCGCCGAACTCAACGACGCCTCCAACGCCGCGGCCAACGGGCTGCTGGCGATGGGCGTCACCGGCGGCGACGGGGTCGCGATCCTGGCGCGCAACCATCGCTGGTTCCTGATCGCGAACTACGCCTGCGCCCGGGTGGGCGCCCGCACGATCATGCTGAACACCGAATTCTCCGGTCCGCAGATCCGCGAGGTGTCCCAGCGCGAGGGCGCGAAGGTGATCATCTACGACGACGAGTACGCCGACGCCGTGACGCAGGCGCGGGCGCCACTGGGCATGCTGCGCGCTCTGGGCACCAACCCGGATTCGCCATCGCCGTCGGGCAGCACCGACGAGACGCTGGCCGATCTGATCGCCCGCAGCCCCAGGACCGATGCGCCGAGAGCCACCAAGCGTTCCTCGATCATCATCCTGACCAGTGGCACCACCGGCACGCCCAAGGGGGCCAACCGTCATGCGCCGCCCACGCTCGCCCCGATCGGCGGCGTGCTCTCACATGTGCCGTTCAAATCCGGTGAGATCACCGCGCTGCCGTCGCCGATGTTCCACGCGCTGGGATATCTGCACGCGACGATCGCCATGACACTGGGCTCCACACTGGTGCTGCATCGCCGGTTCAATCCGGCCACCGTGCTCTCCGACGTTCCCAAGCACAGGGTGAACGCCATCGTGGTCGTGCCGGTGATGCTCTCGCGCATGCTCGACGCGCTGGAGTCCATGGATCCCAAACCGGATCTCTCCAGCCTGCGGATCATCTTCGTGTCGGGTTCCCAACTCGGCGGCGAACTGGCCAGCCGGGCGATAAAGGACATCGGCCCGGTGGTCTACAACATGTACGGCTCAACCGAGATCGCGTTCGTCACCATCGCCCGGCCGAAGGATCTCAGGAAGAACCCGGCCACCGTCGGGCCGCTGATCAGGGGTGTCAAGGTCAAGATCCTCAACGAGAACGGCCACGAGGTGAGGCGCGGTGAGGTGGGACGGATCTTCGTCGGCAACTCGTTTCCGTTCGAGGGCTACACCGGCGGTGGCGGCAAGGAGATCATCGACGGCCTGATGTCCTCCGGCGACGTGGGTCACTTCGATGACGACGGACTGCTCTACGTCAGCGGCCGCGATGACGAGATGATCGTCTCCGGTGGGGAGAACGTGTTCCCCGCGGAGGTCGAGGACCTCATCAGCGGCCACCCCGAGGTGATCGAAGCCACCGCGATCGGTGTCGACGACAAGGACTTCGGACAGCGGTTGCGTGCCTTCGTCGTCCTCAAAGAGGGTGCCGAGCTGACCGAGGACGCGATCAAGGACTACGTGCGCGATCACCTGGCGCGGTACAAGGTCCCGCGCGAGGTGATCTTCCTCGCGGAGTTGCCGCGCAATCCGACCGGCAAGATCCTCAAGCGCGAACTGCGCCAGATCGAGATCACGTAGGGCCAGGGGTTCGGAATCGTGAAATCGTCGGTCTGGATCACCTGGCTGCAGGTCATCCTGGCCGTCCTGTTCGTTTACGCGCTGGTTCTTGTGTTCGCCGGGTCAGTCGCCGGTTGGATGTTCACGGCGTTGGGTTTCGGGCCACCGTCGCCGGTTGACTCCGATGGTGTCGGCGCCTACCTCAAACTTCCGTTCATGGTGCTGGGCGCCGTTCTCGCCGGCTGGTCGCTGATGATGATCCAGATCGTGCGGGGACCGCTGCGCGACGGATCGAACTGGGCGTTACCCGTCCTGATCCGGTCTCTGGTGCTCTGGTTCGTCCTCGACACCGGAATGTCGGTGGTGCTCGGCTTCCCGATGCACGCGTTGTTCAACGTGCCGTTTGCGCTCGCGTTAGGCATCCCGTTGTGGATGCTCAAGTCGAGGTCCCAGTGAGCGCAGCGGGTTATGCCGGGGCGGTGATCTCGATCGTTGCCGGCTGCCTCGGTCTGATCTGGCCGCGCCCGGTCAGCGCCGTCATCGGTCTGCAACTGCCGGGGAAACTCGGACTCTCGGAGTTCCGCGCAACCTATGGCGGGCTGTTCATCGGTGTCGGCCTTGCCACACTGATCCTCGGCAGCCGCGACGCGGCCCTGGTGCTCGCCGCGGCGTGGGGAGGGGCCTTCGTCGCGCGGGCGATATCGCTGATCGTCGACAAATCCCGCTCCAAGGAGAACGTCGCCGGACTGGTCATCGAACTCGGGGTGGCGTCCCTGTTGGTCCTTGGCTGAATGCCGTCATCGACTGGGCCGCACCCTTAGTTCAGCGATACGCGTGACCACCGAGCGCGGCGCCAGGCGGGAGCTCGAGGCCATCAAACGGTTCAGAGTCCCTGACACCACGGTCGGTCCGTTTCCGTCGAAGAAGGCTTTCAGCCCCACCGCGGCGACCTCGTCGGCAGATTGACGGCCGCTGGTCATGAAGTCTTTGCCGGTGGCGTCGAAGAACTCCGTCTCGGTCGCTCCGGGGCAGAGCGCCACCACCCGCACCCCGGTCTTGCGGGTCTCGGCCCACAGCGCCTCGGTGAAGGACAACACGAACGCCTTGGTCGCCGCATACACCGCCATGGTCGGGATGGGCTGGAACCCCGCGGTCGAGGCGACGTTGAGGACCCCGCCCCGTCCGCGCTCAACCATCCCCGGCAGCAGCCGCGAGGTGAGGGTGACCAGTGAGGAGCAGTTGAGCTGAATCTCGCGCGCAAGGTTGTCGGGATCCTCGTCGACGAACAGATTGTGCGATCCGAAACCGGCGTTGTTGACCAGCACGTCGACCACGGTGCCGTCACCGGCCAAGCGGTCCGTCAAAGCCTTGGGACCCTCGGGTACAGCCAAATCTGAAACGATGACGCCGACCTCTATGCCGGGATGCTGGGAGCGCAACCGCGTGGCGAGCGCCTGCAGTCGGTCCTCGCTGCGCGCGGCCAGCACGAGATTCAACCCGCGCGCCGCCATTTGCAGGGCGAACTGTTCGCCGATACCGCTGCTGGCGCCGGTCACCAACGCGGTCTGCGCTAACGGACTCATGTGCTTGTCTCCTTTGTCATTGCGGTCGCCCGCAGATTCCCGTTACGGCGAAGTCGAGTAAGGACTCCAGCGCCTCCGCCCGAGCCGAGATCAAGGGCAGGTGCGCGGCCCCGTCGAGGTAGAGGCAGGCGAATCCGTGCACCGTTGCCCACGCCTTGAGCTCGGCCCCGGGGCGCTTGCTCTTGGGCAGCACGCCGTGGCTGACCAACTCGTCGAGTGATCCGCCCAGCAGCCCGTACGGCGACTGGGGATCCTCGGTCGCCCAGCTGGGCTCAAGGTTGGCCGCACCGCTTCGGCCGAACATCACGTCGAACAACTCCGGGTGGGCCAGTGCGAACTCGACGTAGGCACGGCCGGTGGCCTTGAACCTGGCGATGGCAGCAGTGGCCGGGTTTCGCCCGCGGGACGCTGCCATCGCCCGGCGCATGCGTGTGCCGAGTCGCTCGAACCCGTGCTGTGCGACCGCGGTGAGCAGCGCCGACTTGTCGCTGAAATGGCGATAGGCCGCATTGGGTGAGACACCGACGTCGCGGGCCGCTGCGCGCAGACTGAACTCCTCGACGCCGCCGGACTCAATGAGGTGCACCGCGGCGGCGACGAGCGCGTTGCGGAGGTCACCGTGGTGGTAGGGCTGTTTGGCGGCGGTCATCGCCTTATATGTTGACAGCGTGAACATAAAATGTAAAGTTCACAGCGTTAACATTTCACTCAGCGACGCTGAAACGCAGCAGGCCATCGCCGGCAAAAAGCGCAAGCCGCAGATCGGTATCGAGATCACCCCCGAGGAGAAGTCATGACGACGATGAAGACAGCGGGAAACATCTACCTGGAGGGCAACTTCGCCCCGGTCGACTCAGAGGTCACCGCCTTCGACCTGGAGGTGATCGGCGAGATCCCGGCCGAACTGGAGGGCCGATATCTGCGCAACGGCCCCAACCCGGTGAGCGTCTCATCCCCGGAACAGCACCACTGGTTCGCCGGTCCCGGGATGATCCACGGTGTCCGACTGCGCGACGGCAAGGCCCAGTGGTATCGCAACCGCTGGGTGCGCAGCCAGGCCGTGCGGACCGCACTCGGCGAAGAGGTCAGCGGTGATAAGCCGCAGAGTTCGCCCAACACCAACATCGCCGGGTGGGCCGGGCTGACCCTGGCACTGGTGGAGGGCGGGGGAGTGCCGGTCCAGTTGAGCGAGGAACTCGACACCCTCGGCGCCAACGGATTTTCCGGCACCTTGCCGGGCGCCTTCAGCGCGCACCCGAAGTTCGATCCGGTGACCCGTGAGTGGCACGCGATGTGTTACTCGTGGGCGCAGTGGCTCGACCATATCCAGTACGTGGTCGTCGGGCCCGACGGCCGGGTTTCCAAGACGCTCGACATTCCGCTGCCCGGGATGGTGATGGTGCACGACATGTCGCTGACCCGCCGCTACGCGGTGGTCTATGACCTGCCGGTCACCGTCGACTTCGGTCTGGTCGAGGCAGGCCGTTTCCCGTTCCGGTGGAACCCCGCCTACACCCCGCGGATCGGCCTGCTTCCACGCAGCGATACCGACGCTTCGGACATCATCTGGTGCGAGTTGGACCCGTGCTACGCCTACCACCCCATGAACGCCTACGACGCCGAGGACGGCACCGTGGTGATCGACATCTGCCGCTACGACCGGATGTTCGACCGTGACATCCTCGGTCCGGCGGGCGATTGCCTGCCCAGCCTGTATCGCTGGACGGTCGATCCGGTGCGCCGAACCGTGCGCCAGCAGCAACTCGACGACCGCGCGATGGAGTTCCCGCGCGTCGCCTCCTCGGTGTCCACCCTGCCGCACCGGTTCGGCTACGGCGCCGGCCTGGAGGCGGGTTTCGCCCCCGGCGACGTCTACAAGCACGATCTGCAGCGCGGCAGTGTGGCGGTGCACGCACTCGGAGCGGGCCGGGGTTCGGCGGAACCGGACTTCGTGCCCCGCGAACACCCGCGGAGCGAGGATGACGGCTGGCTGATGAGTTACGTCTACGACGCGACCACCAACCGCAGCGAACTGGTCATCCTCGACTCCCGCGACATGTCGATACCCCCGGTCGCACGAGTGCTGCTGCCGCAGCGGGTGCCGTTCGGCTTCCACGGCAACTGGATCAGCGACCACGATCAGCCGGCATGACCGCGCTCAACCGGCGTGTTCGCACCAGGGTGGGCACCCTCGCCGTGGCCGACCACGGCTCCGGCACACCGGTGGTCATGTGGCCGTCGCTGTTCAGCGATCACCGGCTCTACGACCTCGTCGTGGACCAGTTGGGACCCACATGGCGCACCATCGCCGTCGACGGGCCGGGCTTCGGTCGCAGCACCTCACCGCAGGGCGACGTCCCGCCGGCCGAATACGCCGCGGCCGTGGTCGACTTGCTTGACGAACTCGGGCTCGATCAGTCCTTCGTTGCCGGCTGCTCCTGGGGCGGACAAGTCGCCGCGCACGTCGCGGTGCAATCGCCGAATCGCTGTCGCGGGGTGTTGATGATGAACACCCCGCTGGCGCCCAGCATGGGAGGCCATCGAACGCTGATCCTCGGCACCCGCTGGCTCGGGTCGACGGCCTTCTGGGGCAGAGGTGTTGCGCGGTCGATGATCGCCGAGCCCACGACGAGGGCCCACCCGGAACGGGTCGCCGAATTCGTGGCGGCGTTCCGATCCTTCGACCGCGCGGCCGCCGCCACTACCGCGCAAACTGTGCTCGCCCGATCGCCTGGACTGGCCGATGTGCTTCCCCGACTGCGGGCGCCGGCCACCATCCTGATGGGAGCCGACGACCGGCTCTACCCGCCCGCCGAGGCTATGCCACTCGCGCAACGTGCGGTCAACGCGAGTGTGGAGGTCGTGCCGTTGTGCGGGCACCTCGCACCGCTGGAGGCACCGCAGGCCGTGGTCGAAGCGCTGGAAACGCTTAGGGATCGCGCGGAAGGCCCAGCAACCGTTCGGCGATGATGTTCAGCTGCACCTCGGAGGTGCCGCCGTAGATCGTCGTCGCCCGACTCGCGAGCAGGTACTCCGCCCAGGTTCCCTGGAGCGTGTCTTTTTCCCAGATGGAGCCGTCGATCCCGAACGAGGACACCGCGAACTCCGCATAGCCCTGGCCGGTGCGCATCGACAGCAGCTTGGAGATCGCCGCCGACGGCATCGCGTCCCCGCCGGCCAGCGTCAGCAGCGTGGACCGCATGCCCATCAGCTTGGCGGCGTGGCCCTCGGCGATCAGCCGACCGGCGCGGTCATGGCCGGTCTGGTCGAAGTGGCCGTCACGAACGAAGTCGATGAACTTTGGCAGGCTGGGCAGGAAGAACGGCTCGTCGCTGCCGATCGAGACGCGTTCGGCGGTCAGCGTGTTGCGGCTGACCTCCCAACCCAGGTTCACCTCGCCGAGAACGTGATCGTCGGGCACGAAGACGTCGTCGATGAACACCGTGTTGAACAACGCGTTGCCGGTCAGCTCCCGCAGCGGTTTGACCTCGACACCGGGCTGCTTCATGTCGAGCAGAAAGTAGGTGATGCCGTTGTGCTTGGGAGCATTCGGATCGGTGCGTGCCAGCAGGGCGCCCCACTGCGAGAACTGCGCCGCGGTGGTCCAGATCTTCTGCCCGGTGATGCGCCACCCGCCGTCGACCTTGGTGGCCTTGGTGGTCAGGCTCGCCAGATCCGAACCGGCTCCCGGTTCGGAGAACAGCTGGCACCAGATCATCTCGCCGCGGAACGTCGGGGGCAGGAAGCGCTGCTTCTGTTCGTCGGTTCCGTAGGCGACGATCGACGGGATGATCCACGCCGCGATGCCCATGCTCGGCCGCTTGACCCGCCCGGTGCTGAACTCCTGGGAGACGATGATCTGCTCGACCGGGCTCGCGGCCCGGCCCCACGGCTTGGGTAGGTAGGGCAGCACCCAGCCACCCTCGGCGATCGCGGCTTTGCGCTCCTCACTCGGAATCGCTTTGAGCCCGGCGACTTCCGCGCGGATCTCCTCGCGCACCTTCTCGGTCTCGGGGTCGAGGTCGATGTCGAGCTGTCGCATCCCGGTGCTGATCGCGGTGTCGACGACGCGTTGCGGGTACTCGGTCGAGCGCCCGAATGCCGCGACGAGCGCCAGCGTGCGGCGGTAGTAGATGTTGGTGTCGTGTTCCCAGGTGAAGCCGATGCCGCCGTGCACCTGGATGCAGTCCTGCGCGCAGTGTTGCGCGGCCTCGGGTGCCAGCGTCGCAGCGACGGCGGCAGCGAACTCATAGTGTGTCTCGGCGTTATCCCAGTCGTTCGCCGCGGCCTCGTCGAGGGCGCGCGCGGCGTCCCACACCGCGGCGGTGGCGCGTTCGGTGGTCGCGATCATCTCGGCGCACTTGTGTTTGACGGCCTGGAACTGGCCGATCGGCCGGCCGAACTGTTCGCGGATCTTGGCGTACTCCGATGCGGTGTCGGTGGCCCACCGCGCGATGCCGACCGCCTCCGCGGACAGCAGCGTGGTGACGATCGCACGCCCGGCGGCCTGGGAGAGATTGGACAGCAGCGCGTCGGCGCCGATCTCGACGGCGTTGGCCCGGACGTGGGCGATGGGCCGCAGCGGGTCGACGGAGCGCAGCGGTTCGATTTCCAGTGCGGCGGCGTCGATCACCGCCCACTCGACGCCGCTGTCGATGGCGACCGGCAGCACCAGTACCGAGGCCTGCGCCGCCGACGGGACCGAGCGCGCCTCACCGCGGATCACCAGCGCGTCACCCTGGCGGGTCGCGGTCAGATCGGACTCCAGCGCGTACGCGGCGATCGCGTCGCCGGAGGCCAGCGTCGCCAGCACCTTGGTCTCGGGGTCGTGCGCGGAGATCAGCGCGCTGGCGATCGCCGACGGGACGAACGGCCCGGGTGCGGCGGCATAGCCGAACGCGGCGATCACCACGGCGAGTTCCAGCAATCCGGCGCCCTGGCCGTCGACCGACTCCGCCAGGTGCAGACCGTGCAGCCCCTGCTCGGCGGCGCTCTGCCAGTAGACCGGCGGGTTCTGGACCGGCGTCTCCAATGAGGCGTGCAGCACCTCCGAGGGCACCATGCGCTCCAGCAGGGAAGTCACGGACTTGGCGAGTTCGATGTGTTCGGGCTCGATCGCGATGGGCATGTCGCTGCGGTTCCTCCCGTGTTGACGACGTCTGGAAACGGCTGACCAGTGGGTAGAGGCTCAGGGGCTGGGTCAGAGAGTACCCGCGCCGCAGGCCGCCGGACCGGGCGGTTCGGGGGAGGTGAAAATCCCTCGGGTGGCGGTTATGCGACCTTAAAGTCCTGATATCGGAAAAACACTTTTCAGTCGTTGGCTTCCGGCGGGCGTCGTCGCCGCCGGCCTCGGACTGGCGTTCACCGCCGGGGCCGCCGTCGCATCCGCCGCGCCCGGTGGTGGCCGGTCCGACAGTGCGGACCCGACCTCCGCGCGCACGGTGCGCCCGGCTGTCGGTGCATCGCACGAGGCGCGCAGCACTGCGCGCAAGACCACAATGTCGGCGTCCAAAACCGCCGCGCCGCCGGCGGCATCCCGCCGGAGCCAGTCGGCGGTCACCGCATCGCCGTCGAGCCCCAATGCCCTGAATGCGATGCCTGGTGTCGGCCCGATCAAGGCCGCGGTACTGGCCGCGCAGGCCTACATCTACGGCTATCCGCTGCTGGAGTTCGAGAAGTACCGCTCGGGCGTGACGAGCCTCAACACGATCACCTCGTTCACCACCTTCGCCCGACCCGACACCGTGCCGATCTGGCGCCCCAACACCGACACGCTGTACTCGCGGGCCGTCCTGGATCTGAGTGACGGACCGGTGGTGCTGTCGATCCCCGACATGGGCGAGCGATACTTCAGCTTCCAGTTGAACGATCCCTACACCAACGTCACCGGCTACATCGGTTCACGCTCCACCGGATCGGGTCCGGGCGTGTACGCGATCACCTGGAGCGGCGGACCGCAGGTCACCGTCGACGGCGCCCAGGTGGTGACGGTGCCCTACCCCAGCATGCTGCTCCTCGGCCGGACCCTCGCGGGCGGTCCGGCCGATCAGCAGGCCGCGATCGCGTTGATGAACCAGTACACGCTCACCCCCACCGGTGCGGCGGGAAGTCCTCCGCCGGTGACGCCGGCGCCGGAGGGCCTTGCGGTGCTGGACGCGATCAGCGCGGCGATGCAACTCAATCCGCCGCCGGCGGTCGACGCTGCGGCGCTGGAGGCGTTCCGGCTCATCGGTGTGGGCGCCGGGCTGCACGTCACCGACGCCCATCTCGGCGTGCTCGCCACCCTCGCGGCGGACCTGACGGTGCGGATCATGGCCGCGTTGGGCCCGGCGGTGGCTATCGCGACCCAGTACCTCTCCGCATTCCAGCAGGGCGGTTGGGCCACACCGGATTCCAAGATCGGCAACTACGGGGTCGACTACCAACTGCGCGCCGGAGTCTCCAACATCGGCCCGTGGGCCAACACTCCCGACGAGGCGGTCTACTCCGCCGGCTTGCTGGACAGCAACCTGTTGCCGCTCATCGGTCTTCGGTCCTACGTGATCCACTTCGCGCCGGGACAGGAACCGCCCGCGGGTGCGTTCTGGTCGGTCACCGTCTACGGCTCCAACGGACAGTTGGTGTCCAATCCGCTGAACCGGTACAGCATCAGCAACAGCCGGCCCGGTGAACTCCTGCGCCGGCCGGACGGCTCGATCGACATCATCCTGTCCCAGAACGATCCCGGTGACGCGAGCGCCAACTGGCTTCCCGTTCCGCCGGACTGGTTCACCGCCTACCTGCGCGTGTACGTGCCGGCGCAGAGCGTCCTCGACGGCCGCTGGACTCCGCCGCCGATCACTCCGATCTGAGGCCCTGTTCCGGTTCTGTGATGGCGGCGCGGGGAGCGGCCCTCAACGCCACCACCAGACCGGCGCAGGCCACCATGACCGCGCCTACCGCCCACATGCCGGCCCGGTTGTCGCCCGTGAGGTCCTCCAGGGCGCCGGTGACGTAGGGAGCCGCGAATCCGCCGAGATTGCCCAATGAGTTGATCAAGCCGATCCCGCCCGCGGCGGCCGCGCCGGTGAGGAACCGCGACGGCAGCGCCCAGAACACCGGCAGCGCACTGTAGATACCGACCGCCGCGATGACCACCGGCACCATCACCGCGACCGGATGGCGCAGATACAGCGCCACCGGAATGGAAACGCCGCCCAGAGCCAGTGGGATCGCCACATGCCAGACGTGTTCCCGCACGCGGTCGGCATGGCGCGACCAGAAGAACATCGCCACTGCGGCGAACGCATACGGGATCGCGGAGATCAGACCCACCTCGATGATCGACAGCTGGAGGCCGAACATCTTCTTGAAGCCGGCGACGATCGACGGCAGAAAGAAGGCCAGCGCGTAGAGGCCGTAGGCGATGCCGAAGTAGACCACCGCCAGCGCCCACACCCGCGGGCTGCTCAGTGCGCGGCGCAATGGGTAGTGGTAGCGGGCCGCGGTATCCCGGTGCTCGGCGTCGAGCACACCGATCAGCCATTGCCGCTGCGCGGCGGTCAGCCAGCGCGCGTCGGCGGGGCGGTCGGTGAGGTAGAACCAGCAGACCACACCGAGTATCACGGCGGGAAGACCGACGCAGATCATCATGAACCGCCAGCCGGCGAGTCCGAAGACGCCGTGTCCGGCCTCGATGAGCCACGCCGCCAGCGGCGTACCGATCGCCGACGCCATCGGGATGGCCAGCATGAACAGCCCCACCATCCGAGCCCGGTAGGCGGACGGGAACCACTGGCTCAGAAAGAACACGACGCCCGGGAACAGTCCGGCCTCGGCGACGCCGAGGGCGAATCGCAGCAGCAGCAGGGTGGTGGCGTTGGGCGCGAAACCGATGGCGACCGCGACGATGCCCCACGACACCGCGATGCGCGCCAGCCAACGGCGGGCACCGAAACGCACCAGCGCCAGATTTGATGGCACCTCCACCAACACGTACCCGATGAAGAAAACACCGGAGGCCAAACCGAACATCGTGGCGGTCAACTGAAGGTCGGCGCTGATCTGCTGTTTGGCGATGCCAAGGTTCGTGCGGTCCAGGTAGTTGACGAAGTACAGCGCCATCAGCAGCGGAACCAGACGCACGCTCACCCGCCGCAGGGTCGACGCGGCCAGCGCGGGATCAGCGGGGTCAGTCGTGGGCAAGCCGGACATCGGACCTCCCATTGACGACGTTGATCAGATCCTGGCGATCGCGCAGCCGCCGGCAGTTGTCGATCGCCGCCTCGAGGTAGCGGCGCATGGTGTCGCGGGTGTACCAGACCACGTGCGGGGTGAGCACCACGTTGTCCAACTCCAGCAGCGGGTTTCGCGGGTCGACCGGCTCGACGGCGAACACGTCCAGACCGGCGCCTGCCAGCTGCCCTTCGCGCAGCGCATCGGTCAGTGCCGCCTCGTCGACGATCGCGCCGCGGGAGGTGTTGACCAGAATCGCCGAGGGCTTCATCAGTCGCAGCGCCGCCGCGTCGATCAGGTGCTCGGTGTCGTCTGTCAGCGGCAGGTGCAGGCTGACGACGTCGCTCTCGGCCAGCAGTGCGGGCAGGCTCCGCCAACCGGGGGTGCCGTCGTCGCCGGTGCTGGTGTGCAGCACCCGGGCACCCATCGCCGCGACGATGCGTTCCACCCGCGTGGCGATGTTGCCGTAGCCGACCAGTCCCACCGTGCACCCCCCGATGTCGCGCACCGTCTCACCGAGGGTGGCGTCGGTGGGCCAGCCGCGGCCGGAACGGGTTGCGCGGTCCAGGGCCGGCAGCCGGCGCATCACCGCGAGCATCAGCAGCACGGTGCCCTCGGCCGCCGACGGCGCGTTGGCCCCGGGCATGTTCGCGACGGCGATGCCGAGTTGCGTGGCTGTCGGCACGTCGATCGTGTTCACGCCCGCGCCGAGCTTGTGCACCAGCCGCAGCCGCCGGCCGCGGCGCAGATCCTCACCGGTCAGTGGGCGCAGCACATGCCACACCACATCGGCCCACGGCAGATCGCGGTGCAGGGTGTCGTCGTCGTCCTCGTGGCACCAGCGCACCTGCAGCCAGTCCGACTGGTCGGCAACGAGATCCAGCACCGCCGGGCCGGGGAAAAAGTGCGCCAGCACTCTCACCGGCGGCAGGCCGACGGACTCTGCGACGACGCCTGCCATGACAGATGACGATATTCGCGTCGGCAGCGGTGCCTACAATCGGACCTGGACAGGAGGCCGCTGTGATCAAGCCCGTCGCGATCAAACCCGATGTTCCCGACCGCCCCGTCAGCGAGTCGTGCGCGACGCCGCAGCGCCGCGGTGTGCTGACCAGGCTGGTGCGCGGCGCGGGGTTCGACGACGGCCTGATGGGTGTGGCACTGCTGGCCGGGCCCGCGAACGTGATCATGCAACTCGCCCTGCCGGGCGTCGGATACGGCGTGATGGAGAGCCGGGTCGAGAGCGGCCGTATCGACCGCCACCCCATCAAGCGGGCGCGCACCACGTTCACCTATCTGGCGGTCGCCGGCCGCGGCAACGAGGTCCAGCAGCGCGAATACCGCAAGGCCGTCACGCGGGTGCATGCCCAGGTGTTCTCAGATGAGGACAGCCCCGTGCAGTACCGCGCGCTGGACCCGCAGCTGCAGTTGTGGGTGGCGGCGTGCCTCTACAAGGGCGGCGTCGACGTGTACCGCACCTTCATCGGCGAGATGGACGACGAGACAGCCGACCAGCACTACCGCGACGGTATGGCGCTGGGCACCATGCTGCAGGTGCGACCGGAGATGTGGCCCGCCGACCGCCGCGCCTTCGATGAGTACTGGCAGGAGTCGCTGGAAAAGGTGCACATCGACGACGCCGTGCGGAACTATCTCTATCCGATCGCCGCGGGCCGGATGCGCGGGGTGCGGCTGCCGCGGTCGGTGCAGAACCTCAACGACTCGGTGTCATTGCTGATCACCACCGGCTTCCTGCCGCAGCGGTTCCGCGACGAGATGAAGCTGGCGTGGAACTCCTCCAAGCAGCGCGACTTCGACCGGCTGATCGGCGCGATCAGAGTGGGCAACGACATCGCCCCGTCCTTCGTGCGGGCGTTTCCGTTCAACGTGCTGCTGCACGACGTCAACTGGCGCATCCGAACAGGCCGTCCGCTGGTGTGACGCCGGAGTCCGGCAGGCCCTAAGCGCTTCCCGGGCGATCGTCGCCCACCACGATGCGTCTGGCCTCGACGGGCCGTCCTTCGATGGTGCGCGGCGCCGGCGGTGTCGGCGGGCTGATGATCCGGCCCTGCACGGGTGCGCCGTTGCGCACCGCGGGAGCGCTGACCCTCTTCGTCTCGGCCGGGGCCGCTTTGTCCGCGGCTGCGGTGAGGGGCCCGGGCGGAATCATCGGCATCCCGGCCATGCCCGCGGCACCGACGGCCGGCGACGGCGGGGCCGACGGCGCACGCGACGGCAGCGGCGGCGCCGAGGCCGGCGCGGTGCTCGCCGAGGGCACCGGCGCGGGACCGAGCACAGCCATGGGTGTGGTGTCCCCGCCGCCCACCGACGAACCGGAGTCTGCGCCATCGAGAGCGAAGCCGTCCCCGCCGTCGTCGGAGAACTCATCACCGGAGTAATCGGCGGAGCCGAAGTCCCCGGACGGATCAGACCCCGCCGGGTCCGCACCGCGGTAGGCAGACATCAGCGCGGTGCCGGCCTGCAGCGCCTGCCCGGCACCCTGGGCGAACTGGGTGGGCAGCTGCATCAGCGGCTGCAGCGCGCCGGCGATCGCACCGGCAATCCCACCGGCGATGCCCGCCGCCATCTGGGGCAGCTGCGACATCTGCGTGCCTGCCGCGCCGTCCTGGTTCGCGAAGCCCTCAGCGGCATCGGCCATCGCGGCGTCACGTCCGGCGTACTCGTCGAAACCCGCGGCGTCATCGAGCGGATCGGAGGTGTTGGCCGCCAGGCCGAGCGCGCGCAGCAACGCCTCGATCGGGGTGCCGCCCCCGGCGAGCGGATCCGACGTGATGGGCGGCGGCGGGGAGTCGGCGGCGGCGGTGTTGCCGTACAACCCGATGTCGGCGTTGAGGACGTCCTCACTCACGGTTCACCCACCGCCGCCGAGACTCGGTGTGCGATCGTCTCCGCATCGTGTCCGGCCGCGGCGGTGAACGCGAGTCCGTGTGCTGTCGCGAAGGCGCGCGCGGATGCGGCGAGGCCATCGGCGTCGACGATCGACTGCACCGCGGCGTAGATCGCACCGGCGTGCAGTGCTGAGCGGGCGGCGGCGTCGGCGTGCGCCTCCTCGATCACGGCGGTGATCGCTGCGGCCTTCGCCGCCGCGGTGGCCTTCGAGGACCGGATGGTCTCGATCGCGGTGTTTCCCGTCTCGGCGATGGTCGCCAGCGCGCTGCGAAGCGACTCGACGGTTGCCAGCGCGCTGCGGTAGGACTGCCCCTTGATGCGGTTACGCTCGGCGATGCTGCGCGCATGGCTCTGCCCGGCCTCGAAGCGCGCGCGGATACTGTCCGCGGTGAGACCCGACTGCGGCGCCAGCGTCGAACTCGCGATCGACGCCAGGGTGTCGGCGTAGCCGTCATGGGCGGCGGCGACGGCGTCACGCTGGGCCACCGCGGCCTGCAGTGCCGACAGTGACGAGGCGGCGGGCCAGTGGTGCCCGACGAGAAGTTCCGACCACGGCCCGGGCGGCAGATCCTCGCTCATGGTCGGCGACCGTAGATCGACACCGGACGCTGCGCCATTCACCCCCGTTGACAACCCGTGCTGATGACCGTTGCCGAACCTTGACTTGACCCTCGCCGACGCGCACCCCGACCATGAGTGCATGCGTCCCCTCCTGGTGTCGGTGTGTGCTGCCCTGAGCGCGGCACTGGTGACGACGTCGGCGCCGCCCGCACGCGCGGAGGCACCGTGGTTCGGATCGCAGGTGGGCAGCGCGACGCAGGTGCTCTCGGTGGTGGGCACCGGCGGGTCGATGGGCAAGATGGATGTCTGGCAGCGCAGTGCGACGGGGTGGGCGCCGGTCGGCACGGGCATTGCGGTGCGTGTGGGGTCCGCCGGTCTTGCACCGGAAGCGCGCGACAACGTGCCGGCCACCCCGATGGGCGTCTACAGCCTTGACTTCGCTTTCGGCACCGAACCCAATCCGGGCGGCGGGCTGACGTACTACCAGACCACGCCGGACTACTGGTGGTCCGCGGATGGTCCGACGTACAACACCATGCAGGTGTGTAAGAAGGCCGACTGTCCGTTCGACACCTCACCGGCCAGTGGCACCGAGAACCTCTACATCCCCGCTTACGCGCACGCGATCGTGATGGGCGTCAACAAGGAGCGCGTCCCGGGCCGCGGCGGGGCGTTCTTCGTGCACACCACCAACGGTGCGCCGACGGCGGGATGTGTGGCACTCGACGACGCGACGTTGGTGAAGATCATCCGCTGGCTGCAACCGGGCGCGGTGATCGCGATCGCTCAGTAGTGCAGCAGGCGAGTAAGTCAGGCGAGCGCGGGGCCGGGCTTCAGTTTGAAGTTCGTGCCCTCGAGCGACTGCGTGGCGTCGTAGGTGCGCTGATACCCGGTGGCGCAGATCCGCCAGCCGTCCTCGGTCTTGCGGTAGCGGTCGTGATAGAACGCCGCACCGAAGAGCAGGAAGTTGAACTCCGGCACGATCACCCGGTCCTGCAGATACCAGGTGCCTTCGGCCTCGCGTTCGCCGATGATCGTGATCTCCGGGTGGGTGACGCGGTGTTCGGTGATGACGTTGGCAGGCATCGAGGTGCGCATGAACTCCACCAGTTCGGCACGGTTGGTGAAGTGGTGTTCCTTGCCCATCGACGACCCGTAGTCGCCGACGATGTCCTCGGTGAGGGTGTCGGCGAAATCGTCCCAGTGCTTGGTGTCCAGCGCCCGCAGGTAGCGGTACTTCACCCGCTTGATCGCCTCGATTGTCTCCAGATCGGCCACGGACACATTGCAACACATCCCGATGTGCCCTCGACTAGGTTTGGGCCGGTGAGCCTGTTCCGCAGCCGCTACGCCGATCTGTCCAGAGCGGAACTGGCCGTGCTGGTTCCGGAACTGCTGCTGATCGGCCAGCTGATCGACCGATCCGGCATGGCGTGGTGCATCCAGTCCTTCGGGCGCGAGGAGATGCTGCAGATCGCCATCGAGGAGTGGGCCGGCTCCAGCCCGCTCTACACCCGGCGGATGCAGCAGGCGCTGAACTACACCGGCGACGACGTGATCACCATCTTCAAAGGCCTGCAGTTCGACATCGGGGCACCGCCGCAGTTCATGGACTTCCGCTACACCGTCCACGACCGCTGGCACGGCGAGTTCCATCTCGACCACTGCGGGGCGCTGCTCGACGTCGAGCCGATGGGCCCGGACTACGTGCGCGGCATGTGCCACGACATCGAGGACCCGACGTTCGACGCCACCGCGGTGGCCACCAACCCGCGCGCCCAGGTGCGCCCGCTCCACCGTCCGCCGCGGCTGCCTGCGGACCGCACACCGCACTGCGCGTGGACGGTCATCATCGACGAGTCCTACCCGCCGGCTCAACCCATCCCCGCGCTGGCGGAGGTGGCCCGCACCCGCGCTGCCACGTGGCCGCTGGCGGCGATCGACACCGCCGAGGAGGGTCAGTCCGACTATTCCGGGCCGCTGATGAGCGACGTCGACTTCGGCGCCTTCTCGCACGCGGCGCTGGTGCGCATCGCCGACGAGGTGTGTCTGCAGATGCACCTGTTGAACCTGTCGTTCGGCATCGCGGTGCGGGCGCGGGCGGGCACCGACACCGAACTGGCCCGCTCCATCGGCACCAAACAGCTGACCGGGATCGCCGGTGTGGCCGCCGAACGGATCCGGCGCGCCCTGAGACTCGACGAGGTGACCGACGTCATCCGGTTGCACCCGCTGATCAATCCGGCCGGCTACGTCGACGCCGAGATCTCCGACGGCCGCCTGCATGTGCGGCCCGCACCGGCTCACGACGACGGCGCCTGGATCAGCCTGTGCTCCCCGGCCTCGCCCGGCCCGCTGCAGGCCATCGCAACCGCCGTCGACCCCCATCTGGTGGTCGGGATCGAGGGCACCGGCAGCGACTGGACAGCGGAGTTCCAGCCCGGTGAGCAGACCCTGACCGAGAGCCCCGAAGTGCAGATCACCAAGGTCAGCGGTGGTGCGGGCTTCCAGTTCCAGCCGCGGCGGTCGCTGCCGCTGACGGCGATCTGAGGCCGGGTTTTCGCTGCCGGCGAAGGCCGGGGTGTCGACTTGTCAGCAAACTGGGCGCACACTGAATGCCATGGACAACAACGGGCCTTTCGGTATCGACCCCGAGGAATTCGACCGCGTGGTGCGCGAGACGGGCGAAGGCCTGCGCAGCGCCTTCGA
>JBAXCK010000018.1:0-34098 GCA_037141465.1 Mycobacteriaceae bacterium | reverse complement strand
TGATTCAGCGCTGCCGCCGCCGGTTCAGCAGCACGCCCACCACGATCCCGATCAGCAGGATCGCCGAGAGCAGCAGCCACATCGGCGACTCCAGCATCATCCAGAGCAGATGGACGCGCGCGGTCTCGCGGTTCTGCCCGATGAAGGCGGCGGTCACCGCCAGCAGGACGATCGGGATCCAGTTGTGCACGACGAACTTCAGCACCGGGTTCGACTCAGCCATGGCCAAGACCGTAACAAGCCAGGACCGTAACAACGCCGGCGTGCGAGACTGCCCGATATGAAGGCTGTCAGCGCCGCGCACGGCACACTTTCGCTCGTCGATCTGCCCGATCCCCGGCCCTCCGAAGGGCAGCTGGTCCTCGATGTCCGTGCCTGCGGCATCTGCGGTTCGGATCTGCACGCCAAGGACCACGCGGACGAGTTGACGTCGGTGATGGACACCATGGGCTATCCCGACTTCATGCGGGGTGACACCCCGACGGTGATGGGACACGAGTTCTCCGGTGTGGTCGCCGAACGCGGGCCCAAGACGCCCAAAGGTCTACGAGAGGGCCTCACGGTCGTGTCGTTCCCGCTGGTGCGCACACACGGTGGCGTGCACCTGACCGGCCTGACACCGCTGGCCCCCGGCGGCTACGCCGAACGCGTTCTCGTGGAGGCATCGCTGACCTTTGAAGTGCCCAACGGGCTTTCCGCTGACATTGCCGCCCTCACCGAACCGATGGCGGTGGCACTGCACGCCGTGCGGCGAAGTGAGATCAAGAAGCGCGACACCGCGATCGTCATCGGCTGCGGGCCGGTCGGCCTCGCGGTCATCTGCCAGCTCAAAGCGCTCGGTGTCAGCACCATCGTCGCCAGCGATTTGTCGGCGGCGAGGCGTGACCTCGCCCGGCGCTGCGGCGCCGATGTGGTGGTCGACCCGGCGGTCGAGTCACCCTATGACCGGGCGGCCGGCAAGGGAACGATCACCACAGCGCCGCAACTCTACGAACTCGCCGTCGGGTCGATGGCGAAGCTGCGCCGGCTTCCGGGGTGGCAGTACCTGTACCGGTTGGCCGAGGCGACCGGCGCAGCCGGCCCTAAACGGCCGGTGATCTTCGAGTGCGTCGGTGTTCCTGGAATGATCGACGGAGTCATGGCCGCGGCACCGCTGAACGCTCGGGTCGTCGTGGTCGGCGTCTGCATGGGCACCGACCAGTTCCGCCCGACCATGGCCATCGCCAAGGAACTCGACGCCCGGTTCGTGTTCGGCTATACGCCGCTGGAGTTCCACGAGACTCTGCACATGCTGGCCGACGGAAAACTCGACGCGTCAGCACTCGTGACGGGCAAGGTCGGACTGGGCGGAGTTGCGGCGGCATTCGACGCCCTCGGCGATCCGGAACGTCACGCGAAGATCCTCATCGACCCGCGCAGTGACGCTACTTCCCCCGGATGACCCAATCGTCGTAGTTCACCAGTTCGCCGCCGATGGTGGTGGAGTCGCCGTGCCCGGTGTAGACCACGGTGTCCGGCGGCAGTGCGCCGAGTTTGCCCTTGATCGAGGCCAGGATGGTGGGGAAGTCGGAGAACGACCTGCCGGTGGCGCCCGGGCCGCCGTTGAACAATGTGTCGCCGGAGAACACCGCGCCCAACGCCGGCGCGTAGAGGCACGTCGACCCCGGCGAGTGCCCGGGTGTGGCGATGGCGTGCAGCTCGATGCCGTCGGCCTTGAGCACCTGCCCATCGGCCAGCGCGCGGAACGGCAGCGCGGCGTGAGTCATCTGCCAGAGCATGGTGTCGGCAGGGTTGAGCAGGATGGGCGCGTCCAGCAGCGCCGCCAATTCCGGTGCGACGGTGATGTGGTCGTTGTGCCCGTGGGTGCACACGATGGCCACGACGTGGCGGGCGCCCACGGCGTCGGCGATCGCCGAGGCATCGTGGGCGGCGTCGATCACGATCACCTCGTTGTCGTCGCCGACGATCCAGATGTTGTTGTCGACCTCCCAGCTTCCGCCGTCGAGTTCGAAGGTGCCGTGGGTGACGACCCGCTGGATCCCGGCCTGGCTCACAGCACGACCACCGAGCGCAGCACCTGACCGTCGTGCATCTTGGCGAATGCCCCCTCCACGGCGTCCAGGCCGATGCGTTCGGTGACGAACCGCTCCAACGGCAGTCGCCCCTGCCGGTAGAGGCTGATCAGGGTGGGGAAGTCACGTTCGGGAAGGCAGTCGCCGTACCAGGACGACTTCAGCGAGCCGCCGCGGGAGAAGAAGTCCACCAGTGGCATGTCCAGCCGCATGTCCGGTGTCGGAACGCCGACCAGCACCACGGTTCCGGCGAGATCGCGCGCGTAGAACGCCTGCTTCCACGTCTCGGGCCGGCCGACCGCGTCGATCACCACGTCGGCCCCGTTGCCGTCGGTGAGGTTCCTGATGGTCTCCACCAGATCGGCTCCCGTGGCGTCGAGGTCGCGGGCGTTGATGGTGTGGGTGGCGCCGAAGTCCCGCGCCCACCGCAGTTTGGTGTCATCGGTGTCGACGGCGATGATCCGCCTCGCGCCGACCATGGCGGCGCCGGCGATCGCGGCGTCGCCGACTCCGCCGCAGCCGATCACCGCCACCGTGTCGTCACGGCTCACCGCGCCGGTGTTGACCGCCGCACCGAGTCCGGCCATCACCCCGCAGCCCAGAAGTCCGGCCACCGCCGGATCGGCCTTCGGATCCACCCTGGTGCACTGGCCCTCGTGCACCAGCGTCTTGTCGGCGAACGCACCGATCCCCAGCGCCGGGGTGAGCTCGGTGCCGTCGGTCAGCGTCATCTTCTGCGTCGCGTTGAACGTGTCGAAGCAGTACCACGGCCGGCCGCGCTTGCACGCCCGGCACTGCCCGCACACCGCGCGCCAGTTGAGGATGACGAAGTCGCCGGGGGCGACGTGGGTGACGCCGGCGCCGACGGACTCCACCACACCGGCCGCCTCGTGGCCGAGCAGGAACGGGTAGGAGTCGTTGATGCCGCCCTCGCGGTAGGTCAGATCGGTGTGGCACACCCCGCAGGCCTGGACCGCGACGATCACCTCGCCCGGACCGGGATCGGGGATCACGATGTCGACCAACTCGACGGGGGCACCTTTTGTCCGCGAGATCACGCCGCGCACCGTCTGACTCATGGACTCAGACCCTAGCCGGGATAGGTTGGCGTCGATGAGCGCCCTGGATCTGATCGCGGACTGGCCGGTGACCAACGCCTCGGCGGTCGTCGTCGGCCGCGAGGGGATTGTGGCCGACCACGGCGATGTCGTCCGCGAGTACCGGCTGGCGTCGGTGACCAAGCCACTGGTTGCGCGGGCCGCACAGGTGGCCGTTGAGGAGGGCGTCGTCGACCTCGACAGCCCGGCCGGTCCGCCCGGTTCGACGGTGCGGCATCTGCTCGCGCACGCCTCCGGGCTGTCGATGCATTCCGACGCGGTGATCGCCGAACCCGGCTCCCGGCGCATCTACTCCAATCACGGCTTCGCGGTTCTGGCCGAGACCATCGAACGCGCATCGGGCATCGAGTTCGGCGCTTACCTCGCCGAGGCGGTGCTCGCACCCCTGGGGATGGCGGCATCGCGACTCGACGGGGGCGCCGCCGCGGCGGGCTTCGGCGGGTTCTCGACGGCATCGGATCTCGCGGCGTTCGCCGCGGACCTGCTGGCGCCGCGACTGGTCTCGCCGGACATGCACGCCGAAGCAACCGCCGTGCAATTCCCCGGCCTCGACGGGGTGCTGCCCGGCTTCGGTGTCCAGCGGCCCAACGACTGGGGACTGGGTTTCGAGATCCGGGACGGCAAGTCCCCGCACTGGACCGGGACGGCCAACTCGCCGGCCACCTACGGTCACTTCGGCCAGAGTGGGACATTCCTCTGGGCGGACCCCATCGGCGGGCTTGCCCTGGTGGTGCTCACCGACCGGGACTTCGGCGACTGGGCCAAACCGCTCTGGCCTGCGGTTTCAGACGCCGTAGTGACGCGGTTCACCCGGGACTAGCGCAACAGGCGTACCAAGGGGCACAATAGGCACGCACGACACAACTGCATCTTCGACAAAACACCAGGTCGTTGGGGAAGACGTTCCTAGTGGAAGCCGAAGGAGGCAGTTATGCGTGCGTCGAACCAGTTCGCCGACGCGACTACAGGTGTGGTGTACGTGCACGCCTCACCCGCGGCGGTGTGTCCCCATGTCGAGTGGGCGTTGTCCTCGACCCTGGGTTCAGGGGCGAACCTCAAGTGGACCCCGCAACCGGCCATGCCGGGGCAGTTGCGTGCCGTCACCAATTGGACGGGACCGGTCGGCACCGGTGCCCGGCTGGCCAATGCGCTGCGGTCGTGGACGGTGCTGCGATTCGAGATCACCGAGGACCCCAGTCCCGGAGTCGACGGCCAGCGGTTCTGCCACACCCCGCAACTGGGGCTGTGGAGCGGAACGATGAGCGCCAACGGCGACATCATGGTCGGCGAGATGCGATTGAAGGCCCTCATGGCCGCCGGCGCGGACGCGTTGGCCGCCGAGTTGGACACCGTGCTGGGTACCGCGTGGGATGACGCGCTCGAGGCCTACCGCGACGGCGGCGACGCCGGCGAGGTGAGCTGGCTCAGCCGCGGGGTGGGCTGAGTCTCGCAGCCTCAGTGCGGCGGTGGGATATTCCGTTCCGCAACTTGGGCATCGTTGAGCGAACGTTCGCGTGTGACGCGGGCGCGGCGCTCGGCGTCGCGGGTGCGCCGTCGGGTGGGCATCATCAGACTGCGGTGACCGCCGTGCGGCGGAGGTTCCGTGACGGGAATCGGCGCGGTGACTGTGTTCCACTTCGGGAACAGCAGCCGACTGCCGGGCCAGGTGGTGTAGGTCCGTCCGGTCGGGGAGGTCCACACGATGGTGCCATCGGGGGACTGTTCGTCTCGCCAGCCGCCCTCGCCGCCCCAGAAAGTCTTGAGTAAGTGATGTTTTCGGCACAGGCAACGAAGTCCCGACGGGTGCGTCGCCCCGAATGGCCACGGAATCGCGTGGTCGATGTCGCAGTGTTCGGCAGGCCTGTCGCACTGGGGGAATCGACACGTCATATCACGCATACGAATGAATTCGTCCAATGCGGTGGAGGGCCGATACCGCGACTCGGCGGACTCGAATGGTCGGCGCAGGTGCCTGACCTTAGCGCCGCCCCGGATCAACTCGGCGAGCAACGAAGTGGGCAGTGCATCGCCGCCGAGGATCGAGGCGGTTCCCTTCGTCACGGGTGTCTGTGCTGACTCGAGAGAGGCTGACGGGTCACCGGACATCGCCGGATCCGTGGGCGACGCAAGCGCATCGGCATCGGCGAGAACGTGGATCACCACGCTGGTGCCGCGACCGTCGGGTTCCGCCGCTGGGCAGCGAGGGCTTCCGCATTGACAGCTCAGGTGTTGTCCACCGGCGGCCAGTGCGCCAAGGGAATCGGCACGGCGCTGACTGAGGGTTCGTGGATCCTCGGCGCACACCGCGTGCGCCATCGTGGTGAGGCGGCGCTCAAGGACGGTCGCATCGCTGGCATACAGCCGACCCCACAGCGATGACGTGCCCGTCGCCTGGTCCTGCGAGCCGATCAGCACCTCCCGGTTGCGCGCACTGGCCTGGGTTCGGCGCAGCGCCCCGGGGTCGTGGCGGTCGATCCAGACGTCGATGGCCTGCTCGAGTTTGTACTTCGACAGTCCGCCCCAGTTCCCGGCATGCTCGGCCACCGCGGCGTCGATCAATGCCATCGCCTCGTCGTCCTGGACAAGCGCGGTGCGCCAGCCGATCGCCGACACCACCCGCACGCTGAGAGCGCCCGCCATGAAGAGGGCCGCCACTTTCGGCAAGCGGGTCCGCAGCGAGATCCCCAGATCCATCTCGCCCGAGGCGCGCCCGTGACTGATCCCCATGGCGGCCGACACCTCGGCGGCAGCGGCATCCCAGCCGTCGCAGGACCAATAGGCATGCTCATCCCCGCCGCAGCGCCGGCTGGCCAACTCGGCCACTGCCGCCAACCGCTGCGCGGCGGCCGCGGCCTCTTCCGCGGCGAACTTCACGATGGCGGCCACCACGGCCGCATCGTCCGCTCTCCGGAACCGGTTATCGAACATATATTCGATAGTGCCACCCGGGTCTGACAGAAACGCGGGCTACGCCGACGCGGGCACCAGAATCCGCAGCGCACCGCTGACCGCGGAGATCTCTGCCGGCAGCGGGCAGACGTAGTCGCCGTCGGCGTAGGCGTTGATGCCTGGCGACTCCACCCGCACGGTCCGTGCGCGCTCGGTGCTGACCTCGTCGAGGTCGATGTGGGTGCCCTTGAACACGGTGGGGAACAACCGGATCAGCCGGGTTCGAGATCCCGACCGCACCATCGTGGCATCGAGCAGACCGTCGCCGTGATCGGCGCCGGGGCAGATGAGCATCCCGCCGCCGTAACTGCGGGTGATCCCGAAGGCCGCCAGGGTCAGATCCGCGATCACCTCCCGCTCGCCGTCGAACACCAACCGGAACGGCAGCGGGTGAAGCTGGGACAGCTCGGCGAGGATCGCCAGGTTGTAGCGCATCCGGCCGTGCGGCCAGCGCATCCGGTTCACCCGATCGCTGACCAATGAGTCGAAACCCGTCGCGGCGATGGTGCCGAACCAGCTCTGCGTGCCGTCCTCGCCGCGGATCAGGCCCAGATCGACCGACTCGGTGTGACCCGCGGCGATCACGTCGGCAGCGGCGGCCGGATCCCCGGTCGGCAGCCCGTACTCGCGGGCGTGGTCATTGCCGGTGCCCGCCGGGACGATGCCCAGCGGGGTCTGCGTGGTGGCCAGTTCCTGCAGCGCCAGCCGGATCACCCCGTCGCCGCCGACGACGACGAGCGCATCGGTGCCTGCGCCCAGTGACTCCGCCACCAGCTCTCGCGCGTGTGCGGCATCACGGCCGACGACTTCCACGACGTCGATCCCCAGTTCCTGGAATCGGGCCACCGCCCGCTCGGCGGCGTGCGGGGCGTTGCCGTGGCCGGCCATCGGGTTGGTCAGGACCGTCACCCGTGAGAGCGCAGTCACGGAATCAGCTTGCCGGGGTTGAGGATTCCCGCCGGATCGAGAGCCTGCTTGACTGCGCGCAACACCTGCGCACCCAGCTCGCCGATCTCCTCGGTCATCCACGGCCGGTGGTCGGCACCGACGGCGTGGTGGTGGGTGATGGTGCCGCCATTGGCCATGATGGCCGCCGACGCGGCGTTCTTGGCGGCCTGCCACTGGTCGGTGGCGTCGCCGCGTTGCGCGGCGACGATGGTGAAGTACAGCGACGCCCCGGTGGGATAGACATGAGAGATGTGGCACATCACCAACGCGGTGCCCAGCGATCCGGTGAGCGCCTCGGTGACCGCCGCCTTCAGAGCCGGCACGTTCGACCACGACGTAGCCGTCTCCAGCGTCTCGCACAGCGCCCCGGCGCTCAGCAGCGAGTCACGAAGGTAGGGAGCGTCGAACCGGCCGTGCTCCCATGCGCGTGCCGGCTCCTCGCCCAGCGAGGTGCCACCGTGGGAGGCGAGCAGTGCGGCGGTCTCGGCGTGACGGCTCGCCGCGTGCTCGGGTGTGCCCTCGAACACGGTGATCGCCAGGCAGCCGCCGGTGACGGTCTGCTCGCCGATGCTGTGCGTGGTCGCCAGGTTGACACCGGTCTCCACTTCGTCGGACAGCCGCAGCACCGTGGGGCCGGTGCCCGTCTGCACGACCGCGCGCAGCGCGTCGGCTCCGGTGGCGAAGTCCGGGAATGACCACGCCTCGTAGCGCACGCATTCGGGCACCGGATGAACGCGGACGCGGACCCGGGTGATCACCCCGAAGGTGCCCTCGGATCCGGCGAAGAGTTCCCGCAGGTCCGGACCCGCCGCGGAGGCGGGTGCACGGCCGACATCGAGTGTGCCGGCGGGGGTGATCACCCGCATGCCGCGCAGCATGTCGGTGAAGCGGCCGTAGCCGGCGGAGTTCTGCCCCGAGGAACGGGTCGCGGCGAATCCGCCGAGGCTGGCGAAGCGGAAGCTCTGCGGGAAGTGGCCCAGCGAGAAGCCGCGCTCGCCCAGCAGCCGCTCGGCCTCCGGTCCGGGCAGGCCCGCTCCGAGTTCGGCCTCACCGGAGACCGCGTCGAGCCAGTGCAGCGCATCGAACCGGCGCAGATCCAGCGTGACGACGGCGCCGAAGTCCCCCCGGTCGGGATCCAGGCCGCCGACCACGCTGGTGCCGCCACCGAACGGCACCACGGCGATGCGGTGTCGCGAGCAGTAATCGAGAACCGCGGCCACTTCGTCCTCGCTGCCCGGCAGCAGCACGGCATCGGGGGCGTCCTGCTCGATGGCGCGGCGGCGCAGCAGGTCCGGGGTGGACTTGCCGCCGGCGTGCAGCAACCGGTCGCGGTCATCGGTGCGCACATGACGGTCACCGACGATCGCCGCCAGCGCGGCGCGGTCCCCCTCGTTCAGCGCCGGCGGTGTGGGCCGCACCTCGTCGATACCGGGCGGGGCGCTCTCCCCGCCGGTGATCCCGAGCGCCTGCTCCAGCAGGGAGCGGATACCTGGGGAGAGGGGCTTGGCCAGATCCGGATCGCCCCAGGCGTTCCAGGCCATCGGGGGGTCTAGTTCGGTATCGGATTCGGCCACGCGGTTACGGTATTACACGCCATGACTCAGTCCGCAGCGTTGAACGCAGCCCAGCGCAGGTCCGACCTCGCTGCCCTGGCGGATTCCGTTGGCGTCGACGTCCTCGTCATCGGTGGCGGGATCACCGGAGCCGGGATCGCGTTGGACGCCGCCAGCCGCGGGCTGTCGGTGGTGCTCGTCGACCGGCATGACCTTGCATTCGGCACCAGCCGGTGGAGTTCGAAGCTGGCCCACGGCGGTCTGCGCTACCTGGCGAGCGGAAACCTCGGTATCGCGCGGCGCAGTTCGGCCGAGCGGGGGGTGCTGATGACCCGAACCGCACCGCACCTGGTGCGTGCGATGCCGCAACTGGTGCCGCTGCTGCCGGCGATGAAGCGCTCGCAGCGTGCGCTGGTGCGGATCGGCTTCCAGGCCGGTGACGTGCTGCGCGCACTGGCCGGAACCTCGTCGTCGGTGCTGCCGCGGCCGCGGCGAATCAGCGCGGACGCCGCGGTGGCGATGGCGCCGACGGTGCGCCGCGACGGACTCGACGGGGCTCTGCTGGCCTACGACGGGCAACTGATCGACGACGCGCGGCTGGTGATCGCCGTGGCCCGGACGGCGGCGCAGTACGGTGCTCGAATCCTGCCGCGGGTCAGTGCGTCGGCGGCCACCGGATCCTCGGTGCGGCTGACCGATGAGATGACCGGTGAATCACTGGATGTCGCCGCGCGTGTGGTGATCAACGCGACCGGCGTGTGGGCGGCCGAGGTGGACCCGAGCATCCGGTTGCGGCCGAGTCGCGGAACCCATCTGGTCCTCGACGCGGCGACGTTCGGCAATCCGACTGCGGCCCTGACGATTCCGATCCCGGGGGAGACCAACCGCTTCATCTTCGCCTTGCCGGCGCAACTCGGACGGATCTATCTCGGTTTGACCGACGAGGAGGCACCCGGGCCGATCCCCGATGTTCCGGAGCCGACGGCAGAAGAGGTGCGCTTCCTGCTGGACACCGTCAACACCGCGCTGGCGACACCGCTGACGACCGCCGACGTGACAGGCGCCTACGCCGGACTGCGGCCGCTGATCGACGCCGGTGAAGGCCGCACCTCTGACCTCTCCCGCGATCATGCGGTGCTGGAATCGGACTCGGGCATGTTCAGTGTCGTCGGCGGCAAGCTCACCGAGTACCGCTTGATGGCCCAGGATGTGCTCGACCGCGCGATCCCCGCCCGCGGGCTGAGTGCCGAGCCGTGCCGGACCGGTGAGCTTCCCCTCGTGGGAGCGACCGCAGGTACATCGCAGGCACTGCCGGCGTCCCTGGTGGCGCGTTACGGCGGGGAGTCGGCGGCCGTCGTCGCCGCGGCGCGCTGCGGGCGGCCGACCGACCCGGTGGCCGAGGGTATCGACGTGACGCGGGCGGAGTTCGAGTTCGCGGTCACCCACGAAGGGGCGCTGGATGTCGAGGACATCCTCGACCGGCGCACCCGCATCGGTCTGGTGGCCGCCGACCGGGAACAGGCGCTGCGCGCAGCCGAGGAGTTCCTGACCGAAGCCCGCTGACTACAGCGGGATGTTCTTGTGCCGCCCCCGGCGATGCGGCGCCTCGGCGAGGGCCTGGGTGAGCTTGCTGCGGGTGTGGGCGGGGTCGATCTTCTCGTCCACCACACCGATGTCGATCGCGGCGTCCACACCGCCGGCGATGCGCTCGTGCTCGGCGGCCAGCTCCTCGTGCAACGCCTCGCGCTCGTGCTCGGGCGTGGCGGCGAGCTTCTTCTTGTGCAGGATGCCGACGGCTGCCTTGGCGCCCATCACGGCGACCTCCGCGTCCGGCCAGGCGAACACCTTGGTGGCGCCCAGTGAGCGGGAGTTCATCGCGATGTAGGCGCCGCCGTAGATCTTGCGGGTCACCAGTGTGACGCGGGGAACCTCGGACTCGCCGAATGCGTGCAGCAGCTTCGCGCCGCGGCGCACCACCCCGCCCCACTCCTGATCGACACCCGGCAGATAGCCCGGTACGTCGACGATCACCACGAGCGGAACGCCGAAGGCGTTGCACAGCCGCACGAAACGGGCTGCCTTCTCCGCGCTTTCAGAGTTCAGGCAGCCGCCCAGACGTAGCGGGTTGTTGGCCAGCACACCGACGGTGCGTCCCGAAAGACGGCCCAGCCCGACCACCATCGACGGCGCCCACTTGGCCTGGAACTCCTCGAAGGGCGAGTCGGCGTCGAGCAGCGCCTCGACAAGTGGGTGCACGTCATAGGCGCGCCGCGAGGACTCGGGCAGCAACGCGTGCAGATCGGCGTCGCCGGCCTCAGCCTTGGCGCGGTCGAAGTGACCCTGCTGGGAGAAGTAGCCGACCAGTCGGCGCCCACGGGTGTAAGCGTCGAGTTCGTCGTCGGCGACGATGTGGCAGACGCCGGATTTGCGGTGATGGGTGTCGGGGCCGCCCAGGGAGGCCATGTCGACGTCCTCGCCGGTGACGCTGCGCACCACGTCGGGTCCGGTGACGAACACCCGGCCCTCGGGCGCCATGATGACGACGTCGGTCAGGGCGGGACCGTAGGCGGCGCCGCCGGCGGCGAAGCCGACCACCACCGAGATCTGCGGCACGTGCCCGGATGCGCGGATCATCGCCTCGAAGACCAGACCGACAGCGTGCAGTGCCCGCACACCCTCGGCCAGACGGGCTCCGCCGGAATGCCAGATGCCGACGATCGGACTGTGCTCGGCGATGGCGAGATCGTAGGCGTCGACGATGTGCTTGCAGCCCTCCACACCCATGGCACCACCCATCACGGTGCCGTCGGTGCAGAAGGCGATCGTGCGGACCCCGTTGACGGTGCCGGCGGCGGCCAGCACTCCGGACTTGTCGCGTTCGTGCAGCAACTCGACGCTGTCGTCGTCGAAGAAGGTCTTCAGGCGCAGCAGGGGGTCACGCGGGTCGAGCGACTCACCCACCGTGTCAGGGGCCATGATCGTCACCTAAACCTCCAGCTGAAATTAGTAGCGCCCGAGGGCGATTGCGACGTTGTGTCCCCCGAAGCCGAATGAGTTGTTCACCGCGTAGCGGTAGTCGCCGGTGCGCGGTTCGCCCGCCACCACGTCCAGGTCGATCTCAGGGTCGAGATTGCGCAGGTTCAGCGTCGGGGGGATGACGCCGTCGCGCAGTGCCAGGACGGTGAGGATGGACTCGACGGCGCCGACCGCGCCGACGGAGTGACCCAGTGCGGACTTGGGCGCGTAGACCGCGGGCCGGTGGCCGCCCATCGCGTTGTTGATGGCCTTGCCCTCGGCGACGTCACCGACTGAGGTTCCGGTGGCGTGGGCGTTGATGTGGTCGATGTCGGAGGGCTGCAGGCCGGCGAGTTGTATCGCCCGGCTCATCGCCTGGCCGGCCTGGATGCCATTGGGATCCGGCGCGACGATGTGGAAGCCGTCGGAGGTGACGGATGCTCCCATGATGCGGGCCAGGATGGTGGCACCGCGGGCCTTGGCGTGCTCCTCGGTCTCGATGACCATCAGCGCTGCCGCCTCGCCGAAGACGAAGCCGTTGCGATCACGGTCGAACGGACGGCAGGCCCCGGCCGGGTCGTCGTTGGTGTTGGACAACACGATCCGCATCTGAGCGAAGCCGGCGATCGGCACCGCCTCGATCTTGGTCTCCACGCCGCCGCACACCGCGATATCGGCTTCGCCGTAGACGATGTTGCGCCACGCGTTGGCAATGGCCTCCGACCCGGACGCGCACGCTGACACCGGCGTGCAGACGCCGGCCTTGGCGTGAAGGTCGAGCCCGACCACCGCCGCCGGGCCGTTGGGCATGAACATCTGCACGACCAGCGGCGAGACGGCACGAAGTCCTTTGGCACGCATGCCGTCGTAGGCGAACAGCAACTCCTCCGAGGACCCCATGCCGGTCCCGATGGACACCATCAGCCGACGGGTGTCGACGTCGGGGGAGCCGGCGTTCTGCCAGACCCGGCGGCCCAGCACCGTCGACATCTTCTGCAGATAGGACAGTCGCCGCTTCTCCACCCGATCCAGATCGGCTTCGAAGTCCTCCAGCAGATGACCGCCGATCCGGACCGGCAGGTCGTACTCCTCGACGAAGGGATCCTCGAGCGTGCGGATCCCGCTCTGACCGTCCAGCAGTTTCTTCCAGGTGTTCTCGACGTCGACGGCCAGCGACGTCGTCATCGCCATAGCGGT
The DNA here is from genome assembly GCA_037141465.1 of Mycobacteriaceae bacterium. Classification (GTDB taxonomy): domain Bacteria; phylum Actinomycetota; class Actinomycetes; order Mycobacteriales; family Mycobacteriaceae; genus Mycobacterium. The sequence continues at coordinate 21,246 of JBAXCK010000018.1, read as the reverse complement.
GACGACGACGTCAGGGAGACCGTTACCGGTTGTCAGCTGTGCCATCGCTGCGAATGCCCCGGTTTTTCAGTACCGCCCGAAGGCGAGCGCAACGTTGTGCCCGCCGAAACCGAACGAGTTGTTGATCGCGTACTTATAGTCGCCGTAGCGGGGCTCGCCCGCGACGACGTCGAGATCGATCTCCGGGTCCGGGTTCTCGTAGTTGAGCGTCGGCGGGATGACACTGTCGCGAAGTGCAAGCACGGTGAGGATCGACTCCAGTGCGCCGACGGCGCCGATGGAGTGGCCCAATGCGGACTTCGGCGCGTAGACCGCGGCGTTCTGCGCACCGGCGACCCGGATGGCGTTGGCCTCCGCGGTGTCGCCGATCGGGGTGGCCGTGCCATGAGCGTTGACGTGGTCGATGTCCGTGGCAGACAGGCCCGCCAGTTCCATCGCCCGCGTCATCGCCCGGCCGGCCCGCTTGCCGTCCGGATCCGGCGCCACCATGTGATAGGCGTCGGACGTGATACCCGCGCCCATCAGACGTGCCAGCGGTGTGGCACCGCGGGCCTTGGCGTGCTCCTCAGTCTCGATGATCATCATGGCGCCGGCCTCGCCGAAGACGAAGCCGTCGCGGTCCTTGTCGAACGGACGCGAGGCGCGTTCCGGCTCGTCGTTTCGGGTGGACATCGCGCGCATCATCGAGAACGTCGCGATCGGCAACGCTTCGATCATGCCCTCGACGCCGCCGCAGACCACGATATCGGCGTCGCCCATGACGATCTGCCGCCAAGCGTGGGCGATGGCCTCGGACCCCGACGAGCAGGCCGAGACCGGGGTGATGACCCCGGCGCGGGCGCCCAGATCCAAGCCGACGACCGCCGCGGCGCCGTTGGGCATGATCATCTGAACGGCGAGCGGGGACACCTTGCGGGGGCCGCCCTCGTTCATCAGGTCGTAGGTCTCAACGATCTTCTCGCCGCCGCCGAGTCCGGTGCCGATGACGACCGAGAAGCGATCCGGGTCGACCTCCGGCGCGCCGGCTTCGTCCCACATCTTGCGGCCTAGGTACTTCGACATCCGCTGGACATAGGACATCCGCCGTAGGTCAAGGCGGGTCATGTGGTCGTCGATCGGGTCGACGAGATGACCGCCGATACGCACCGGCAGGTCCCACTTGGTGACGAACTCGTCTTCAAGGACCCGGATGCCGCTCTGCCCGGCGAGCAGCGCTTTCCACGTGCTGTCGATGTCGGCGCCGAGCGCCGTGGTGGCCTCGACGGCGGTCACCACGACGTTCGGGTACCCGTTACCTGTGGACGGTCCCCCGTAGGAACCTGCCGGAGCCATCGTCACTTCTCCGAAGCGAACTTCTCGCGCAGCGCGGCGGCGGCCTCGGGGTTCTCCTCTTCCAGCTTCTGGATGTAGGCAACCACGTCACCGACGGTGCGCAGGCCGGCCAGATCCTCGTCGGGGATCTTCACGCCGTACTTGTCCTCGGTCTGCACCGCGATCTCCACCATCGACAGCGAGTCGATGTCGAGGTCGTCGACGAAGGACTTCTCCGGGGTGACCTCGGACGGCTCGATCCCGGTGACCTCTTCGATGATCTCGGCGAGGCCGGCGATGATTTCTTGCTGACTGGCGGGCACTGTGTGCTCCCTTCCTGTTATCGGTTGTGCTTCTCGGTTGTGCTGTTCGGTAAAACCCTGATCAGAGCTCGGTGAGTCCATCCAGGTCCGCGGGTGTCTTGACGGCATGCGTCGCGACGCCCCGAAGTTCTCGTTTGGCGATTCCGGTGAGAGTCCCCGCGGGCGGGAACTCGACGATCGCGGCGGTGCCCAGTTCTCCCATGGTCTGCGTGCACAGATCCCATCGCACCGGGCGGGTGAGTTGCGCGACGAGTTTCTCCATCGCGTCGGCGGCTGAGGTGACCGGCCGGCCGTCGGCGTTGGAGAGCAGCGTGGTGGACGGATCGGAGGCCGAGACCGCGGCCGCCGCCGCGGCGTAGCCGTCCTGCGCCGAGGCCATGTAGTGGGTGTGGAACGCGCCGGCGGTGGCCAGCTGACGAACCCGGGCCTTGGCCGGCGGGTCCTCGGCCAGTTTCTCCAGCGCCGAGATCGCACCCGCGGCGACGATCTGTCCCGCGGCGTTGCGGTTGGCCGGGACCAGCTCGAGGGCATCCAGCCGCGTGAGCACCTCGTCCTCGTCGCCGCCGAGGACCGCCGACATCCCTGTCGGTTCCGCGGCGCAGGCCTTGGCCATCTCCGCACCGCGGACCGCCGCGAGCTTCACGGCGTCGTCGGGGGAGATGACGCCGGCGATGGCATAGGCGGCGATCTCGCCGACGGAGTGCCCCGCGACCACGGTCGCCGCCGGCAGGCCCCGTACGGCCAGCTCGGCGAAGGCCAGCAGGGTGGTGGCGACGACCAGCGGCTGGGTTACCGCGGTGTCGGTGATCTGCTCGGCGCCCGCGGTGGTGCCGAGGGTGGCAAGATCCAGGCCGCTGATGTCCGACCAGCGGGCGATGTGATCGGCGGCGCCGGGGAGCTCAAGCCAGTCGGCGAGCATGCCGGGGGTTTGCGACCCCTGCCCGGGCGCAAGCAACGCAATCACATCTCTAAGAGAACACTGTGAACGGGGTTTTTCGAGGTGTGCAAGATTATGAACCTGGTCTTAGGTTTTTGTGGATTCCCCACAAAACACCCCTTGGATGCGACGTCAGCGAGATCAGTCCGCGACACTGACCGCCGTCAGGGCACCCCGGCGGTTCCGGTCAGCGGCGCCATGAGAGCCGAGACGGCCGAGTTTGCTCTGTTCGCGGCCGTGGGCGCCGCCGCGGTCGGATAGTTGAGCCGGCCTACGGTGGCGGCCACCCGCAGCACGTAGGCGTCCCGGGGAACCGTGGGATCCCGGCCGGTGAAGTCGGTGATCCGCTTGAGGCGGTAGCGGACGGTATTTGGATGAACGAACAGTTTTCGGGCGCAGGCCTCGATGGCGCCGCCGCTGTCGAGGTAGGCGTCCAGGGTCTCGACGAGCACCGGTCCGGCGTCGGCCAGCGGCCGGGTGACCTCGTTGTACAGCGCCGCCACCGCCGAGGTGTCCCCGAGCAACGCCCGCTCCGGGAGCAACTCGCGCGCGGACACGGGCCGTGGCGCCCCGGTCCAGCCGGCGACGGCGTTCATACCCGAAATCGCTTCGGCCGCACTGTGATACGCCGCGGTGAGCATCGGCGCGGTGGGACCGATCACCACCGGCCCGTCGGAGTACACGCCGAGCAGGTCGGAGAGGAAACGATCGGTCGGTGACACCGGGCCGGAGATGATGGCGATGAGCCAGGTTCCGTGTACGTCGGCCAGCGCATTGCGTGCGTGCCGCTGGGCGATCTCGCGTACGTCCTCACCAGCGAGGTTCTCCCGGCCCGGTGGCGGGGTGCCCACCACCACCGTCGTCGGTGCGGTGGTGTCCCAGTTCAGGGCGGCCGCCCGGGAGAGCAGTTCCGGGCCGGTGTCGCCGCGGACGATGCCGTCGACCACGCTGGCCTCCATCCGGCTGTCCCAGGATCCGCGGGCCTCGGCGGCGTCGGCGTAGGCGCTCGCCGCGGCGAAGGCCAGATCCCGGCTGTAGCGCAGGATGCCCACCGTCAGGGCGGTGGCCTGCTCGTCGTTGCGGGCCACCATCGGGACGACCTCTTCGAAGTACTCCATGGTCACCCGAACCATGTCGACGGTCTGGGCTAGGGCGATCTTGCGAGTCAGGTTCTGGGGCACCAGCTCGAAGGCCTGCGCGGTGTAGCCGACCTGGCTGGTGGGGTCGCGCACCCATTCGGCGAAGTTGACCACCGCGGCCTGCACGACCAGCTGCACGCTGGCGCGCTGGGAGGCCTCCAGATCGGCGAAGAACGGCAGCCGCTTCGCCATCGCCTGGACGGCCTCGGTGGCCAACCGCCCGGAGTAGCCCTTGAGCCGGCGCAGCGTGGCGTCGGGAACGTCGACGAGCAGCTCCAGCGGCGAGCGGGCCGGCAGCGACTTGGAATTGTCGGGCACCTCTAAAAGCTACGCCATTCTTTGGCGGAAAACGCCAAACGCGGCTAGGAGACCCCGGGATCGGAGGTCTGCTCCGGTGCCGCCAGCACATCGTCGATGCGGTACTCACGCGCCGCGGCCACCGCCACCGACGGATCGATCTCGCCGTCGCGGGCCAGGGCTTCGAGCACCGCCACCACCACCGACTCGGCGTCGGTGTTGTAGTAGCGCCGCGCCGCCGGACGGGTGTCGGAGAAGCCGAATCCGTCGGTGCCCAGGGTGAGATAAGAGCCGGGCACCCACGGGCGGATCTGCTCGGGCACCGCGCGCATCCAGTCGCTCACCGCGACCACCGGCCCACTGGTCCGACCGAGCGCCTCGGTGACATACGGCACCGGGGCGGGCTGATCGGGGTGGCGCAACCGCTGCTTCTCGCAGGCGACTCCGTCGCGGTGCAACTCGTTCCAACTCGTCACCGACCACACATCGGCGGCGACGTCCCAGCGCTGCGCGAGCAGGTCCGCGGCGCGCAGCGCCTCGGGCATCGACACCCCCGAGGCCAGTATCTGTGCGACGGTGCTGCGCTTCTCGCCGGCCGTGCGGTAGCGGTAGATGCCCTTGATCAGCCCCTCGACGTCGAGGTGCTCGGGCTCGGCCGGTTGCGGATAGGGCTCGTTGTAGATGGTGATGTAGTAGTAGACGTTCTCGGAATTCTCGCCGTACATCCGGGCCAGACCGTTCTCGACGATGTGGGCGATCTCGTAGGCGAACGCGGGGTCGTAGGCCACCACGGCGGGGTTGGTCGAGGCGAGTAGCAGCGAATGCCCGTCGGCGTGCTGCAGACCCTCGCCGGTCAGCGTGGTGCGTCCGGCCGTCGCACCGAGCACGAAACCGCGCGCCATCTGGTCGGCGGCGGCCCAGAAGCCGTCGCCGGTGCGCTGGAAGCCGAACATCGAATAGAAGATGTAGACCGGGATCATCGGCTCGTCGTGGGTGGAGTACGAGGTGCCGGCGGCGGTGAACGAGGCCGTCGAGCCGGCCTCGTTGATGCCCTCGTGCAGGATCTGTCCGGTCTCGGATTCCTTGTACGCCAACATCATCTGTGCGTCGACGGCGGTGTAGAGCTGTCCGAGCCGGTTGTAGATCTTCAGCGTCGGAAACCACGAGTCCATCCCGAAGGTGCGCGCTTCGTCAGGAATGATCGGCACGATCCGCTTGCCGATGTTGGTGTCGCGCAGCAATTCCTTGAACACCCGCACCGTCGCCATGGTGGTGGCCACCGCCTGGTGTCCGGAGCCCTCCTTCAGCGGCGCGTAGAGCTCGCGCGGCGGCAGCGTCAGCGGCCGCGACGCGTTGCGCCGCGACGGCAGGAATCCGCCGAGGGTGGTACGCCGGTCCACCAGGTAGCGGATCTCCGGCGATTCGGTGCCGGGATGGTAGTAGGGCGGCAGGTAGGGGTTCTCCTCGAGCAGGGTGTCGCTGATCGGGATGCGCATCGCGTCGCGGAAATCCTTGAGGTCCTGCAGGGCAAGCTTCTTCATCTGGTGGGTGGCGTTGCGGCCCTGGAAGTGCGATCCCAGTGTGTAGCCCTTGATCGTCTTGGCCAGGATCACCGTCGGCTGACCCTTGTGCTCGATTGCCGCGCGATAGGCGGCGTAGACCTTGCGGTAGTCGTGACCGCCGCGCTTGAGGCTCCATATCTCGTCGTCGGACATGGTGTCCACGAGGGCTTTGGTTTGCGGGTCGCGGCCGAAGAAGTGCTCGCGCACGTAGGCGCCGTCGTTGGCCTTGTAGGTCTGGAAGTCGCCGTCGGGTGTGGTGTTCATCAGATTCACCAGCGCGCCGTCGGCATCGGCGTGCAACAGCGCGTCCCACTCGCGGCCCCACACCACCTTGATGACGTTCCAGCCCGCACCGCGGAAGAACGACTCCAGCTCCTGGATGATCTTGCCGTTGCCGCGCACCGGACCGTCGAGGCGTTGCAGGTTGCAGTTCACCACGAAGGTGAGGTTGTCCAGACCCTCGTTCGCCGCGATCTGGATCTGCCCGCGGCTCTCCGGTTCGTCCATCTCGCCGTCGCCGAGGAAGGCCCACACGTGCTGATCGGAGGTGTCCTTGATGCCCCGGTCGTGCAGATAGTGGTTGAACCGCGCCTGGAAGATGGCGTTCATCGGGCCCAGACCCATCGACACCGTCGGGAACTCCCAGAACTCCGGCATCAACCGCGGGTGCGGGTAGGACGGCAGTCCGCCGCCGGGGTGGCTGTGCTCCTGGCGGAACCCGTCGAGCTGGTCGGCGCTGAGTCGCCCTTCTAGGAACGCACGCGCGTAGATGCCGGGTGACGCGTGGCCCTGGATGTAGATCTGGTCGCCGCCGCCGGCGTGGGACTTGCCGCGGAAGAAGTGGTTGAAGCCGACCTCGTAGAGCGAGGCCGAGGACGCATAGGTGGAGATGTGGCCGCCGACGCCCACCCCGGGGCGCTGGGCGCGGTGCACCATGATGGCCGCGTTCCACCGGATCCAGCGGCGGTAGCGGCGCTCGACCTCCTCATCGCCGGGGAACCACGGTTCGAGTTCGGTGGGGATGGTGTTGACATAGTCGGTGGAGGTCAGCGCCGGGATGGCGACCCGCTGCTCGCCGGCCCGCTCCAGCATCCGCAGCATCAGGTAGCGGGCGCGGTCCGGACCCGATCGGGACAGCAGATCGTCGAAGGACTCCATCCACTCGGCGGTCTCTTCGGGGTCGTGGTCGGTCAGGTACGACGCCACACCCTCCCGTATCACCCGGACCCGGTCGGAGTCCCTGGGTCCCAGTTGGCTAGTGGGACCCAGTTGGCTGGTAGTCAACGTCTCGCTCCTGATGGTCCGGGGGCACGTCTGGCGCCGTATTTCTATCGTGCCGCACTTGCGCCCCTCACGGCGGATACTCGTGATTACCGGTAACGTCTGCACCTGTGCTAACGGCGAGGGCGCGCACCGTGCGCGTCGGTGGACTGGTGATCGGAATCGCTGCGGCGGTCGCCATGGGGGTGGTCGGCTGCACCAGCGTGACCGGAGGCGATGCCACCCCGAACGCCGCCGACGCACCCGCCTACCGCACTTCGGCGGCGATGTCGTCCTCGGCGGCGGCCGCCAGTTCCAGCGCCCGGGAATCCCAACGCCAGGCGTCGGTGGCCACCCAGGCCGTTCAAGCCACCTGCGAGACGCTGTCGACGACGAGCGCGGACGCCATCGACGCGGTCAACGCCTACGTCGACGCCTACAACACCGAGGGCGGTGACATCGCGGGCACCGAGCGCCCGGCCGTGGACGCCCTGGGCCAGAGCGCGCAGGCGGTCCAGAGCAGCATCACCCCGGTGATTCCCCAGGATCTGGCCGATGCCTTCGGGGCGTGGATCGACGGGGCGGACGCCACCGCCCGGGCGATCACCGACAAGGCCTCCGCGGCGGAGTTCAACGACCTCATCGACGGGCTCAACGAGGCCCGCTCCACGGCCCTGGATCTCTGCGACAAGACCTACGGATGACCCAACTGCCGCGCCGCCGGCGGGCGGGGCGTGCGACGATAGGCGCCAGCAACACCGGTCCATATGCATGAGGGAGGCGCGAGGCTGTGGTCACCGCGGGTGACAGCGGGCGTAACTTCGCCCAGAGGCTGGGCATCCAACCGGATCAGATCGTCCAGGAACTGGGTTGGGACGAAGACTGCGACGACGATATCCGCGTCGAAATCGAGGACGCGTGCGGCAGTGAACTGCTCGACGAGGACGCCGTCGAGGTGGTCGACGTCGTATTGCTGTGGTGGCGTGACGGCGACGGCGATCTGGTGGACCGGCTGATGGACGCCATCGCCCCACTGGCCGAGGACGGGGTGATCTGGGTGCTCACGCCGAAGACCGGCAAGCCCGGCCATGTGCTGCCGGCGGAGATCGCCGAATCGGCGCCGACCGCCGGGCTGATGCAGACGTCGTCGGCCAACCTGGGGGACTGGGGCGGCAGTAGGCTCGTGCAACCGAAATCGAAAGCAGCGGGAAGGCATTCATGACTCTGGCAGTCGGCGCAAAAGCCCCGGACTTCACCCTTAAGGATCAGGACGGCCAACCGGTCACGCTGAGTGATTTCCGCGGCAAGAAGAACGTGCTGCTGGTGTTCTTCCCGCTGGCCTTCACCGGGATCTGTCAGGGCGAGTTGGACGAGGTGCGCGACAACCTCGCCGACTACGACAATGACGATGTGGCCACGCTGGCCGTGTCGGTCGGCCCGCCACCCACCCACAAGATCTGGGCCACCGAGAGCGGGTTCACCTTCCCGGTGCTCAGCGATTTCTGGCCGCACGGCGAGGTCGCACAGGCCTATGGGGTGTTCAACGCCGACGCCGGCATCGCCAACCGCGGCACCTTCGTCATCGACCGTTCCGGGGTGATCCGGTTCGCCGAGTGCAAGGCGCCCGGCGAGGCGCGCGACCAGACGCTCTGGACCGAGGCCCTGGCCACCGTCAAGGCCTGAACTGATTTCATGACCCCTGCCCGCGGCGGGTAACCTGCCCGGGCACGGGCGTGTAGCGCTGCCCGTGGCACGGGCGTGTAGCTCAGTGGTAGAGCTCTGGTTTTACACACCAGCGGTCGGGGGTTCGAAACCCTCCGCGCCCACCGTCGTTGCCGTCTTACGCGTTTAGGATCGTGCAATGGTGGTTGAGATGGACGTGAACCGTTGACCACACCGGCAGCAGGACCGCGAGGACCCCGGGACGAGTACAAGTCCGGCCTTCCTGACTCCACTACGGGCCTGCGCTGGGCATTGGCTGTGGTGTCCCTGGTCGCTGTGGCTGCAACCATTACCGCGGTCACGCTGTGGCTGAAACCTCGCCAGGTCGAGCAAGCTGCGCCACAGGACAAGGCCGAGCAAGCTCTGCCCACCAAGACGGCTCCCACCGATGTGCCCCGGGCGGACTTGGAGCAATTCACCGGTCAGGACCTCAGGCAGAGATTTCCCGGCCCACCCATTCGGATCACCTGCCCCGGTGACCTGCCTGCCAAAGTTGGCGCATCCGAGGAGTGCGTACTCCGCCGCTCCAACGAGGAGTTCCGCCTCACCCTCACCATCACCTCGGGCACATCGCCGTTCGACGCCGTCTGGAGCACCAGGTTGGGCGAGAGGATTTCGAATTAATTCTCAGCGTCGCGAGACGGCCTGACACACGCCGCCGAGGGGCAACGCGGTTGCTAAAGTCGGGCTCGACTCCGACGAGATGAGGATTCCGGTATGCCCGGGCCAGCTGAGGGTGAATTCCCACAGGGTCACGCCGAACGGTCCGCCAAGGACATCGGCCGGCTGCTGGTTCGCTGCGCGGACCGGCCGGGCCTGGTCGCGGCGGTCACGGCGTTCCTGGCCAACAGCGGCGCGAACATCGTCTCGCTCGACGAACACGCACAGCAGACCGGCGGCACCTTCATCCAGCGAACCGTCTTTCACCTTCCCGGCCTGGCCGCCGCTCGCGCGGAGCTGGAGCGCGAATTCGCCGAGCGGATCGCCGGCCCGTTCGAGATGGATTTCCGGCTCACCGAAGCCGCCAAACCCAAGCGCGTCGCGCTGATGGCCTCCCTGGAGGACCACTGTCTGCTGGACCTGCTGTGGCGCAACCGCCGCGGAGAACTCGACATGACGGTGGCGATGGTGGTCTCCAACCATCCCGATCTGGCCGATCAGGTCCGGCCGTTCGGGGTGCCCTTCATCCACATCCCGGCCACCAGGGACATTCGCGAGCAGGCCGAGCAGCGACAGCTGGAGTTGCTGCGCGGCAACGTCGACCTGGTGGTGCTCGCGCGCTACATGCAGATCCTCACCGAGAACTTCCTCGACGAGGTGGGCTGCCCGCTGATCAACATCCACCACTCGTTCCTGCCGGCCTTCATCGGCGCCGCGCCCTACCGGCGGGCCAAGGAGCGCGGCGTCAAACTCGTCGGCGCCACAGCGCACTACGTGACCGCGGACCTCGACGAGGGCCCGATCATCGAGCAGGACGTGGTCCGGGTGGACCACCGGCACAGCGTCGAGGACCTGGTGCGCCTGGGCGCCGACGTCGAACGTGCGGTGCTCTCACGCGCGGTGAAGTGGCACTGCGAGGACCGCATCGTCCGGTACGGCAATCAGACCGTCGTCTTCTGAGCCGCCGCGCCGTCGCCGAGTGCGGCCAGCTCGATCAGCCGGCGGCGCACCTCGTCGGCGATGTCCTGGGCGGACAGATGCCGTGGCGACGTCTGCACCTCGATGGGTCCGTCGATCTCGTCGGCCTCCAGGTAGGACGCCGCGAGCAGCGCCTCGATCGGCGAGCGCCCGTAGACCCTCGCCACCGCGATCGCCGTCTCGGCCTTGGGCCGAGTCTTGCCGAGCATCCAGTTGCACACCGACAGCCGGCCCACCCCGACCTTCTCGGCGATCTGCGTCTGCGTCTCACCCGCGGCGATGCGCCGGAGATACTCCGGCCACGTTTGTTTCATCAGATTCCCCTCCCCGCGACCACGTTAGAGATGGGGTCTGACAAGTCCGCGTGGCCGAATTGATGAACGTGCCCATTAAACCGAGGTGACCTTTGATCATCGCGATGTGCATCGGCATGGTGTGACTAGCAGCAATGCCTTCGGCCCGACCCGCATATGAGACGCTGCCGAGGTGATCACCCGGGCGCTCGGCATTCTCATTGCCGGACTCGCCGACCTTGCCGTCGGTGACCCGCGACGCGGTCACCCGGTCGCCGGATTCGGACGGTCCGCGAGCGCGCTGGAATCACTGAGCTATCGGGATGACCGCAGTGCCGGCGCCGTGCACACCGCGCTCCTCCTCGGAGCGGTCACCGCCCTGGGTGTGCTGGTGCAGCGGCGGGCGCGCGGCCCGGTGGCGTCGGCCGCGGTGACCGCCGCGGCCACCTGGACCGCGCTGGGCGGAACCACGCTGGTGCGCACCGCCGCCGCGATGGCCGGCGAACTCGAGAGCGGGGACCTCGAGGGTGCAAGGGCAGTCCTGCCCGCGTTGTGCGGGCGCGATCCCGCCGCACTCGACGAGCCGGGACTGGCCCGCGCGGCGCTGGAATCGGTGGCCGAGAACACCTCCGACGCGCACGTCGCACCGCTGCTGTGGGCGGCGCTCGGCGGGGTTCCGGCCGTGCTGGCGTACCGCGCGATCAACACCCTCGACGCCATGATCGGCAATCGCTCAGCGCGGTATGCCCGATTCGGCTGGGCGGCCGCCCGCATCGACGACGTCGCCAACCTCGCGCCGGCGCGGATCACGGCCGTCCTGACCGCGGTGTGCGCCCCACTGGTCGGCGGCTCGGCTGCCGGCGCGTTGCGGACGTGGCGGGCGGATGCCTCCCGTCATCCCAGTCCCAACGCCGGCGTCGCCGAAGCCGCGTTCGCCGGCGCACTCGGCGTGCGACTCGGCGGCCCGACCCAGTACCGGCACGAACTGGAGATCCGGCCCGCACTCGGCGATGGTCCGCCGCCCCAGATCGCCGATCTCCGCAGGGCGGTGCGGCTCTCACGGTGGGTGCAGGGCGCCGCACTGACTCTTGCGTTCGCGGTGGCGGTGGTCGTTCAGCGACGCCGGCCGTAGCGGTCGGCGAGTTTGTCCTCGACGCTCTGCGGTCCGGGTGACTGCTCGGCGGTGGCGCGTGCGGCGGCCTCACGGCGGCGGGTCCGGATCTCGGTGACGGCGAAGTAGCCCAACCCGATGGGGGCCAGGATGCCGAACGCGATCCACTGAATGCCGTAGGACAGGAACGGGCCGGCGTCCAGATGGGGCAACTCGAGCACACCGAGCCCACCGGGCTGGCCGTCCACCAGTTGCAGATATGAGCCCGTCAACGCCGTGCCCGTCAGCGATGACAGCTGGGCGGTGTCGATCGCGTACACCTGCAGCACGCCGTTCTCCCGCAGCGGCTTCTGCTCGGCCCCGGTGGTGACCTCCGAATCGCGCAGCCGCGCGGTGATGGTCACCTCACCCGGTGGAGGCGGCGGGATGGGCGGCACGGCGGTGCCCTGTTCGGGCCGCACGTAACCCCGATTGACCAGAACCACCGGGCCGCCGCGAACCGAGAACCCGGTCAGCACCTCGTAGGCGGGCGCGCCGCCGATGACCCGCAGCCGCACCAGCGCCTGCACGGCGGGCAGATAGCTGCCGGTGGCGGTGACCCGGCGCCACTGCGCCTCGGGTGCTGCCGAATCCTGCTGCGGCAGAAGCGAGGTCACCGCGACGGGTTGGGCCGACAGGGAGGCCTCGATCTGGTGATTCTCCTTCGACGTGCTGCTGTTCTTGCCCAGTTGCCACGGCGCAAGCACCGTGAAGCACAGATACGCGAACGCCACCACGACCAGGGCGAGTGCGATCCAACCCGGTCGCAGCAGGGCTGAGCGCCGGCGCATTATCGGCTGACCTGCCTTCGGACGGCCAACTGGTCGTCGACCCAGGCGTGCAGGCCGGGCAGTGCCGCCTCGATCACGGTGAAGGTGTCCTCGAAGTCGGTGTGATCGCCGTAGTAGGGATCTTCGACGTCGGGCACGTGCGCGCCCGATCTCGGGTCGAAGGAGCGCAGCATCCGCAGCCGTTCGGCGTCGACACCCCACTGCCGAAGGATGCGGAAGTGATTGCGACCCAGCGCGATGACGAGATCGGCGGCCAGATGATCGTCGTCGACCTGTGCGGCGCGGTGGCCGCCCGGATAGCCACGCTCCCGCAGCACCCGGACCGCGCGGTCGTCGGCCCCGGAACCGGCATGCCAGTCACCGGTGCCGGCGCTGCTCACCCGCACGACACCGGACAGGCCGCGTTCGGCGAGTTGGTGGGCGAACATCTTCTCCGCCATCGGTGAGCGGCAGATGTTGCCGGAGCAGACGAACGTGATGTGCAGAACCGGATCAGACACCGAGCACCTCGCGCAGTGCCGCGATGTCGCCCGCGTGCGCGGCCGGGGTCGCGGTGTCGGACCCGCCGTAGCCCCATCCGACCAGAACGGTGTCGATACCGTGCTCGGCGGCGCCCTCGACGTCGTGTGCGCGGTCGCCGACCATCAGCACCCGGGGCGGCAGGGGAGCCAGTTGCGCCAGTGCGTGGGCGAGGACGTCGGCCTTCGCGGTTCGGGTGCCGTCGAGGGTGGCCCCGGCGATCACCTCGAAGTGCTGCGCAATGCTGAAGTGCTCCAGAATCCGGCGGGCGGCCGGCTCGGCCTTGGACGTGGCGACCGCCAGCCGCACACCGGCGGCGCGCAGGTCGTCGAGAAGTTCGACGATTCCGTCGTAGAGCGCGTTGTTCGCCCAGCCGCGGTCGTTGTATTCGGCACGGTAGGCGGCCAGCGCGTCGGCGGCCCGATCACCCAGGTCGAGGCGCTCGAGGGTCTCGCCCATCGGCGGTCCGACCACCATGGCCGCCAGATCACCGTCGGGCACCGGTGCGCCCACGGCCGCCAGCGCGTGCCGGAAACTGGCCACCACGCCCGGGGCGGAATCGGTCAGGGTGCCGTCGAGGTCGAAGATCACCAATCGCCGGCTGGTCGCGTCGGCCGTCGATGTCACCGGCCCATTGTCGCGCATTACTGTTGGGCGGGTGAGTGAGCAGTCCGGCGAGCGGCTACCGCGGCCCGGTGCGCGCTATCACGGCGACGCCGCCGTGGCCCCCGGCCTGCTGGACTTCGCGGTCAACGTGCGTCGTCGCAGACCGCCGCAGTGGCTGACCGACCGGCTGGCGGCGCGACTGCCGGATCTGGCCGGCTACCCCGGTGCCGCCGACGAACACGCCGCGGTGGCGGAGATCGCGCGGCGCCACGGCGTGGCCTCAGACCGGGTGCTGCCGCTGGCCGGCGGATCGGAGGGCTTCGCCCTGCTGGCGGCGCTGCGCCCGCGGCTGGCCGCACTGCTCGCCCCGTCCTTCACCGAACCGGAGGCCGTCCTGAGCGCCGCCGGGATCCCGCTGTGCCACGTCGTGCTGCCGCCGCCGTTTCACCTCGCCGACGCGGCCGTGCCGCAGGACGCCGACCTGGTGGTGCTGGGCAATCCGACCAACCCCACCGGTGTGCTGCATCCGCGGGAGACGGTGCTGGCCCTGCGCCGGCCCGGCCGGCTGATCGTGGTCGACGAGGCGTTCGCCGACGCGGTGCCCGGCGAACCGGAATCGCTGGCCTCAGCGGACCTGCCGGACGTCATCGTGTTGCGCAGCCTGACCAAGACCTGGGCGCTTGCCGGTCTGCGGGTCGGCTACGCGATCGGTGATCCGGCTGTGCTGCAACGTATTTCGTCCCATCGGCCGCACTGGGCGTTGGGGACGCTGCAACTTGAGGCCATCGCGGCCTGCAGCGCGCCTGACGCGGTGGCCGAGGCGCACGCCGACGCGCTTCGATTGCAACACGTCCGGACGCAGATGGCGGCGGCGCTGGAAACACTGGGACTCGACGTGGTGGACGGCAGCGCACCGTTCATCCTGTTCGGCGTGCCCGATGCCGCACTGATGCGAAAGCGCCTGCGGGCCAACGGTATCGCGGTTCGGCGCTGTGACACGTTCATCGGTCTCGACGGCGATTACCTGCGCGCGGCGGTGCGAGACGAGTGGCCGATGCTGGTTGCCGCTCTCGCCGAGGCGCTGCGGTGAGCGTGCGTCTGGCCGACGTGATCGACGTCCTCGACGAGGCGTACCCGCCGGAGCTCGCCCACGACTGGGACTCGGTCGGACTCGTCTGCGGTGACCCGGGCGATCTGATCGACTCGGTCACCGTCGCCGTCGACGCCACCTCTGCCGTCGTCGACACGATCGGGCAGCGCGGACTGCTGCTGGCACATCACCCGCTGCTGCTGCGCGGAGTCGACAGTGTCGCGGCCTCCACGCCCAAGGGTGCGCTGCTGCACCGGCTCATCCGCTCCGGCTCGGCGCTGTTCACCGCGCACACCAACGCCGACGCCGCCCGCCCGGGGGTGTCGGACGCACTGGCCGAGGCCGTCGGGCTGAGGGTGCAGGACGTGCTCGATCCGGCGTCGGGGCAGTCACTGGACAAGTGGGTGATCTTCGTGCCCGGCGATGCCGCCGAAGCGGTGCGGGCGGCCGTCTTCGCCGCCGGTGCGGGAGACATCGGTGACTACTCACAGTGCAGCTGGAGCGTCACCGGAACCGGTCAGTTCCTGCCCGAACGCGGAGCCGACCCGGCGATCGGCACGGTCGGATCGGTCGAACGGCTGCCCGAGGACCGCATCGAGGTGATCGCACCGGCCGGCGCGCGGTCGCAGATCCTGGCCGCCATGCGCTCCGCCCACCCCTACGAGGAACCGGCGTTCGATGTGTTCTCACTGGCGCCGCTGCCCGCGGGGGTCGGCATCGGGCGGATCGGGACACTGCCACGCCCGCTCCGCCTCGCCGACTTCGTCACCGCGGTGGCCGCCGCGCTGCCGAAGACCGCGTGGGGCGTGCGGGCCTCCGGGGATCCCGAGGCGACGGTGTCGCGCGTCGCCGTCTGCGGGGGAGCGGGGGACTCGCTGCTGGCCGCGGCCCACGCCGCCGGAGTGCAGGCCTATCTGGCCGCCGACCTGCGGCACCATCCCGCCGACGAACACCGCCGGCGCAGCGAGGTGGCACTGATCGACGTCGCGCACTGGGCCAGCGAGCAGCCCTGGTGCGGGCAGGCGGCCGCGCTGCTGCAGACGACGTTCGGCGACAGCCTCGAGGTGAGCGTGTCGCCGCTGCGGACCGACCCATGGAACATCGGGACTTCAGGGAGCGGACGATGAAAGCGCAAGCAGCACACCAACGGTCACTGCTGGAGCTGGCGGCCATCGATGCCGAGCTGGGCCGGCTGAATCACCGTGCGGCCCATCTCCCCGAGCAACAGCGCTACGACGCGGCGGTGGCCTCCCAGCGCGACGCGACCGACCGGCTCGCCGTCCTCGGTATCGCCGCCGAGGACCTCGACGCGCAGGTGTCGCGATTGGAGTCCGAGGTGGACGGGGTGCGCAAACGGGAGGACCGCGATCGCGGTCTGCTCGACGCGGGATCGGTGAACGCCAAGCAACTCGAGGAACTCCAGCACGAACTCGGAACGCTCGCGCGCCGTCAGACCAGCCTCGAGGACACCCTGCTGGAGCTGATGGAGCGCCGCGAGCAGTTGGCCGCCGAGCAGGCCGAGGCGCAGGCCGCCGCCCGGGCCGCCGACGCGGAGGTGTCCGACGCACTGGCTGCCCGCGATGAGGCGACGGCGGGCATCGAGCAGGCCCGCGCCGAGCGCTCCGCACAGCGCGGCGAACTCGTGGCGGCGATCGACGCCGAACTTGTCGGGCTCTACGAACACCAACGGACGGCCTCGGGCATCGGTGCGGGACTGCTGCAGGGCGGTCGATGCGGGGCGTGCAGGATCGAACTCGATCGCGGCGAGATCGGACGCATCACCGCCGCTCCCGCCGATGAGGTGCTGCGCTGTTCGGAATGCCGCGCCGTCCTGGTGCGGCCGTGAACACCCCCATGAAGGTGCTCATCGAGGTCGACGGCGGTTCGCGCGGAAACCCCGGCCCAGCCGGCTTCGGCGCAGTGGTGTGGTCGGAGGATCACGCGACGGTGCTGGCCGAACACAAACAGGCCATCGGCGTGACCACCAACAACGTCGCCGAATACCGCGGACTGATCGCCGGACTGGAGGAGGCCCGCCGCCTCGGCGCGCGCGAGGTCGCCGTCGCGATGGATTCCAAACTGGTGGTCGAGCAGATGACCGGCCGGTGGAAGGTCAAGCATCCCGGCATGGCCGAACTGCACCAGCAGGCGCGCGCGCTGGCGTCGACCTTTGACGCCGTCAGCTTCCGGTGGATCCCGCGCGAACAGAACAGCCACGCCGACCGGCTGGCCAACGAGGCGATGGACGCCGCTGCACTCGGTGAACCCCCTGAGGCGGCGCAACCGCTGCGCGCCGCGGACCCGCCGCCGGGTGCGGTGGCCGTGCCCCCGTCGGCGTGGACCGGCAACCGGGGCGGCCCGACTCGGCTGCTGCTGTTGCGTCACGGGCAGACCGATCTGTCCCGGCAACGCCGCTACTCCGGTCGCGGCAACCCTGAACTGACCGAGACCGGCCGCCGCCAGGCCGCCGACGCCGCCCACTACCTCTCGCAGCGCGGCGGGATCGCCGCCGTCGTCAGTTCGCCGCTGCAACGCGCATATGACACCGCCGCCGCGGCGGCCGACGCTCTCGGCCTGCCGGTGCGGGTCGACGACGATCTCATCGAGACCGACTTCGGGGAGTGGGAGGGGCTGACCTTCGCCGAGGCCGCCGAGCGTCATCCCGACCTACACGGCCGCTGGCTGCGGGATACGGCGCTGCGGCCGCCCGGTGGCGAGAGCTTCGACGACGTCGCCGAACGCGTGCGGCGCGCGCGCGACCGCATCGTCGCCGAGCACGGTCCCGGGACGGTGCTGGTCGTCTCACACGTCACGCCAATAAAGACGCTGCTGCGCATCGCACTCGGCGCGGGGGCGTCCATCCTGCACCGGCTGCACCTCGACCTCGCCTCACTGAGCATCGCCGAGTTCTATCCCGACGACGGAGCCTCCGTGCGACTGGTCAACGACACCTCCTATCTGAGCGGCTGAGCGGCCGACGATGCCGGACGCAGCGCAGACCTGGGATGAGCACTACGCGGCCAAGCCGCAGGTGTGGAGCGGGCGGGTCAACACCCAACTGGCGGCCATCGCCGCAGGGCTGACACCCGGCCGCGCACTGGATCTGGGCTGCGGCGAGGGCGCCGACGCCGTCTGGCTGGCCGACCATCGGTGGACGGTGGTCGCCACGGACGTCTCGACGGTGGCGCTGCAACGGGCATGCGCCGCCGCCCGGGACCGCGGCGTCGGGGACCGCATCGACTTCGTGCACACCGACCTCGAGCACGGCCTGCCGGAGGGTCCGTTCGATCTGGTCTCCGCGCAGTTCCTGCACAGCACGGTGGCACTGGACCGTCCGACGGTACTGCGCCGCGCAGCCGCCGCCGTGGCACCCGGGGGAGTCCTGCTGATCGTCGACCACGCGGCCGCCCCGCCGTGGACCACCCGGATGCACCACCACGAATTCCCCACCGCTGAACAGGTCCTGGCCGGCCTGGAACTCGACCCGGCTTCCTGGGAGCGGGTGCGGGTGGATTCGGTCCAACGTGTCGTCACCGGCCCCGATGGGGCCGAAGCGACCCTCTTCGACAACGTCATCTGGCTGCGCAGAGTGGCTTGAAGCACTGGGATCGTGTAGAGAAGCAGACGTGGACACCCCGCCGCTGAAACCGTCGGACGCCGATCTGCACCAGGCGCTGACGCGTCGCGTCCAGCGACGCACGACGGCCAAGGGCGAGATCGCCCTGCCCGCCGTCCCCGGCATGCTCGAGGACTATGTCGCGCTGTGCGACGCGACGTTCAGGACGCTCGGGGTGGAGTTCAGCGCCGAGGAACTGGCCCACCTGCGCGGAGTACTGCGCAGCCAGCTCGAGGAGGCGTTCGCCGCCTCACCGCGCTCCGACGTCGTGATCAGCTATGAGAGTCCCTTCGGGCTTGCCGTCAACTATCACGTCAAGGCGCAGTGGTTCACCGTCGAGGGCGCCTACGACAACTGGGTCGCCACCCGCGAGCCGCCGCTGTTCGGCACCGAACCCGACGCGCGGGTGTGGGAACTGGCCACGGCGGCTGCCGATCCGGCGGCGTTCCGGGTGCTCGACATCGGCGCGGGCACCGGACGTAACAGTCTGGCGCTGGCGCGTCGCGGACATCCGGTCGACGCGGTGGAGATGTCGCCGAAGTTCGCCGAGATCCTGCGGGCTGAGGCGCAGCGGGAGAACCTCGACGTCCGCGTCATCGAACGCGACGTGTTCGCCACCACGGCCGACGATCTGCGGTCCGACTACGACCTGATCCTGCTCTCGGAGGTGGTGTCGGACTTCCGCACCGTCGAACAGGTGCGGGGCATGTTCGAACTGGCGGCCCGATGTCTGTCGGGCGGCGGGCAGCTGGTGTTCAACGTGTTCCTCGGTCGCGACGGATATGTGCCCGACGCCGCCGTGCGGGAGCTGGGACAGCAGTGCTACACGTCGATCTTCACCTATCCCGAGATCGTCGAGGCGTCGGCCAATCTGTCGCTCGAGCTTGTCGCCGACGACTCGGTGTACGACTACGAGAAGAGTCATCAGCCGGCCGAATCGTGGCCGCCGACCAGCTGGTATGAGAACTGGGTCAGCGGAATCGACGTCTTCGAGATGGACCGGGAGCTCTCGCCGATAGAGCTGCGGTGGCTGGTGTACCGGAAGGTCTGGAAAGCGGCGCCCACCACCGGCAACGCGTCACCGTCGAGCTGGTAGCGGATCCGGGCTCGCGGAAGAAGGCCCGGGCGCAGTACGTTATCGAAGCGGACGAGTTGGCCGGGCGGCCGCGGCCCGCCGGTGTGCCGGTGGGTCGAGGAAAGTCCGGACTTCACAGAGCAGGGTGATTGCTAACGGCAATCCGAGGTGACTCGCGGGACAGTGCCACAGAGAACAGACCGCCGCCTGCATGCAGGCGGTAAGGGTGAAACGGTGCGGTAAGAGCGCACCAGCATTCCGGGTGACCGGGATGGCTCGGTAAACCCCACCCGAAGCAAGGCCAAGAGGCCGCACCGTGCGTGCGGCTGCGCAGGCGTCCGAGGGCTGCTCGCCCGAGCCTGCGGGTAGGCCGCTTGAGGTACCCGGCGACGGAGTGCCCAGATGGATGGTCGCCGCCGCTCCGCCCGTGGGCGGTGCGGAACAGAATCCGGCTTACAGGCCAGCTCGTCCGCCCCAACCCATTTGGGCTGGGCTTTTATCTCGACGGCGCGGTTTGCGTCCGCAGTAGGCCCGAGAACCGAATCAATCGCTTCCCGCGTGCGGTCGTCGGAGTCGGGCCACAGATGGCTGTAGGTGTCCAGAGTCTCGACGGCGCTCGCATGGCCCAGTCGCGCCTGCACCGTCTTGGGGCTCTCGCCGTGCCGGATCAGCAGGCTGGCGTACTGGAGTAGTAGTGCCGCAGATCGTGCAGTCGAGTCCCTGTCGGAAGGCATTTGCTCGGTGGTGAGCGGCACGATCTGCTTGCGATGAACTTTGGGGAGTTTGGTTCCCTCGCACGGATTGGACGGCAGGCGCCGGTCGCGGATTGCCAACTTCATCACCGTGGACACGATGCCGTGGGCGACACCTACCGTGGCCGGCGCCAGTTCCAGGCTCGCAACCCACGCCTGAATGTCGCTGGGCATGATCGACGCCTTGCCGTGATTTGCGCTCGGCACTGTCATGGTGTCGCCTTGATTGTCGCGGACGGCTTCGTCCAGCGGTCTTCGACGCCAGCCCTACGATTGCGTTTCACTTGCGCCGCCCCCTATCCCTCTGCCCCAGATCCCTTTGATTTGTCCTGTTTGAGCATTTCCTCAACTAATTCCATCGCATCCGGCACAGGCCATCGGCGATGGCCGCTGTCGCCCCGGCCGGCGTCGTAACGGCCACCCGGCGCGGCGAACACCGCGTCGATGTTCAGCGGGTCAGTCTGCCCCTCGCGCTCGTGGGCGGCACTGCTCCAACTGGGTCACGGTTACGTCTTGCGTCTGCGCTTCCGATACAAGTTTGTGAGTGGGAAAGATATCGCCGCCGCAATCACACCCGCGATGACTGCGCTGAAGACTCCCCGGCTTGAGACTCCGCTCCCAGCGACGAGGTCAAGGAGCAACCAAACTGCCACGAAAATCAAGAAGAAGAGAAGCGCTTTCAGCCAAACGGATTTGAGACCCATGCTGCTCCTTAACTCCTTGCTGTAGGCGTCTCCTTAGTATGAGGTCTGCCCGATGCCCCCCACCGCCAGATCGCCAAAGCCAGCGCCGCCTCGGAGATCCAGGGCAGCGATGACCGCCTCGATGTTCATGGGGTCAGGCTAGGCGCAAGGATCGCCATACGGCGGGGCCGTCCGCAGCGCGTCCGCAGTAGGTGTCAACGCCACCCGTCAGGGACCAACACGCCCAACGCGGTGAACTGCACATTTACCCGGTTACCTAACACCGCTTGCACATACAAACGTCAGGGAACAGAATCCGGCTTGCAGGCCAGCTCGTCCGCCCCACTCCGGCTCACCACTGATCTACATGGCGCGCCGGAGCGCCTTGAGTGCGGCATCGAGGCCGTCCTCGCAGCGCGTCGCCAACTCGCTCTCCATCCGGTGCAGCACCCCGTAGGTGAAGGTGTCCTCGCCGGCGCCGC
>JBAXCK010000017.1:0-34532 GCA_037141465.1 Mycobacteriaceae bacterium | reverse complement strand
CGCCTACGCGACGGTGATCGACTCGATCACGACATCGTCGGTCGGGCGGTCGTTGCGGTCCACCGACGTGCTCGCGATGGCGTCGACCACCTTCTGCGACTCCGGATCGACGACCTCGCCGAAGATGGTGTGCTTGCGGGTCAGGTGCGGCGTCTTGCCGACGGTGATGAAGAACTGCGAACCGTTGGTGCCCGGGCCCGCGTTGGCCATCGCCAGCAGATAGGGCTTGTCGAACTGCAACTCGGGATGGAACTCGTCGGCGAATTTGTAACCCGGCCCGCCGCGACCGGTGCCGGTCGGGTCACCGCCCTGGATCATGAATCCGTCGATCACGCGGTGAAAGGTCGCGCCGTCGTAGAACGGACCCGAGCTGCTGCCGGAGGCGTTCTGGCTGGAGTAGTCCTTGGTGCCCTGCGCCAGACCGACGAAATTGGCGACGGTCTTGGGGGCGTGGTTACCGAAGAGGGCGATCTTGATATCACCCCGGTTGGTGTGCAGAGTCGCGGTGGCGGTCGCAATTGGGCTCGTTGTCACGGGCCTCAGTGTGCCATTACCGATTCCGGCGCGGTGGCGCCGGGTGGGTGCGCACCACGAATGGTTGTGGAGCCTAGGAGATTCGAACTCCTGACATCTGCCTTGCAAAGGCAGCGCTCTACCAACTGAGCTAAGGCCCCTCACCGCCGGATTGACAGCGGGTTTCGTGGGCCTAGGAGGACTCGAACCTCCGACCTCTTCGTTATCAGCGAAGCGCTCTAACCGCCTGAGCTATAGGCCCGCAACGAGCGACGAGATTACCGCACTTTCGCTGGGCTGCCCAAACCGCCGCCTGCGGTCAGTCCAGATCGGCGAGGGTGACCTCGACACCGCCGACGATGTCGGTGCTGAGGTTGTAGATGTAGGCGCCCGCGGTCGCCATCGCGGTCAACAGCACGATGTTGACCAGGCCGATCAGCGCCGCCGTACCGAAGATGGAACCTGCCGAGACGATGTCCCCGCCACCACCGGCGCCGCTGGTGAGCAAATCGCCGACGTTGCTGTTGAGCTTGCTCCACACGCCCATCGCGCCGAGAACGAGATAGAGCAGTGCG
Source organism: Mycobacteriaceae bacterium (assembly GCA_037141465.1). Taxonomy (GTDB): domain Bacteria; phylum Actinomycetota; class Actinomycetes; order Mycobacteriales; family Mycobacteriaceae; genus Mycobacterium. Next base: position 33,444 of record JBAXCK010000017.1, on the reverse strand, counting down.
ACGGCGATCATCCAGACGAAGAAGAGCGCCCCACTGAGCAGGGCGGAGACCTTCAGCGCGCTCCACGGGTCGATACGCCGGATCTGCATGCTGGCACGCACCGGTCCACGGGGCCGGTTGCCCACCAGGATCCGGGCGGTGGGGGCGGTCGTGCGAAGGGGATCCGGTGCAGGCCGGCGCTGCGCGGGTGGCTTGGGAACCGGACCGGAGAGATCCGGCAGTTCGCTTGCGTAGGCCTCCGGCAACGCGGAGTCGGTGCGCTCGTTCCCGGCCGGGGCTGTGGTGCGGACCTCCGGCGGCCGGGGCGCGGGAGGCGGTTCGGGATCGGGACGCTGGGGCACCGCACCGAAACCGGACAGGTCCGGCGCGGCGACGCCGGTCACGTAGCGGCTGGCCCGCGGGTCCGACGCTGCGGCCGGGCGGCGCGCAGCCTGCCACGGCGGAACGTCGGATGTCAGGTCCGCGTTCACCGGGCGGTCGACCTGACCCGGCTCGTTCGGTGAACTCACCAGCACTCCTTACCTACGCCGGCTGTTGCCGGCGGCCTACTCCGCGCCCGCGCCGTCTGACTCGGCGTCTCCGTCGGAGCCGTCCTGCTCGTCGGCGTTGCGGGCAATGGCTATCAGTGTGTCGCCCTCGCCCAGGTTCATCAAGCGAACGCCCTTGGTCTGCCTGCCGGCCTTGCGAACCTGCCGGGCCGCGGTGCGGATCACCCCGCCCCCGGAGGTGATCGCGTAGAGCTCGGTGTCATCATCGACCATCACGGCCCCGACCAGACTGCCACGCTTGGCGTCGTACTGGATGGTCAGGATGCCTTTGCCGCCGCGGCCCTGCGGGCTGTACTCCTCGATGGCGGTGCGCTTGGCGTATCCGCCCGCGGTGGCGACCAGCAGATAGGTGCCCTCACGGACCACGTTCAGCGACAGCAACTGATCGTCGGTGTTGAACCGCATGCCCTGGACCCCGGAGGTGGCCCGGCCCATCGGGCGCAACGCCTCATCGGTGGCCGAGAACCGGATGGACTGGCCCTTGGCGCTCACCAGGAGCAGATCGTCCTCGGACGAACAGAGAACAGCGCCCACGAGTTCGTCGCCGTCGCGCAGGTTGACCGCCACGATGCCACCGGAGCGGTTGGAGTCGAAGTCGCTGAGCTTGGACTTCTTCACCAGCCCGTTGCGAGTCGCCAGCACGAGGTACGGGGCGTCCTCGTAGCTCTTGATCTGGATCACCTGCGCGATGCGCTCCTCGGGCTGGAACGCCAGCAGGTTGGCCACGTGCTGACCGCGGGCGGTGCGGGCCGCCTCCGGCAGTTCGTAGGCCTTCGCCCGGTAGACCCGACCCTGGGTGGTGAAGAACAGGATCCAATCGTGGGTCGAACTCACGAAGAAGTGCCGGACGATGTCGTCCTGTTTGAGGCCGGCGCCCTGCACACCCTTGCCGCCGCGCTTCTGGCTGCGGTACAGATCGGTCTTGGTGCGCTTGGCATAGCCGGTCTCGGTGATGGTGACCACGACCTCTTCGCGGGCGATGAGATCCTCGTCGGACACATCGCCCTCGGCGGCGACGATACGGGTCCGGCGGTCGTCGCCGTGTTTCTCCACGATGGCGGCGAGTTCATCGCGCACGATCACGCGCTGGCGCTTCGGCTTGGCCAGGATGTCCTCGAGGTCGGCGATCTCCTTCTCGATTTCGGCGAGGTCGTCGATGATCTTCTGGCGTTCCAGCGCGGCCAGCCGGCGCAGCTGCATGTCCAGGATGGCCTGGGCCTGAATGTCATCGATGTCGAGCAGGCCGATCAGGCCCGTCCGTGCGACGTCGACGGTTTCCGACGCCCGGATCAGCGCGATGACCTCGTCGAGCGCATCGAGTGCCTTGACCAGACCGCGCAGGATGTGGGCCCGTTCGTTGGCCTTGCGCAACCGGTAGGTGGTCCGCCGGACGATCACGTCGAGCTGATGGTCGACGTAGTAGCGGATCATCTGGTCCAGCCGCAGCGTGCGCGGGACGCCGTCGACGATCGAGAGCATGTTGGCGCCGAAGCTGGTCTGCAGCTGAGTGTGCTTGTAGAGGTTGTTCAGCACCACTTTCGCCACGCCGTCGCGCTTGATCTCGATGACGATGCGCAGGCCTACCCGGTCACTGGACTGGTCCTCGATGTTGGAGATCCCGGTCAGCTTGCCTTCGCGCACCTGCTCGGCGATCGAGGTGATGAAGTTGTCGTGGTTGACCTGATAGGGCAGTTCGGTGATGACGATCGAGGTGCGGCCGCGCGAGTCCTCCTCGACCTCCACCACGCCGCGCATGCGGATCGAACCGCGTCCGGTGGTGTAGGCATCGGCGATGCCCGTCGTCCCGACGATGAGTCCGGCCGTGGGGAAGTCCGGGCCCTTGACGCGTTCCATGACCGCGGTGAGGGTGCTCTCCTCATCGGCCTCGAAGTTCTCCAGGCACCAGTAGACCGCCTCGGCGAGTTCGCGCAGGTTGTGCGGCGGGATGTTGGTTGCCATGCCCACCGCGATGCCGCCCGAACCGTTGGCGAGCAGATTGGGGAACCGGCTCGGAAGGACCGTCGGCTCCTGCACCCGGCCGTCGTAGTTGGGGATGAAATCGACTGTCTCCTCGTCGATTTCACGCAGCATCTCCATCGCCAGCGGTGTGAGACGAGCCTCTGTGTTATGGCTCACGAAGCCGTTGGTGATGAACGAGTGATCTGCTGTATCCACTCGGATGCTGTAGACGGGCTGTACGCCGGCGTCGACCACCGACGCGACGGTGGCGAAATAGAAGCGGCCGTCGGTCAGTTCGGAGGCGATCGCCCGGACATCGGGGTCGGCGATCCGGCTGCGGATCTGGGCACCATCGCGGCGCCAGCGTTGCACCCCGCCGATGTTGTGTTTGAGCAGCCACTCCTTGTCTGCCCATCGGCTGGCACAGTTGCGGCGGATGAAATCCGCCAGCCCGGGAACGCGATCGCTGTCCGATCCGGCTGCGAGGGCCGGCAGTGCCGCGAGCAATCCGTTCAACTTGACTTGTTTTGCGCCGCCGAATCCGACCTCGGCGGCGAAAAGCTCCGCCTGGCCCCGGTTGGTGATGACCACCTTGTGCTCGCCGGTGGCGTGGCGGTAACGGCGGGACACCACTCCGAACTCGAGCAGCAACTGCTGGACATCGGCGGCCAGTCGGGCGCTGCGGGTGGAGTAGGAGACCTGGATCGTGTTGCGCGGCAGAGCCGAGCACGAGCCGTCGCCCTCGAAAAGCGCCTGCAGGAATGCGCGCTTGACCGGCGTGGGTGAGTTCCAGATGCGCTCGGGGACGTGCTTGTCCGCCGACCGGCTACCGGCGAGTTCCGCCAGGGGGCTCGCCATGAGCGGTTGGAGGTTGTGCACATCCAACTCGAACAGCGTCGACCCGGAGGCGATGGTCCGCGTGCTCGTGTAGCGGGCGCCCCCGACAACGGCGTCGTAGGCGGCGACGACGTTGTTGAAGTAATCCTGGTCGAGATTGTTGAACCCTGCCCGGCCTGCACTGACGAAGCCCTCGCTGACGAAGGCGCCCAGAAGTAACCCGGTGAGCGTGTCGTCCCAGTCCGCCGATCCGAGTTCGGCGGGCTTGGTGCGCTGCAGCACGACGTGGTCGCCCGGGGTGATTTCCTCGATCAGTTTCCACAGCAGCGTGGGAACCCCCGCCACGTCGACCAGACACAGCAGTGGGTGGTTGGCGGTGCCGGTGACGGCGAACCCCTCGGTCGTGGTGACGGTATAGGTCTGATGCTCACCGGAATGGAAGAGGCGGTCCGCAGACACCGGGTTGCCGTGCCGGTCGAGGACCTTCAGGTCGACCACGGCGTCGGTGTTCGGCGACGCCGTCGCGATGTCCCGGATCCGGATCGTCTGTCCGAGGGGCAGCCGGACCAGCGAGTCACCGGTGACGCAGTAGCGCATCGCCGCCGGCGGATCGTTGCCCGGCGAACCGAAGTTGCCCTGTCCGTCGACGAGTGGGTAGCGCAGCGACCACGGCTGGGCCATCCGGACCAGGGTGTCGTAGATCGACGCGTCGCCGTGCGGGTGGTAGTTGCCCATGGTCTCGGCGACCGAGCGGGCCGACTTCGCGTGGCTGCGATCCGGACGGAAGCCGGAGTCGAACATCGCATAGAGGACCCGGCGGTGAACCGGCTTGAGGCCGTCGCGGACCTCCGGCAGCGCGCGGCCGACGATCACGCTCATCGCATAGTCGATGTAGCTGTTCTGCATCTCCTGCTGGATGTCGACCGGTTCGATCCGGTCGCGGGCAGTCCCGTCAGGCGGCAATGTGGTGTCAGTCATTCCAGATCCTTTTCGCGCGCGATGACGGCGGGATTAGACGTCAAGGAAGCGAACGTCCTTGGCGTTGCGGGTGATGAAGCTGCGCCGCGCCTCGACGTCGTCGCCCATGAGGATGGAGAACAGTTCGTCGGCGGCGGCGGCGTCGTCGAGGGTGATCTGGCGCAGGACCCGCACGTCGGGATCCATCGTGGTCTCCCACAGTTCCTTGGCGTCCATCTCGCCGAGGCCCTTGTAGCGCTGGATGCCGTCGTCCTTGTTGATCTTCTTGCCGGCCTTGACGCCCGCCTCGAGAAGGCCGTCGCGCTCGCGGTCGGAGTAGGCGAACTCCGGTTCGGTGCGCTGCCACTTCAGTTTGTACAGCGGCGGCTGGGCGAGGAAGACGTGCCCGTGCTCGATGAGCGGCTTCATGAACCGGAACAGCAGTGTCAACAACAGCGTCGAGATGTGCTGACCGTCGATATCGGCGTCGGCCATCAGGATGATCTTGTGGTAGCGCAGCTTGGTGATGTCGAACTCGTCGTGGATTCCGGTGCCCAGTGCGGTGATGATCGACTGGACTTCGGTGTTCTTGAGCACACGATCGATTCGCGCCTTCTCGACGTTGATGATCTTGCCCCGTAGGGGAAGGATCGCCTGGAACATCGAGTCACGACCGCTCTTGGCCGAACCGCCGGCCGAGTCACCCTCCACGACGTACAACTCGCACTGCTTGGGATCGGTCGAGCGGCAGTCGGCCAGCTTGCCAGGCAGGCCGCCGATGTCGGTCGCGCTCTTGCGCCGGACGAGTTCACGAGCCTTGCGGGCGGCGAGCCGGGCCTGCGCAGACTGCACCGCCTTGTTGACGACGATCTTCGCGTCGGTCGGGTTGGCTTCCAGCCAGTGGGTGAGCTGCTCGTTGCAGATCTTCTGCACGAAGGACTTGACCTCGGTGTTGCCGAGCTTGGTCTTGGTCTGGCCCTCGAACTGCGGCTGGGCCACCTTCACCGAGATCACCGCGGCGAGGCCTTCGCGGATGTCGTCGCCGGTGAGATTGGGATCCTTGTCCTTGAGAAGCTTCTTGTCCTTGGCGTACTTGTTCACCACACTCGTCAACGCCGCGCGGAAACCCTCCTCGTGAGTGCCGCCCTCATGGGTATTGATCGTGTTGGCGAAAGTGAAAACGGATTCCTGGTAGCCGGCGTTCCACTGCATGGCGATCTCGACCTCGTGGCCCTCGCCCTTGCCGCCGAAGTCGACCACGCTGGTGTGGATGGCCTGCTTGGTGCGGTTGATGTGCTTGACGAAGTCCACCAGGCCGCCGGGGTAATGGAAGACGCGGTGCTTGGCCTTGCGTGCTGCCGCATCTTCGGCGGCTTTCTCCTTGGCCGACTTCGGCGCCGCAGCGACATCGCTGACGACTTCGTCGATGACCTCAGCGGCAGTCACCCGGTCGTCGTTGAGGGTGATGGTCAGGCCCTTGTTTAGGAAGGCCATCTCGCGCAACCGCGTGGCGACGGTCTCGAACTCGTAGTCGGTGGTCTCGAAGATGTTCGGGTCCGCCCAGAACCGGATCGTGGTGCCGGTCTTCTTGGTCGCCTCGCCCTGCTTGAGGCTGCCGGGCACCGAGTGGTCATAGGTCTGGAACCACTCGTAGCCGTCGCGGCAGATATCGGCTTCCAATCGGGTCGAGAGCGCGTTGACGACCGAGACGCCGACGCCGTGCAGACCGCCCGAGACCTGGTAGGCGCCCTCTTCGAACTTGCCGCCGGCGTGCAGGACGGTCATCACCACGTCGACGGTGGGAACGCCCGACTCGTGCATGGCCACCGGGATCCCGCGGCCGTTGTCGGTGACCTCGACGCCACCGTCGGCGAGGATCCGCACGTCGACCTGGGTGGCGAAACCGGCCATCGCCTCATCGACGGCGTTGTCGACGACCTCCCACACCAGATGGTGCAGACCGCGCTCGCCGGTGGAGCCGATGTACATGCCGGGACGTTTGCGGACAGCCTCAAGACCCTCGAGGATCTTGATCGAGTCTGCACCGTAGCCTTCGTCTTTTTTCTTCTTCGGCGCAGCCACGGTTTGACCGTTCTCCTCAGGGATTGACGGGCGAGGGGCCCGGGGGCCCCATATGTTGTGCCTCCAGTCTACCGGGAGTGGACGACAGGACCGATCCTGCGGCGGCGTTTCTGCACACCTATTCGACCCGTGCGGGCGATATCTCACGCCGAGAAGCCACAAAACGCTTGACACGCCGATCCGCGACGTTCTGGTGGCCGTGAGGCCCCTGTGATAACGGGTGTTATCCGTAGGTGTCGCGGGGACCGCGGCCCTGGATGTGGCGGGGTCCCTTGCGCCACGACGGCGCGCTCGGCCCGGTGATCCGCAGGGCCGTCACGACGCCGTTGCCGACCGCGGCCGAAATCTTTGCCAGCAATTGCGGCGCCACCATCCGCAACTGGGTGGCCCAGGCGGTGGATTCCGCGGAGAGATGCAGAACGCCGTCGCGCAGAGCGGTGGGGGTGGCGTGGGTGGCGATGTCCTCCCCGGCCACCGCCGGCCACTGCGCGAAGACCGTGCCCTCGGCCACCTGAGGCGACCAGCCTCGGGAGTTCGCGACGTCACGCGCCGCCCGTCCCAGCGGCTGAGGATCGCGCCCGTCGGGCCCCGGCCCGGACCAGCGCCGGCGACTGCCGCGGGCGGCCGACCGCGGCGTGCGCGGTGAGCCTCGCCCGCGGCCGACCTCCTTACCCTGGTCGCGGGCGGCCGCCCGGGCCTCCTCGAGGGCCCGGCGCACCAGATCCATGCCGCGCACCGCGCCCAGATGAGCGGGCGGACCGCCGGGTGCGCCGGCGTCGGCGGCCTCGTCGTCCTCCGGGGGCAGCGACGTCATGGGAGGAGCTCCGAGATCCGTCCGCCTTCGCCATCGGTCATGGTCACCGCGATCCGGGTGGCATCCCAACCCTGCGGGATGTCCTCACCGACGGCCGCGGTGATCAGGACCTGCTCGGCGGACGCGGCCACCTCGGTCAGCGCGCGTCGGCGGGCCGCGTCGAGTTCGGCGAAGACGTCGTCGAGGATCAGCACCGGTTCGCTGCCCTCGGTTCGCAGCAACTCGTATCCGGCGAGCCGCAGTGCCAGCGCCATCGACCAGGATTCACCGTGGCTGGCGAAGCCTTTCGCGGGCTGGTCGCCGAGCCGTAACTCCAGGTCATCACGATGCGGCCCGACCAGGCACACACCCCGCTCGAGTTCGGCCGGCCGCCGCCGGGCACACGCGGCGAGGAGCGCCGCCTCCAGGAACTCGACGTCCTCGGGTGTCTCCGGATCCTCCAGGACCGCGCTGCGGTAGGCGATCGCAGCCGGCCTCGACGCCGGGGCCAGCAACTGATATGCCTTCTCGACCTCCGGGGCGAGCAGGTTCGCCAGCTCCATGCGCGCCGCCATCAACCGGGCGCCGTGCGCGGCCAGGTGGCCGTCCCACACGTCGAGGGTCTCCGCCACCGCGCGGTCGCCGCGGGAGCGCGCGGACTTCAGCAGTGCGGTTCGTTGCTTGAGTACCTTGTCGTAGTCCGCACGTATCCCCGCCACACCCGGCCGGCGCACCGTGGCGAGTTCGTCCAGATAACGTCGGCGCTCGCCGGGATCGCCGCGCACCAACGCGAGGTCCTCCGGGGCGAACAGAACAGCGCGCACTGCGCCGAGGATCTCACGGGGACTGCGCACGGGGGAGCGGTTGAGCCTGGCCTTGTTGGCCCGCCCATTGGCGATCTCCAGGTCGACGGCAAGTTCCCGGCCCTCGTTGACGACGATCGCCGAGATGACCGCGGTGTCGGCGCCCGAGCGGATCAGCGGCGCGTCGGTACCGACCCGGTGGGACCCGAGTGTGGCGCAATACCACAGGGCCTCAACGAGATTGGTCTTGCCATAGCCGTTGGGTGCCACGAACACCGTGCGCCCCGGCGACAGTTCCACCTCCACCTGCGACCAGGAGCGGAAATCCCGTAGGGCCAGGGTGCGGACGTACATCTACCCGGACAGCGGGACCCGCTTGACCGCGTGTCCGCCGAACTGGTTGCGCAGCGCAGAGACCGCCTTCATGGTCGGTGACTGCTCCTGCCGGGAGGCGAATCTGGCGAACAGCGACGCGGCGATGACGGGCGTCGGGACGCGATGGTTGATGGCCTCCTCGACGGTCCAGCGGCCTTCTCCAGAGTCCTCGGTGTAGTCCGAGATGGCGTCGAAGCCGGGGTCCTCCTTGAGGGCCTTGGCGAGCAGTTGCTGCAGCCAGGAGCGGACCACGGTGCCGTTGGTCCAGGCCTGGATGACAGCCTGGGTGTCGGTGATGAGCGGTTCGGCGGCCAGCAGCTCATAGCCCTCGGCATAGGCCATCATCAACCCGTACTCGATGCCGTTGTGCACCATCTTGGCGTAGTGCCCGGCTCCCACCGGGCCGGCGTGGACGAACCCGTCGGCGGGATCACCCGCCGGACGCAGGGTGTCGAACACCGGCATCAGCCGCGCGATGTCGCCATCGCTGCCGCCGACCATCAAGCCGTACCCCTCGGTCAGACCCCAGATGCCGCCCGAGACGCCCGCGTCGATGAAACCGATTCCCTTTTCGGCCAGCAGGTCGGCATGCGGGCCGTCCTCGGTATAGCGGGAGTTGCCACCGTCGATGACGATGTCTCCGCGGTCGAGGACGCCGGCGAGCGCCACGATGGTCTCATTGGTGATCGGCCCCGAGGGGACCATCACCCAGACCGCCCGTGGCGGCGCGAGCGCTTCGGCCAGGGCGGCGAGGGTGGGGACGTCGGAAACTTCCGGGCGCGGATCGAAACCGATGACTTCGTGGCCGCCCTCGCGCAGCCGCTGACGCATGTTGAACCCCATCTTGCCGAGGCCTACCAAGCCGAGTTGCATCAGCGTCTCCCTGGGTTTGGTTAGGTCAGCCTGGAAGTCTGACCGGCATGAGCAGGTACACGTAGTCGGTCTGGGCGGCGGGGAACGGGCCCGGCCCGGACGGCAGCCCCTCACCCTGAGCCGGCCGCAGCACCGCCGGCTTGCTGGACGTGGTGAACCCGAAGGTGACCCGCTCGCAGTGCAGCGAAGCGAGCCCGTCGGTCAGGTAGGTCGGGTTGAAGGCGATCGTCAGCGCCTCGCCGGCGAATTCGACCGGAAGGTCCTCCTCGGCCATGCCGACACCGTCAGCGCCTGCCGACAGGTGCAGCACACCGTCTGAGAATTCCATCCGAACCTGGGCGCCGCGGTCGGCCACCAGGGCAACTCGTTTGATCGCCTCCGCCAATTCGGTGACACCGACGGTAGCCAGAGCGGTGTGCTCGGTGGGCAGTAGTTGGCGGAATTTGGGGAACTCGGTGTCCAGAAGTCGGGTGGTGCTGCGCTTGCCGGCGCTGCGGATCCCGAGCAGGCGATCCTCACCGACGGCACTCCCGGATCCCAGGGCCAGGTGCACATCCGAGCCTGGGGTGACCGCCTTGGCGGCCTCGGCAAGGGTCTTGGCCGGAACCAGTACCGCGGCATCCAGATCCCGGGAACTGGTCGACCAGGTGAGCTCGCGGACGGCAAGGCGGAACCTGTCGGTCGCCGCGAGGACCACCTTCTCCCCGGAGATCTCCACACGGATCCCGGTCAGCATCGGCAGCGTGTCATCGCGGCCCGCGGCGATAGCCACCTGCGCCACGGCTTCCGTGAACACATCCGCGGAGACCACACCGGTTTCTTCCGGGAGCGCCGGCAGTGCGGGGTAATCCTCGACGGGCATCGCCGGCAGCGAGAATTTGGCACTGCCGCAGGTCAGTAATACGCGATTGCCGTCGACGCTGACATCAACAGGCTTGGCCGGCAACGCCCGAGTGATCTCAGAAAGCAGGCGTCCGGAAACCAAAACCGTTCCGGGCGAGGCGATTTCAGCGGGAACCACCACCTCGCCGGACACATCGTAATCGAATCCCGAGATCATCAGACCCTCATCGGAACCGGTGATGAGCACACCGGCCAGAACAGGCACCGTGGGTCTGGTGGGAAGGCTGCGCGCGGCCCAGGCAACGGCGTCGGCGAAATCCTCTCGCACCAGTCGGAATTTCAGGTCGGATGCCAGCGTCGTGGTCGCCACGTCCATCGATTCCTTTCCTAGATCACAAACCACCGCAACTCCGGCCGGCGAAACGGAGCTTTGATGCCCAACCGTAGAGCGTCGACGGCCAACTTGAAAGCTAAACGGCGAGGCGGACAGTGTGGTGCTTCGCCGGCGTGACAGCGGCTGGCAGGCTTCATCCCCAGCGCCGTACTTCTAAAGAGAATCAATAAGCTTGAGAACCGTAGTAGTAATAGGGGCTGTTGAAATTGTGGATAAGAGGTCTGCGGTGCTGATGAAGCACAGTGCCGTCTTGTGGACTACCTGTGCATGGAGTGGTCATGCCGGCCGACGCGATGTGGATATCGCCGGGTTGTTTGACACCATCCCAGCTCCGGGTAGGGATGGTTCACCGGCTGTCCACACCGTGTCCACAGCAGAAATGTGTGGCTGATGGTGATCGTGCGTCAGAAGTTTTTGAGGAATCTCAGCGCTTGGAACGCTGCCGGATGCGGGTCGTCAACTCTTTGACGTGATCGAAGACCTCTCGGCGTGATGCCATTTCATCGAGAATCTTGCGTTGGGCGTACATCACGGTGGTGTGGTCCCGGCCGAAAGCCTGACCGATCTTGGGTAGGGATAGATCGGTCAGCTCGCGGCACAGGTACATGGCGATCTGCCGGGATTGGGCGAGGGCCCGGGTTTTGCCGGGGCCGCGAAGTTCCTCGACGCTGGTGTCGAAGTATTCGGCCGTCGCGGCCATGATCATGGCCGCGCTTATCTGCATGGTGCCGGCGTCGGCAATGAGGTCGCGCAGGACGATTTCGGCCACGGCCGTGTCGATCGGGCTTTTGTTCAGGGAGGCGAAAGCCGTCACCCGGATCAGGGCGCCCTCAAGTTCGCGGATGTTGCGCTCGATACTGCTGGCGATCAATTCCAGGACATCGTCGGGAACGGCCAACCGCTCGATTTGAGCTTTCTTGCGCAGAATGGCGATCCGCGTCTCCAGTTCCGGGGGCTGAACATCGGTGATCAGGCCCCACTCGAACCGTGTGCGCAACCTGTCTTCCAGCGTTGCCAGCTGTTTGGGCGGGCGATCGGAGGAGATCACGATCTGTTTATTGGCGTTGTGCAGGGTGTTGAACGTATGGAAGAACTCCTCCTGGATGCCCTCCTTGCCCTCGATGAACTGGATGTCGTCGATCAGCAGGACGTCGATCTCGCGGTAGCTCTTTTTGAAGGCCACCCGGCGGTCGTCGCGCAGCGAGTTGATGAAGTCGTTGGTGAACTCCTCGGTGGAAACGTACTTCACCCGCATACCGGGAAACAGACGCTGAGCGTAGTTGCCGGCCGCGTGCAGCAGATGGGTCTTGCCAAGTCCGGACTCGCCCCAGATGAACAGCGGGTTGTAGGCGTGAGCCGGCGCCTCGGCAATCGCGAGGGCGGCCGCGTGCGCAAACCGGTTGGAGGCTCCGATGATGAACGTGTCGAAGGTGTAGCGACGGTTCAGACTGGTGTCGGCAGCCGCATCCGCGCCGGTATCCCGAGGCCGTTCAGTGAAATACGCCGGCCAGCTCTCGTGTGCACTGGCCAGCGCTTCCCGGTCCTCGTCGACCTCGTCGAGGTCGGGAGCCAGGACGTCGGTCTCGACATCGGCACCGTCCCAGTCGGCGGTCTCCGAGGGTTCGATCCGCACCCCGAGTTCAACCCGCTGGCCCAGGTGACGGCTCAGCGCATCGACGATCGGGGCACGGAGGTGCCGCTCGATCTCGTTCTGCACGAAGGGACTCGGGACCGAGAGCAGGGCGAAACCCTCGGCGATGGTCAGCGGCCGGACCAGCTTGAGCCATGCGCGCTGCTGCGGGGTCAGGGGCCGCTCGACGACCGCGCCGGTACCGGCGTCACCGAATGTGCCATCCTCGTTCCCGTTGAGTTCCGCGACCACCGATGTCCACACCGACGCAAAGTCGGGGACGGTGTTGTCGCTCAACGGAAGCCCCCCTCTACCTGCGGATTCAGGCGCCGGGCTGCGTTTTCTGCAACTGTCCACACGGTTATCCACAGGTGTGGACAGGGCCTGCCTGAGACGGTCACCATATCGGGATCAGTTCTGTTGTGGTCGTTAAACGCGGCGAATCGGCTGCTGGTCTTTAGTGTTCCGCCAGAAACTAACAGGTTTCACCACGAGTGCCAACCGGTGGGCGAAAGCTATCCACAGCCTGACTCCGAGTGCCAATGGGCACGGTTTGACCTGCGCAAGTGACGTCAGTACCCTCGAATCGTCGCCCGAACGTCGGCGACTCGGCTGCGATCGGAGTTTTATTCCGGGGCCGCGCCGGTTACCAGCGGGAACTTCAACCGAGGGCAGGCATTGCCGCCCGATGCCGCAGGGCATCGAGTGTCAGGCCGGTCTATGTGACGAGGAGACGAGAGCCGTGGCCAAGGGCAAACGGACGTATCAGCCGAACAACCGTCGCCGGGCCAAGGTCCACGGGTTCCGGCTGCGGATGCGCACCCGGGCCGGCCGCGCGATCGTGTCCGGGCGCCGCCGCAAGGGCCGCCGCTCTCTGACTGCCTGATCCCCGGTCGAGTCAACGTGCTCCCGGCGCGGTACCGGATGACACGGTCTGCGGAATTCGCCACCACGATTCGCTGTGGTGTGCGCGCAGCACAGCGCGATCTCGTCGTCCACGCTCACGTCGGTGCTCATCCTGACCCCGCCCATTCGGCCGGTCCTCGAGTCGGGTTCGTGGTCAGCAAAGCAGTCGGCAACGCGGTGCAACGCCACCGTGTTGCCCGCCGGCTGCGTCACGCCGCCCGGAGCGTCATCGGCGAACTGTGCCCCGGCGACCGCATCGTGATCCGCGCTCTGCCCGGCTGCCGCGATGCGGAGTCCTCCCAACTCGAAGCTGAGATGGTGGCCGGTGTGCGCGCGGTCCGTCGGTTGGGGGAATCGCGGTGAGGCTCTGCACCGGTGCGCGGGTGCCCGGCGCCCGGCCGGCGGTGCGGCTGCTCGTCGGGGCGATCGAGCTGTACCGGCACATGATCTCCCCACTGCGCCCGGCGTCATGCCGGTTCATGCCCACCTGCAGCGGCTATGCGGTCGACGCTCTGACCGAGTACGGGGCGATCCGGGGGACGTGGCTGACGCTGGTGCGGCTGGCGAAGTGCGGACCATGGCATGCCGGCGGATGGGATCCGATACCCGAACGGTGCGGCGCCGGCGACGGCTCGCAGAGTCAGCTCAGGAGCGCCGATGTTTAACTGGTTCAGCCTCGACTACGTCTACTACCCGGTGTCGGGGATCATGTGGCTCTGGTACAAGCTGTTCGGGATGTTGCTGGGCCCCAGCAATTTCTTCGCCTGGGCGCTGTCGGTGATGTTCCTGGTCTTCACGCTGCGCGCGGTGCTGTATCGGCCGTTCGTCCGACAGATCCGGACGACGCGCAAGATGCAGGAGCTCCAGCCGCAGATCAAGGCCCTGCAGAAGAAGTACAGCAAGGACCGCCAGCGCATGGCGCTGGAGATTCAGAAGCTGCAGCGCGAGCACGACTTCAACCCGATCCTGGGTTGCCTGCCGATGCTGGCGCAGGTGCCGGTGTTCCTCGGCCTCTACCACGTGCTGATGTCCTTCAACCGGACCCAGAGCGGCTTCGGCAGGCTGGGCTTGTCGGTCGAGGAGAACCGCCGCCTGCCCAACTACGTGTTCAGCGCCGGTGACGTCGGCCACTTCCTCGATGCGCACCTCTTCGGAGCCCCGATCGGCGCGGCGATCACCCAGCAGCACGGGCTGGATGCGTTCACCGTGTTCAGCCGGCCAGCCGTCGCGGCGGTGTCGATCCCGCTGATGATCCTCGCGGGTATCGCCACGTACTTCAACAGCCGGGCGTCGATCGCCCGCCAGAGTCCCGAGGCGGCCGCCAACCCGCAGACGGCGTTGATGAACAAACTCGCCCTCTACGTGTTCCCACTCGGGGTGATCGTGGGCGGCCCGTTCCTGCCGATCGCGATCATCATCTACTGGGTGTCCAACAACATCTGGACCTTCGGTCAGCAGCACCTCGTCTTCGGCAAGATCGAGAAGGAGGAGGCGGCCGAGAAGGAGGAGGCACTGGCCCGCCGATCGGCCAACGCGCCTGCCCCGGGCGCCAAACCCGCCAAGTCCCGCAAGGGGGACGCGGCCTCGGCCGCCGGGTCGCAGCCGGCGTCAGAGGAGGCCGGGCTCGCGACGACGGAAGGCGACGCCGCGGCCGAAGCCGCACCCAGGGCGGGCTCCAACGGCGGCCCGAGCCGGACGCCGAAGCCAGGCGCGCGGCCCAAGAAACGTAAACGCTGACCGGACGGTAGCTCCGGCGGACAAGGGAGAAACACATGACAGACACCGAGACCGAACACGAGACGGGTGCCGCGCCGACCCGGTCGGACGACCTGGAGGACCGTCTCGTCGCCGAGGGTGAGATCGCCGGCGATTACCTCGAGGAACTGCTGGACCTGCTGGATTTCGACGGCGATATCGACCTCGACGTCGAGGGCGACCGCGCCGTGGTCAGCATCGACGGTGGCCAGGATCTGACCAAGCTGGTGGGCCGCCGCGGCGAGGTGCTCGACGCGCTGCAAGAGCTCACGCGGCTGGCGGTGCACCAGAAGACCGGTGAGCGGAGCCGGCTGATGCTCGACGTCGCGGGCTGGCGGCGGCGCCGCCGCGACGAACTCAGCGCCCTCGGCGACAAGGTCGCCCGGCGGGTTCTGGAGTCGGGCGAGCGCGAGGAGCTCGCGCCGATGACGCCGTTCGAACGCAAGATCGTCCATGATGCGGTGGCCGCGGTCGACGGGGTACACAGCGAGAGCGAGGGCGTCGAGCCGGCCCGCCGAGTGGTCGTCCTGAGGGATTGAACATCCGCGAGTTACAGCCGTGTAGTTCCGGGCCGCGTCGGGGGTGACGTTTCACGTGAAACACACAATGGCGCCACCGGCTCCGGAGGGCGCAGTCGAGATCTTCGGCGAAGGCCTGGACGTCGCGCGCCGCTATGCCGAGCTCCTCGCCGGCCCGGGGGTCGAGCGCGGCCTGATCGGCCCCCGGGAGGTTGACCGCCTCTGGGATCGGCACCTGCTCAATAGCGTGGTGGTCGCCGAACTGATCCCGCCGGGCGAGCGGGTGGTCGACATCGGCAGTGGCGCCGGGTTGCCGGGGGTGCCCCTGGCGATCGCGCGCGGCGACCTGAGGATCAACCTCGTTGAGCCGATGCTGCGCCGGGTCGACTTCTTGGAGATGGTGATCGGCGAACTCGGGATCGCCGTGGACGTCGTGCGGGGGCGCGCCGAGGAGGCGGGCGTCATCACCCGGGTGGGTGGTGCCGATACGGTCGTGTCGCGCGCGGTGGCGCCGGTCGACAAACTGACCCGCTGGAGCATGCCCCTGCTGCGGACGGGTGGGCGGATGCTGGCGCTCAAGGGGGAGCGGGCGGAGGCCGAGGTGGCCGCCGCGCGCACCGTCATGACCGCGTTAGGCGCGAAGGATATCCACGTGGTGAGATGTGGATCGGGACGGGTGAGTCCGCCGGCCACGGTCGTGGTCGCCGTCCGGAGCAGCCCGCCGGAGAGGAGACGCCGATGACCGTCCCACCCGATCCGGGTGTTTCACGTGAAACATGGGTGGCCGACGCGGACACCCCGATCGGCGCCGCCGCCGAACGCGCGATGAAGGTCCTGCACACCGCGGCTGGCCAGCTCCCGCGGCCCGCCCATCGGCGGGTGTTCACGGTTGCGAACCAGAAGGGCGGCGTCGGCAAGACCACCACGGCGGTGAACCTCGCCGCGGCACTCGCGGTGCAGGGAATCAAGACCCTGGTGATCGACCTCGACCCCCAGGGCAATGCGAGCACCGCCCTCGGGATCACCGAGCGCCATTCGGGAACGCCGTCCTCCTACGAGGTCCTGATCGGCGAGATCCCCCTGAAATCGGCCATCCGGCAGAGCCCGCACAGCGAGCGTTTGTTCTGTGTGCCGGCCACCATCGACCTCGCCGGGGCCGAGATCGAGCTGGTCAGCATGGTCGCCCGGGAGAACAGGCTCCGCAACGCCCTGGCTGAACTCGACCAGACGGACTTCGACTACGTCTTCATCGACTGCCCGCCCTCCCTGGGCCTGCTGACGATAAACGCCCTGGTAGCGGCCCCGGAAGTGTTGATTCCCATCCAGTGCGAGTATTACGCGCTGGAGGGTGTCTCACAGCTGATGAAGAATATCGAGATGGTCAAAGCCCACCTCAACCCGCGCCTGAACGTCAGCACGGTCGTTCTGACGATGTACGACGGACGGACCAAACTGGCTGATCAGGTGGCCTCCGAGGTCAGGGGGTTCTTCGGCGACAGGGTGCTCAGCACGGTCATCCCACGCAGCGTTAAGGTGTCCGAGGCGCCCGGGTACAGCATGACGATCATCGACTACGACCCCGGCTCACGCGGGGCCATGAGTTATCTGGACGCGAGCCGGGAACTGGCCTACCGCCCCGGACCAACGGAGGGATCCGCATGAATCAGTCATCCAAGCGCAGGGGAGGCCTCGGTCGCGGCCTGGCGTCCCTGATTCCGACCGGCCCGTCGGACGGGGGTCACCGGTTGGGTGAAGCCGCCGCCGACGTCGTCATCGGCGGCCAGCAGACAGGGGCCCCCAGCCCGGCCGACGTGGGCGCGGTCTACCGCGAGATCGACCCGGCGGCCATCGAACCCAACCCGCGACAGCCCCGCACCGTCTTCGACGAGGAAGCCCTGGCCGAACTGGTGCACTCCATCCGGGAGTTCGGCCTGATGCAGCCGATCGTCGTGCGTGAGGTTGACGACCGGCCCGGGGAGCGGCGCTATCAGCTGGTCATGGGGGAGCGGCGGTGGCGGGCCGCCCAGCAGGCCGGCCTGACCGTCATCCCCGCAATCGTCCGGCAGACCGCCGAGGACAACCTGCTGCGCGACGCGCTCCTGGAGAACATCCACCGGGCTCAGCTCAACCCGCTTGAGGAGGCAGCGGCCTACCAGCAGCTGCTCGAAGAGTTCAAGGTGACGCACGAGGAACTCGCGGACCGGATCGGCCGGTCCCGACCGGTGATCAGCAACATGATCCGGCTGTTGCGCCTGCCGATCCCCGTCCAGCGGCGGGTTGCGGCCGGAGTGCTCTCGGCCGGCCACGCGCGTGCGCTGCTCGCACTGGAGGCGGGGCCGGAGGCACAGGAGGAATTGGCGGCGCGCATCGTGGCCGAGGGGCTGTCGGTTCGTGCGACGGAGGAGACGGTGACCCTGGCCAACCGCGGCGGCGCCAAGCCGCCGGCGCCGCGCCGCAAGCCGATCAAGATGCCGGGTCTCCAGGACATCGCCGAGCGCTTGTCCACCAGTTACGACACCCGCGTCACGGTGAATCTCGGCAAGCGCAAAGGCAAGATCGTCGTCGAGTTCGGATCGGTGGAGGACCTTCAGCGGTTGGTCGACCTGATGGACCCCACGGCGCGGAAATAGGCCAACCCTCGACGGCGGACCAATTCGTCACTGTGACGAATATTCCGCGGGTCGCGCGGGCGGGGCCGGACGGTGAAAACCTCAGCGGTGCAACGGCTTTCGGGGGCTTTCGGGGGCTTTCGGGTGGTCCGCCGGATAGCGGGCGGTAGGGGGCCGGCTCTCCTATCCTTGAGTGTGCTGCAGTGCGGGCCTCGCACCGTGGGAAAGCCGGGAGAATCAGTGTCCGTTCACATCAGACCGCTGCGGCTCGACGGGTTCGAGCAGCTGCCCAAGCATGCACGCCGCTGCGTGTTCTGGGAGGTTGATCCGGAGACTCTGAGCACCGGGGAACAACTGCTCGACCCGGAGTTCGAAAAAGAGGCGTGGCTGTCGATGGTCATGCTGGAGTGGGGCTCCTGCGGGCAGATCGCGGCCTCCGGCCCGGCCGAGTCCGCGCGCGATGACGACGAGGGCGAACCCTGCCAGGGCTATGTCCTCTATGCACCGCCCCGGCTGGTCCCTCGGGCGCAGCGGATGCCGACCGGCCCGGTGAGTCCGGACGCGGTGCTGCTGACGTCGATGGCTGCCGAAGCCGGCCACGGCACCGATCCCGCCGACGTCTCGGAGATGCTGATCGCCGGGGTGGTCACCGAGCTGGTGCGGCGTGGTGTGCGTGCGCTCGAGGTATTCGGACGCACGCCGGAGGCCGGCGAACTTGTCGGCGACGTGTCGGGGGCCCGCATCGACCCGCGGCTGCGGCCGGCGATCGAAGCACTCGGCGACTGCTCGCTCGAGACCTGCATGATCGACGCGCATTTCCTGCAGGCGGTGGGTTTCACCATCGTCGCCCCGCACCGGTACTTCCCGAGACTGCGGTTGGAACTGGACCGCGGGCTGGGCTGGAAGGCCGAAGTGGAGGCCGCGCTGGACCGATTGCTGGAGACGCCGCAGTTGCAACGGCTCTAGACCCCTACCCCGAATTCCTCTACACCGCCGAGCGTCCCTGGCCGAGGGACTGCTCGTGGGCGAGCAGTTCGGCGAAGGTGAAGGTTCCGGTGGGGCGGTCGTTCTTGCCCAGCAGGTAGAGCCGTTTGACGGCCGCGAGGATTCCCTCGGCGACGGCGTCCCGGACCGATCCGCCCGCCAGCAACTGGCTGTCGCCGGCGTTGGTGATGTATCCGACGTCCACCTGAACAGTCGGCATCCTGGTGAGCCGCAACAGATCCCAGGTGCGTCCGTGGGTCCGGCAATCCAGCATTCCGGTGCGCGCGACGACTTCGCGTTGGATGAAGTCCGCCAGGTTGCGGCCGATGGTGGAGACCGACCCGTGCGAGCTTCCGAAGTAGAACGACGCGACGCCGTTGGCCGACGGGTTGGGCTGGCACTCGAACCTGAGGCTGATCATGAGATCCGCACCCATGGTGTTGGCGGTGGCGGCGCGTTCACCGTCGCCGGGGCTGCGGTTGACCGGACGGGACAGGAAGGTCTCCATGCCGATGGCCGTCATGCGGCCCTCCAGCCGGCTGGCCAGATCCCAGAGGATGTCGGCCTCGCTGATGGGGCCCTCCGGCCCCTGCACGATCATGCCGAGGTCGTCACCGCCGCGGCCGGGGTCGAGGATGATCCGCTTGCCCGACAAGCGCGGTCCCGAGCGGCGCACATGCTCCTCCTCGCGGATGGCGTGCAGCGATCCGCCGGTGACCCGGGAACCCAGAAAGTACAAGGAGCGCAACGTTTCCGGGCCGCAGATGCCGTCCGGCGCCAGACCGTATTCGCGTTGGTAGGACATCAGCGCGTTGTGGGTCTGCAGGCCGAAGTACCCGTCCACCAGGGCGGTGTAGAAACCCAGGTCCTGCAGTCGCGCCTGCAGTGTCGCGACGTCGTCGCCGTACATGGGCGCGCCGAACTGGTGTGCCAGGGTGCGTGCGCCCAGCCGGTAGGAGGCCTCCTTGAGTGCCCGGTAGGTGGCCTCGCCGACGACGCCGTCGACCAACAGACCGCGCCGCTGCTGAAAGGCCCGGACCGCGTGGTCGAGTTCGTCGTCGAAGGAGTCCAGCGCCACGTGCCGCCCGGTGGTCAGATCCTCGTCCGCGTTCTCCAGCAGACCGAGGGCGGCAAGGGCGGCGCGGATCTCCACCACGGCACTCCCGCGGTCGCCACGGCGCAGCGCATTGCCGTGGCCGGGGGTCGACATGGGGGGAATTGTCCCAGACCGGGAGGCTTTTCCGGAAACCGTTCGGGTAGCCCGACGGTCACGAATTCGTCTCCGGTGCGGCCTACAACTCGTCGGCGAGCTCTCGTAGCAACGCCGCCTTGCTCTTGGCGCCGACGATGCGTTTCACCGGCTGACCGGCCTTGAAGAGAATCAGCGTGGGGATCGAGACGACCTGATAGTCCCGAGCCGTGCCGGGGTTGGCGTCGACGTCGATCTTGGCGACGGTGAGCGCACCGGCCTTCTCGGCGGCGATCTCCTCGAGCACCGGGGCGACCATCCGGCACGGGCCACACCAGGTGGCCCAGAAGTCGACCAGAACCGGTGTGCTGCTGGACAGCACCGCCTCGGGGAATGAGGCGTCGGTCACCGCGACAGTGGCCGCGCTCACCGGTGCGCCCCGATCATGGCGGCGTCGGCGCCCTGGGTCTCGGTCAGCCAGCGTTCGGCGTCGATCGCGGCGGCGCATCCGCTGCCGGCGGCGGTGATCGCCTGCCGGTAGGTATGGTCCACCAGGTCACCGGCCGCGAACACCCCCGGCAGTGAGGTGGCGGTGCCCGGCGCGCGAACGACCACGTACCCGGCGGCGTCGACCTCGAGGGCATCGCGGACCAGTTCCGAGCGCGGATCGTGGCCAATGGCGATGAAGACGCCGGTGACCGGAAGGGTGGAGTCCTCACCGGTGAGGACGTTGTGGATCCGCAGACCCGTCACGGTGGTGTCGCCCTCGACACCCAGGACGGTGGTGTTGGTCAGGAACCGGATCTTGTCGTTGGTCCGGGCGCGCTCGAGCATGATGCGCGAGGCACGGAACTCGTCGCGGCGGTGAACCAGGGTCACAGTGCGGGCGAAGCGGGTGAGGAAGGTCGCCTCCTCCATGGCGGAATCGCCCCCGCCGATGACCGCGATGTCCTGGTCCTTGAAGAAGAACCCGTCGCAGGTGGCGCACGAGCTGACCCCGCGCCCCAGGAGTTCCTGCTCGCCGGGGACGCCGAGGTACCGCGGCGCGGCCCCCATGGCCAGGATCACCGCGCGGGCGCGGTGGGTTTCCCCGCCGCCGGTGACCACCTCTTTGACCGGGCCGTCCAGGGAGACCGATTCGACGTCCTCCATCTGCAGGTCCGCCCCGAACCGCAGTGCCTGTTCGCGCATCTCGTCCATCAGCTCCGGGCCGGTGATGCCGGACCGGAAGCCCGGATAGTTCTCCACCTCGGTGGTGGTCATCAGGGCGCCGCCGAATGCGGTCCCTTCGAAGACGAGCGGGTTGAGCTGAGCCCGCGCGGTGTAGATGGCGGCGGTGTAGCCGGCCGGGCCGGATCCGATCACGATGACCTCGTGCAGGGTTTTCTCTGACATGCCGGCCTTCCTTCCCCGATGGTCGACACCGAACAGTGCGACACCTATTCAACCAACAGCCTAGGTGCGGCTGTTCCCGGGCGGGATCAGCCCGGTGCGGCCGGGGCGAGGTGTCGCAGCAGTACCGCCAGCCTGGCGCGTCCCCGGGAGCAGCGGCTCTTGACCGTCCCCTCGGCGACGTTCAGCAGCGCCGCGGCGTCGGAGACCGAATAGCCGTGCATATCGACCGCGAGGACGGCCGCCCGCTGCTCGGCCGGCAGCCGCATCATGGCCTGCCGAACGACGACGGCCGTCTCGATGTGGCCGCTGCGGTCCGCGACGGGCGGGGGGTGGTCCGCTGACAGCGGCACCGTGTGCGGCCCTTTGCGCCGCTGCACGTCGGTGCAGGCGTTCACGGTGATCCGGTGCAGCCAACTGCTCACCGCCGACTCGTGCCGAAAGGACCCGGCGGCGCGGTAGGCCGAGATCATGGCGTCCTGCAGCGTGTCATCGGCGTCCTCGGCGCTGGCACCTCGCCGGCGGGCCGTGCGCAGGAGTCGGGTCCGGTGGCGGCGGAACAGCTCACCGAATGCCGATCGGTCACCGTCGGCGTGCGCCGCCAGCAGGTCCGCGTCGGTGCGGTGATCGTCCGGGTAAGCACCCACGGCCGGACGCTAATCCGGACCGGCGCGGGACGCACTTCACCGCTGTCACTCAGCGGCGCGAACGGAGAGCTCCGCGACGTCGGTGCGGTTTTTGCCATCGGTCTGACCGAGGGTGGAGATCCACACCAGAAGGTAGGACGTGGGCGCCGCCGACGGCACGGAGATGGTGTTGGAGCCGGGCTTGAGCGCCGTCGGTCCGGTCAGCAGGGTGGTGTCTTCGAGGTCGGTCGCGTTCGGTGTCGTCGCGGAGCGGATCTGGACCTGGGTTCCGGTGCTCGACACCGAGATCGTCACGCTGCCGACGACGGTGGGTGAGGGCAGTTGCAGCATCAGACCGACACCGTTTTTGAAGTTCGGGAACGGAACCGAGTCGGTGTAGGTGTCGGTGGGCCAGACGGTGGAGGGATCACCGTCGATGGCGAGTCCGGCCAGGCTGGGCGCATCGGCACCGCCCTGGGGTGAGAACACTGTTGCCGCAACGGGTTTCACCACCGGACCGCTCGCCGACGCGCTCGGAGTCGTGGTGAGCCCGAGCTGATCGCCCTTGAGGCCGCCGCCGACGTCACCGAAGATGCGGCCCAGCACCGACGCCAGCACGAGCAGTGCGATGAGCAGTACCGCCGCTCCGGCGGCGACCCCGATCACGATGGTGCGCCGCCGGGCGGCCTCGGCCTGTGCACCGGTCAGCGGGGGCCGGGGCGCGGGGCGGCCGACCGGCTCGGCGACCGGCTCCACAAGGTCGGTGCGCTCGGCGGCGGCGGTCGCCTGGTTGAGCAGGTTCAGCAGCGTCGGCGCGCTGCTGATGCCCCCGCCGGGCTGGACGGCGCGTATCGCGGCAGCGGAGATCTGGAAGGGGATGGCATTGTTGAGCGCCCGCGGTTCGACGATCTCTCCGGCGGGGTCGCGCTCTGCCGGGCGCAACCCGCTCGGGGTGCCGAGTTCGGGCAGCGGCCAGCGGTCGACGAGAAGGGCGTAGAGGGCCGCGCCGACGCCGCGGACGTCAGCGCCGGCGGAGGCGTTGGACAGCGTCGCGGGGAAGGCCAGGACGACGTCGCCGTCGATGCTGACGCGAATGCGGCTGGGGTGGTCGATCGACAGGGCGACTCCGGCGCGGTGTGCCTCATCGGCGACCGCGGCCAGCGATTGCACGGCTCGCGCGGCGCCCATCGCCGACGGCGCGGTGGCGGCGACTTCTTTGAGCGAGCCGCCGCGGATCCACTCCGAGACGACCAGTCCGGCGGTGCCCAGCGCGGTGACGTCGAGGATGCGGGCCAGTCCGGGCCGGTCGATGCTGCCGAGGGTGCGGGTGCGCGCCAGCATCTCACCGAGCTGTTCGGGAGCCGCCGTGTGAGCGGGGTCGATGAAGGTCAGGGCCACCTGCCGGTCCAACGCGGTGTCCAGCGCCTGCCAGAACTGCAGACCTGGCGGTCCGCCGTGGAAAACCAGCAGCCGGTAGCGGCCGTCGGCGATGCTGGTGCCCGGAACAAGGTGCGCGGACGCGACATCGCCGAAGGCCGGGACCGGGATATGAGCGGTGGCCTGCTCTGGCGGGCCGGGCGACGGCGCGTCCGGGCGGAAATCGCTCAGCTCCGGTCCTTTCGCCGCGGCACCGGCGGGATACGCCGATGATCCCGAATTAGCGTACGTGACAGGGGGTATCGGCCGGCGTATCAACGAGTCGGGTGCGGCGCGCAGCGCGGTGAGGCGACGCCGCACCGCGGCCACCGCCGCGGTCGCGTCCGGGACGCCGGCGGTCAGCATGACGGCGGCGAGCACCGGGATCATCAGCAGTGCCAGAAGCAGCAGTCGAAGCATCGAGCCGGCGGCTCCGCCCTGCGCGGTCAGCGCCGGCAGGCCCAGCGCCCGATCGAAGCCCACGGCGATGACGGCGGCCAGGATCGAGGCTCCCGTGGTGGCAACCACCGTGCGCACCGTCGCGCGGTCGAGCAGGTGGCCGTCCGGCGGCCGCAGCGATCGGCGCAGAAGTAGATGGCCCAGCACCGCTCCGGCGGCGAAACCGAGTCCGTTGGCTGCACCGAGGTACCCCGCGACGAGTTCGGGGTCGCCGGTCAGATGCGGCGCCGCCAACGAGGCGACGATCTTCAGGACCGTGATCGCGACGATGATGAGGATCGGAGTCCAGGGTTCGTCGCGCGCATAGAACACCCGCAGCTGAAGCAGCACCAGTCCGTAGGGGATCAGCGTGAACGCCGACAGTGTGATGGCCGTGCCCAGATAGTTGGCGTCGACCCGGCCGAAGTTTCCGTAGGCGAACAGTGCGCTGCCGATCGCCGGCCCGGCGACGGTCATGAATGCCACCACCGGGATGAGGGTCACCATCGTCAGTCGTGCGGCCAGCGAGAAGTCGGCGAGCACCGCCGGGATGTCATCGGCGGCGGCGTTGCGGCTCAACCGGGGCATCACGACGGTGAGGATCGTCACCCCGATCATGCCGAAGGGCAGCATCAGCACCAGCCAGGTGTAGTTGTAGATCGCCGGCCCCGACGCGGCGGCGGTGCTGGCGATCCGGTTGCCCACCACCAGACCCACCTGACTGATGAGGACGTAGAGCACCATCGCGGCGGCCATCGTTCCGAATCGCCTGAGCCGCTGATCGATTCCCCACAGTGGGCGCAAACTGATCCGTTCGGTGCGGATGGCGCGCAGCAGCACCGCCGCCTGCGTGGCCACGCCCAGCGTCGTTCCCAGCCCGAGCACCAGAAGCTTGGCGTTGCCCATCCGGACCGGATCGACGGAGAGTTCCCCGGGCACAAGCAGATACACGCCAAGGGTGGCGATGGCGACGATGTTATTGACCACCGGCGCCCAGGCCGGCGGCCCGAATACGTTGCGGTTGTTCAGAATCGCCATGAAGACCGACGACAACCCGTAGAAGACCACCTGAGGGAGCAGCAGGTAGGCGAAGGCTCGGGTGAGCGGCTGGTTGACCTGGGGGTCAGAGCCCAGCATCAGTCCGACCAGCGCCGGCGCCGCCGCCACCGACAGGATGGTCGCGGCCAGCAGCACCGTGGTGGCCAGGGTCACCAGCCGCCGGACGAAGGCCTCACCGCCGTCGGGGTCGTCGCGTTCGGCCCGGGCCAGCACCGGTACGAAGATCGCGGTGAACGTCGCCTCCAGCACCAGTGCGGCGATGAGGTTCGGCAGCTGGTTGGCCACCGAGAACGCACTCGACAACGCGGCACCGAGGATGGCGGCGAGCAGCACGATGCGGATGAAGCCGGTGATCCGGCTGACCAGCGTGGCCAGCGCCATGCCCCATGACCGCGACACCACGGCCGCGTCGGAGAGTTCCGGTCGGGCCGCCGGCCGCGGGGCCGTCACGGACGCTCCCGTTCGACGATCAGCGGCCGGTCGATGTCGGCGCGGTCGGGCTGACCACGGAACCGGTGGTAAAGACGCCTGCCGACCAGCAGCGCCAGGATCACTCCACCGGTGAGCGTGATGCCGAACAGCAACTTGCCGTAGGCGTTGGAGTGCACCGAGAGCCGCACCGGTTCACCGAGTTGAACACCGTCTGGGGTTCGCAGCGTCACATCGACCGCCACGCGCTGGCTCACGTGGAGCTCGACGGGAACCCGCAAGGGAAGGTAGCCCGGCGGCAGTTCCTGCTCGCCGAGGTCGGTGACCGTCATTCCCGGGGGCGCGTCGACCTGCAGCCGCACCCGGATCGGCACCGCCAGGTCATTGCGCAGAGCCAGGGGCAGTGCGCTGCGCTCGGTCGCCAGCGTGTAGGAGTCACCGGGGTTGACGATCGTCACCGCGCCGAAGAAGTCCTCGATGGTCTTGCCCACCGCCGTGAGGCGCCGGCGCGCGGTCTCGTTGCGGCCTTCGACGGGTTCGGTCTGACTCAACGCGCGCAGCATGTCCTCACGCAACGGCGCGATGTACTGGGCACCGGTCACCCCGGTGCGCGGATCGGTCATGAGCGCCGGCGTGAGCTGCCCCAGCCGGCCCAGCTGCCCACCGATGGTGGCGATGACGTCGTCGTCGAACCGGCCTTCGACATCGGAGGGCAACTGCGTGTTCTCGTCGGCAGCTGCGCTGGCCGCATCGGTGATGACGTTGGCCAGCGGCAGCGGCGTGGCCAGTCCGGCGCGCACGGCGTTGGCGACTGCGGTCAGGATCGCGCGCGCGTCATCGGCTTGCGGACCCCACTTCATCGGCGGCACAAGGATTTCCGACCGCGGCTCAAGCCCGGGCTGCAGTGTCCGCCACAGCGCGGCGGCGACGGCGCTCTCCCGCCGCGCGACCGGCGAGTCGCCGTCTGCTCGAACCTGCAGCGGGCCGGTCAGATAGGCCGGCACACCCGGATCTGTTCCCACAGCCGCCAGCGCACCGCCCACGGCCGGATCGAACGGCAGCGCAACCAGCTGGGGGGACAGCCGACGGGCCGAGAGATCACCGCCGCCGGTGCCCGGGCTGATCACCGTCGTGGGGCCCTGCGACTCCAGCAGTGCGGCGGCGTCGGCGGTCAGCTGCCCGTCGCCGAGGATCGTGGCCCCCCGCAGTGAACTGACGCCCAGGATGGCATCGACCACGTCGGCGGCGCCGGCGGTGGCCGTCGTGCCCAACCCGGTGGCCGAGATCTGCTGCAGAGCTCCGAGGTCGGCCTGGGCGTACGGCGTGGCGACCACGCACATCCGCTTGGCGAGTCCGCGCAGGCGGTCCAGCCACCCCGCCGCCGCCGACTGCCCGGCACCGGGGTGCGCGGCCGTGCCGAGGCCGTCCGAGGCGTCGGCCACCACGTAACCGGCCGTCATGGCGTTGACCGTCACCAGCAGATCGGCGTCGACGGCCAGACACAGGGCGCGGTCCAGTCCGCCGGAGGTGTCGATTGCTCCGGGACTGGTGGCGAACTCCGCGGCTGCCAGCAGGGTGTCCAGCCGCCCGCCGGGCGCCAGCGACACGGCCAGATCGTCGTTCATCAACCGCACCGGCCCGGTGCCGCCGGGCACCCCGGGCGCAAGCCGCGGCCTGTCCGCCAGCGGCCACAGCATGGTCACCGCGACGGGTCGGCTGGTATCCGGGGCCACCACGTCGGTCAGCGGATTGCCCGATGACGCCGATGCCGGCACTCCCGTCACCGGGAGCAGGAAGCGGTCCTCATCCAGGCGCGCGGGCGATCCGTAGTCCGGTGTGCCGTTGACGTTGATCAGGAGCGGATAGACACCGGGTGCGTCGATACCCAGTGACGGCGGGGCACCGCCGTGAACCGCGACGGTGAATGTCAGCCCAGCGGCCTGGCCGCGGTCGAGTTCGCCTGCGACGGTCAGGAATTCGCCTACGGCGACAAAGTCGTTGACGTTCGGATCGACGGCTGTCCGCAGACCGGTCGAGGATCCGATCTCCCCGGAGCGTTCGAGGCGTGCCACGACGTCGCGCACCGGACGGTCACCCACATTGGTCACCGTGGCGGTGATGGTGACGGTGGGATCGGCGGCGGTGGTGACGACGTCGGGCGTCACGCTGTCGATCCGGACGTCGAGAAACTGCGCTGGTGTCTGCGGTTCGGCGCCTGCCGGAGCGGCCGGCAGTCCGAACCCGAGGAGCACGGCGAGCGCGAGGGCCAATCGCGGCACCGTCACGACTCCGGACCGCGGCCGTTCGCCCGGCGATCCGGCGAGGAGTGGTTGCGGGTGCGCGAATGCGTCTGGGGATGGCGCCGTGGCGCACTGCGCGGAAGCGGCGGCAGCGCCGTGGGTCCGTCGGTCTGCAGCAGTTCGATCAGCTCGTGGGCCACTTTCGCCAGCCGACGCTCATCGGCGTAGGCCAGCCGGCGGGGCAGCTCGGCCACCGGAACCCAGGCCACCTCGGTGACTTCGACGTCGGCGTCGCACAGCTCCCCGCCGGAGAACCGCATCAGATAGTGATGCACCGTCTTGTGCACGCGGCGGCCCTCGGTGACGAACCAGTAGTCGATGCTGCCCAGCGCGGCCAGGACGTCGCCCTGGATTCCGGTCTCCTCGGCGACCTCCCGGATGGCGGTCTGCTCAGCGGTCTCGCCCTGTTCGATGTGGCCTTTGGGCAGCGACCACAGCATCCGGCCACGTCGGTCCATCCGTCCGATGAGGGCCGCCAGCTGTTCGTCGCGCGGCCGGTCGATCCCGTCGATGACCAGTCCGCCGGCGGAGGTCTCATGGACGGTCCGCAGTCGCGGGTCGGAGCGGCGGGGCTTCGGTCTGTTCGCCACGGCGGCCGGGGTGCCCCCGGCGGCGGTATCGGTATCGGCATCTGGATCGGCATCGGCAGCGGCGGGCGTGGTCGTGGGCTGCGGGGAGTCCTCGGCGGAGCCTTCCGCGCGACGTCCGCGACGCCGACCCCGGCGGCGTCGCGGTTTGGACCGTTCGCCCTCCGACACCCAAGCGATAGTAGCTGCCAACGGATATCGCACCGGCGTGCACTCGCCGCCCAACGGCGGTGCGGTGAGCACTAGGCTCTCCCGACGTGGCCGGAGCACCGTCGCGCGATGAGCTGCTCGGCAGTGCCGCCGCCCAGCTGCAGCCGCAGGAGCCGCTGCTGCGTGATATCGGTGCGCTGTTCGACCACGCGGGCCACCGGCTTTACCTCGTCGGCGGAAGTGTCCGGGATGCGGCCCTCGGCCGGCTGACCACCGATCTGGATTTCACCACCGACGCGCGGCCGCAGACCGTGCAGGAGATCATGCGCCCCTGGGCGGATGCCCTCTGGGACACCGGCATCGAGTACGGCACCGTCGGCGCCGGCAAAGGCGGTCAACGGTTGGAGATCACCACCTTCCGTGCTGACAGCTATGACCAGGTGTCGCGTAATCCCCAGGTGCGCTTCGGCGATCGGCTCGAGGACGATCTGGTGCGCCGCGACTTCACCGCCAACGCGATGGCCGTGCAGATAACCGCCGCCGGTATCGGGGAGTTCCTCGATCCGCTGGGGGGCCTCGACGCGATTGCGGCACGGATCCTCGATACGCCGGCCGAGCCCGAGGTGTCGTTCGGGGATGATCCGCTGCGGATGCTGCGCGCGGCGCGATTCGTGTCGCAGCTGGAATTCGCGGTCACCCAACGCGTTCACGACGCGATCGTGTCGATGGCCCCTCAGTTGGCCCGGATCACCGTGGAGCGGGTTGCCGCCGAACTGGACAAGATGCTGCTGGGCGCCGATCCGGTGGCGGGCGTCGAACTGATGGTGACGACCGGGATGGGTGAGGTGGTGCTGCCCGAGGTGGGCGGCATGAAGATGGCCATCGACGAGCACCACCAGCACAAGGATGTCTATCAGCATTCACTGACGGTGCTTCGCCAGGCGGTCGCGTTGGAGGAGACGGGCGAGAAGGATCTGGTGCTGCGGTGGGCGGCGCTTCTGCACGACGTCGGCAAGCCCGCGACCCGCCGCCATGAACCCGACGGCGGGGTGAGCTTCCACCACCACGAGGTCGTCGGCGCCAAGATGGTCCGCAAGCGGATGCGGACGCTGAAGTACTCCAAGCAGATGGTCGACGACGTCTCTCAGCTGGTGTATCTGCATCTGCGCTTCCACGGTTACGGGGAGGGCCGCTGGACCGACTCGGCGGTGCGCCGCTACGTCAACGACGCCGGCCCGCTGCTGCCGCGTCTGCACAAGCTGGTGCGCGCGGATTGCACGACCCGCAACAAGCGCCGGGCCGCGACCCTGCAGGCGAACTACGACAGTCTCGAGGCGCGGATCGCCGAACTCGCCGCCAAGGAGGATCTGGCGCGAGTCCGTCCCGACCTGGACGGCAACGCGATCATCGAGATCCTCGGCATCCCACCCGGACCGCTGGTCGGCGAGGCGTGGGACCACCTCAAGGAACTCCGTCTGGATCGCGGGCCGCTGTCCCGCGAGGAGGCGACCGCCGAACTGCTCGCGTGGTGGGATCAGCGGAACCGCGGGGGCGAACCGCCCGTCTAATCGGCGTGGACTACTGCTTGGACGCCGGCGACGGGTCGGCGTCGTTGTGGACGGCCGCCCCCGACATCGACCTCGACGGCGACGGTGTGCTCGACGGGGTGCGCATCGACCTCGACGGCGACGGCGTCTTCGACGACGCGCTGTCCGACGCCGACGACGACGGGCTCGCCGACCACGCCGCCCTCGATCTCGACGACGACGGCGAACCGGAGACCGGCCGCACCGACGACGGGTCGGGCGGCTGGGCGCTGACCGGGGGAGCGGCCGCCGCACCGCTGAGGTGGTTCGCCCTCGACGGCGCCGAACACGCCCGACTGCCGGCCGATGTGGACGGCGACGGGCAGCCGGATGAACTTCTCGACACCAACAGCGACGGCCTTGCCGACCGGGTTCTGCTCCCCGGGGCGCAGCAGGCCTACGTCGACACCGACTCAGATGGGCGATGGGATCTGGTGCTGACCGACGCCGACGCCGACGGCCACGCCGACGGCTCGGGCCCGGTGTAGAGCCGGAAACCACGGTGTTGAACAGGCCGGAAACCGGTCGCGGTGTTAACTTGTACGGAAGTTCAGTGACGAGAGGACCGGGATGGTCAGCAAGCGTTGGGTTTGGGCGTTCGTGGCTTCGGGGGGAATCGCCTCTGCGGTTGCGGCAGGGACCGCGTGGGCGGGCGGACCAGGCGGGACAGTCGAGGACACCCCCGCCGATCTGTTCGCCGCGGTCGGCAGCGGCACGTTCGAAGACTTCCAGGACGGCGTCGGGCGCAACGGCTTCGAGGCGGGCTTCACCGCGACCGGCCCCACCGCCGAAGCGGCTCAGGCGGCGGTGATCGCCGCCTGCCAGGCCGCCGGCGGGGTGGACTGCACCGCTGATGAGTACACCAACGCCAACCTCTGCATCGTCTCCGTGTTCGACCCGGTGAGTCACGTGGCGGCCGGCGGAGCCGGACCGACCGTCGAAGCCGCTCGTCTCGACGCGATCGGGCGTGCGGCCGCCAACGGCACACCGCTTCCCGCGGACGCCGCCGTCCTCATCTCCTCGTGCCCGTGAGCGCGAATCCGAAAGGCGACAAAGACATGAAGGATCGGACCAAGCTGGCCACGAGAGCTTCGCTGATGACGGGCATTGCGGTTGCGGCGTTGGTGGTGGCCCCTGCGGCCAATGCCCGCCCCACCTGCCAGGACACCGCGACCACGACCATTTGCCAGACCAACGGCAGTGTGTCGATCAAGGCACGTCCGGGCACCACGGCACCGCCGGCCAACCTGCCGGTGTTCCCGTGGCTCGGTATGCCGGGCGCACGCCGCTGACGCAGTAGCGCCCCGCGCTGCGGCGTCTAGCGCCCCGCGCCGGGCGGGCCGGCGAAGGCCTGTGCGATGCCCAGCCACGTCGTCGCGTCGGCACCCTCGGCCGCGATGTCGAGTTCGGCGATCGGCCGGCGCTGCGTGACGAGATAGCAGAAGTCGAGCGCGGAACCGCTGACCCGCTGGGCCGCGCCCTCGGGTCCCCACGCCCACAGCTGTCCGTCGGGCGCATTCAGTTCGACGCGGAACGGCTCGGCGGGTGGGGTCAGACGGTGCAGCGTGAAGGCGAAGTCGCGGGTGCGCACGCCCAGATGGGCGATCTGTTTCAACCGAGGTGAGACCGGCGCAGTCTCTCCGAGTGCGTCGGCGATGTCCAGGCCGTGCGCCCAGGTCTCCATCAACCGCGCCGTCGCCATCGACGCCGCGCTCATCGGCGGGCCGAACCAGATCAGCTTGCGGCCGTCGGCGACGGCGGCCAGTTCGGTGTGCAGACGGCTGCGGGTCGAACGCCACTGCTCGAGGAGTTCCGCCGGCGGTAGGCGCGCGGCCTCGTCGGCGGCCTTGTCGACGAAGCCCCGCGGGTTGGTGTCGGCGTCCTCCAGGAGCCGGCCGAAGGCCGTCTCGTCGGTGATGGATGCCAGTGCGGCTCGGTCGGTCCACCACAGGTGGCCGATCTGGTGGGCGATCGTCCAGCCGGGAGCAGGCGTGCTGACCGACCAACGCTGCGGGGGCAGCGACGCGACGAGGGCATCGACGGCTGCGCTTTCGCCCCGCAGGTCCTCGATGACGGCGCCGGCGACGGACATGCCTACCAGCCTAATTCGCAGCGCGTCGGCCGCGCCCGATGAATGCGTGCGCGGCCAGTCCGGCGAGATACAGAAACGAACCCGCTACGGCCAGCAACGGGGAATGCCCGTCGGCGGGGATCACGGCGGCCGCAGCGGTGATCGCCGCGATGAACGCCATCCAGAACAGCGCATCCTGGACGGCGAACACGTGACCGCGCAGCGCGTCGCCGACGTCGATCTGCATCGCGGTGTCGGCACACAGTTTCACCATCTGGCCGGCGAGGCCGAGGAGGAACCCGCACGCCACCATGACCATCAGGTGCAGGCTGGCACCGGCCAGTTGTATCGCAGCGGCGGCCAGCAGCGCACCATTGGCGGTGACGTACCGGCCCCACCGTCGCACAGCGCCGGGCGTCACCAGATTGGCGAGAAACGATCCACTTCCGGTGGCGGCGACGAAGACGACCGCCGTTCCCAGACCGGCGATCCCGGTAGCGCCGGTGTGGCGCACCAGAACAAGCACCAGAAGCGAGTTGATGCCGAACACCATCCGGTGTGCGGCCAGACCGCTCAGCGTTGCCGCGACCGAGGGTGTCGCGATCACGGCGCCGGCGCCGTAGCGCCAACCCGTGAGTACCGCGTAGAACGCCGAGCCACCGACCGCGGTGTGATCGGGGCCCAGAGTGTGCGGCCGGAATCGGGTGGAGAGCACCAGAGCGATCGCGATGGGGATCGCGACGAGCACGAGCACCGTCGCCGCACCGGTATCACCGGAGCCGACGATCCCGCGCGGCACCAGCATGAAGTTGGCGCCGAGGAATGTCGCGGTGGCGCCGACGGCGGAGGCGACGGAGTTCATCGTCACCACCTGTTCGCGCGGTACGACATCCGGCAGGGCGGCCGACAAACCGGAGGTGACGAATCTGCTGAACCCGTTGACGATCAGTGCGCCGCACAGCACGATCAGGTCGCGCGCGCCCAGCGCCAGCAGAGCCGCCACCGCGAGCACCAGCACCACGCGGGCGGCGTTGGCGCCGATGAGCACTGCGCGACGGTCCCACCGGTCCAGCAGTGCGCCGGCGAACGGGCCCAACAGCGAGTACGGCAGGAACAGCACCGCGAACGCTCCGGCGACTGCCCAGGGTGAGGCGGCGCGCTCGGGGTTGAAGAGCAGCCCCCCGGCCAGTCCCGCCTGGAAGAGCCCGTCGCCGAACTGACTTGCGGTGCGCACCTTCAGCAGCCGCCAGAAGTCCGGTAGGTCCCGGACCGAACGCCACAGTGATCCAGCCGGGGATCTAGCCGGGGATCTAGCCGGGGATCCAGCCGGGGATC
>JBAXCK010000016.1:0-35781 GCA_037141465.1 Mycobacteriaceae bacterium | reverse complement strand
GAGACGTTGTCGTTGTCGGCCTGCACCGCGGCGAGCATGTTCTCCATGACGTTCTTACCGAGCTCAGTGGTGCTGGGGAGTTCGATCGGATAGCGGCCGTCGAAACAGGCGCAGCACAGCCGACTGGCAGGTTGCTCGGTCGCCGCGACCATGCCGTGCTGGGAGATGTAGCCGAGGGTGTCGGCGCCGATCGCCTGGCGGACCGCCTCGACCATCTCACCGTCCTCGGTCTGGGTCCCCGGAGCGTTCGCGATCAACTCGGCCGGGGTGGCGAAGTCGATCCCGTAGAAGCATGGCCACTTCACCGGCGGTGAGGCGATACGCACGTGCACCTCGACCGCACCGGCCTCCCGCAGCATCCGAACCAGGGCGCGCTGGGTGTTGCCGCGGACGATCGAATCGTCGACCACGATCAGCCGCTTGCCACGGATCACCTCTTTGAGAGGGTTCAGTTTGAGCCTGATGCCGAGTTGGCGGATGGTCTGCGACGGCTGGATGAACGTGCGGCCCACGTACGCGTTCTTCATCAGACCCTGACCGAACGGGATGCCGGACTCCTGGGCGTATCCCACCGCGGCGGGTGTGCCGGACTCCGGGACACCGATCACCAGGTCGGCCTCGACGGGCTTCTCCCGAGCGAGCCGACGACCGATGTCCACCCGAGTGGCGTGCACGGACCGGCCGGCGATGACGCTGTCCGGACGGGCGAGATAGACGTACTCGAAGACGCAGCCCTTCGGAGTCGGGGCGGCGAACCGGCTTGACCGCACGCCGTCGGCGTCGATGGCGAGCAGTTCACCGGGCTCGATGTCACGAACGAACGAGGCGCCGACGATGTCCAGCGCAGCGGTCTCCGAGGCGACTACCCAACCGCGGTCGAGGCGGCCCAGCGACAGCGGCCGGACGCCGTGGGGATCGCGCGCCGCGTAGAGGGTGCTCTCGTCCATGAACACCAGACAGAACGCACCGCGCACGCCGGGCAGCAACTCCAGAGCCGCCTGCTCGATGCTGGTGTCGGCCGCGCCGGCGGCGAGCAGCGCGCCGAGGATGTCGGAGTCGGTGGTCGCCGCGCCGGGCACGTTGTGGTTGATCAACCCGAGTCCGCGGGCACGTTCAGCGAGTTCGGTCGTGTTGACCAGATTCCCGTTGTGCCCCAGGGCTACGCCGGTGCCGGCGGCGGTGTTGCGGAACACCGGTTGGGCGTTCTCCCACGTGGTCGAGCCGGTCGTGGAGTAGCGGCAATGACCGATGGCGACGTGCCCGGGCATCGCGCCCAGTGTCTGCTCATCGAAAACCTGGCTGACCAGACCGAGGTCCTTGAACACCAGAACCTGCGAACCGTCCGCGACGGCGATGCCGGCCGCTTCCTGCCCGCGATGCTGCAGGGCGTAGAGGCCGTAGTAAGTGATTTTGGCGACTTCCTCGCCCGGTGCCCAGACGCCGAAGACTCCGCACTCCTCCCGGGGTGTTTCCTCCGCGGGCGGGTTCTCCGGTTGGCCAGTCACGCTGCTGCTCACTGCTGGGCTGCTCCCTGGTCGGCGACTCTTCTGAGTCTACGGGCAGCGGCGCGGGAAAGGACAATCCACGCGGGAGTGTTCAGGGGTTTTCCGGGTTCAGGGGTTTTCCGGAGGGTATCGGCCGAATAACGGAAGCCACTGCCGTATTTCGGCCGCCCGTGATCCGGACAGCCGCATCCCGCCGCCCGCGACGGCCTCCTCGAAGCCCAACAGTCCGGTCGCCAGCATCAACCAGGTCCTCGGGTCGGCCTCCACGACGTTGGGCGGTGTGCCACGCGTATGCCGCGGACCTGAAATACATTGCACCGCAACGAACGGCGGAATCCGGACCTCCACGCTGCGGCCGGGCGCCTGCGCCGCAAGGGTGCGTGCGCTCAGACGCACGGCTCGCGCCAGAAGGTCTGAGTCGGGCGCCGCGGCGGCGGTGTCCCGCAACCACGGCAGGCAGCCGGCGAGGGATTGCCGGGTCTGCTCCGGGTTGACCCGCGGACTCACCGCTGCCCCGCCGAGCGCCGCACCGCCAGTGCAGCGACGGCACCGGCCTCGTTGACCGCCAGGTGGGCCAGCATCGGAGCGATCAGGCTCCCGGAGCGCTCCGCCAGAAGTGCGAGCGCCCATCCGGCGGCGGCGGTGGCGGCAACCGTGCCCAGTACCGGTTCGCCGGTGCCCCTCGCGTCGGCGATGTGGGTCAGGCCGAAGGTCAGGGCCTGCAGCGCCCGGCCGCGTCGGGGCCCGAAGGCTTCTGCGGCCAGCGTTGCCAGCGCCCCGCGGAACGCGGTCTCCTCCGACCACACCGTGCCCAGAGGAATCTCCACACCGAGCCAGCGGGCGGGCCGCTCCGGAAGGTCGCGGGCCGCCATCGCGTCCCGCACGCGCGGAACGAAGCCGGCAGCCGTCACGGCCGCCGCCACCGCGAGCGCCGTCACCCCGCCCACGCGCAACCCGGAGCGCAGCCGGCCGCCGGACAGTCCCATCTGCGTCCGCGCCGACGCCGCGAGCGCGGTGCCCAAGGCGGCCTGCAGCAACGGATGGCGGCGCCACGGCGCGTCGATGCCGGCGGTGAAACTCCACCCGATAAGCCCGGCCGCCAGGCCGAGGGCGCGAACGCGGCGGGCTCTCATGTGAACTCCGGACCGCCGGCGGCGATCACCTTCTCGAGTGCGCGGCGAACCCGGTCGGTGTCGACGTGCGTCCAGCCCTGCGGTGCCGCAACGGCAACCCAGCCGTCGAGTTGAAGATCGCCGTATTTGTGGCCGTGCCCATCCGGGGTGCCGGTGGAATCGGTGACATTGCCCGCCATGTCGGCGGTCACCTGAAAGAACGTCACAATCGGGTACCACCGCATCGAGGGCGTGCGGTCGATCCCGGGTGGCTCGTCGAGCCAGTCGGGCTTGCCCGCCAGCAGATGCGGCGACCACCACACCACCGGATCCGACGCGTGCTGAAGGTAGAGCACCCGGGTGCCCTGCCACCGCGGCGCGGCCACGGCGGCGATCTCGGCCGAGTCGGCCGCCTGCGCGAACCGCACCGTGCGGCCGTCGTCGTAACGCGGCTGCACCTCCGGACTCCCGGGATCCCGGCGTGCGGTCAGCGCCCTCCACAGGGCGCTCTCGTTTGGCGGGCCGACCCAGAGGACCGACGAGAACCCCATGCCGACGATGTCAGGCAGATATCCGAACGCACCCTGGCCGGCCATGGACCCCAGGCTCTCGCCGTAGAGCGCCAGCTTCGGGCGACGTTGCGCCGGCCACCGAAGCCAGCGTTGGTGGATGGCGTCGATCATGGCGTGGCCGGCCTCGATGGACTTCTCCCGGTCGGCCAGGAAGGAGATCCAACTCGGCAGGTAGGAGTACTGCATCGCGACAAGTGCGGTGTCGCCGTTGTACATCGACTCGATCGCACGGGCCGCGACCGGGTCCACCCACCCGGTGCCGGTGGTGGGGATGATCACCAGAAGCTTGCGCTCGTAGGCGCGGGTGCGCTGCAACTCCGACAGCAGCACCGCAGTCCGCGCCTCCACGGTGTCGCCCGACTGCAGACCGGCGTAGATCCGGATGGGGGACTTCGCGGGCCGGCCGTTGAGGGTGGCGAGTTCCTCGGCGCGGGGCCCGGTGGCGACGAAGGTTCGTCCCTGCAGTCCGAGGGTGTCCCACGGTGCGAAGGATGCCGGACTGCCCGACCTCTCCGGTTCGCTCGGTTGCGCCACCCCGGGCCGGGTCGAGGCATTCTGAGGCTGGAAGACCGCACTCGCCCCGGTCAGCAGAGCGCGCAC
Organism: Mycobacteriaceae bacterium; assembly: GCA_037141465.1. Taxonomy (GTDB): domain Bacteria; phylum Actinomycetota; class Actinomycetes; order Mycobacteriales; family Mycobacteriaceae; genus Mycobacterium. Next base: position 31,992 of record JBAXCK010000016.1, on the reverse strand, counting down.
AAGGACGCCGTTGACGAGTGTGATGACCAGAGCGACGACTATCGCGGTGCCGATGAAGGTGGCGATTTCGTCGTTGAGACGCCAACGGCGGATCATCAACCTCGCTAGGCCCTTCACGGCGTCTTTGAACAGCCGTGCGACGGCGATGAGAAGAGCGCCGGTGATCAGTGCGACCGGCACGGTACGCAGATAACCGACGGTGTGCGGCCCGGCGATGTCCATGATCGCGGCGATCTGCCGCTGCCACGCGGCTGCGGGTATCACCATCAGCAGGCTGGCGCCGACGGAGAGTGCGACGACAGCGCCCTGCACCAGATACCGATCCCGGCGCCGCAGCGGCCACCAGGAGCGGTGCGCAAACACCGCCCTGCGGACGATCCCGCCGGCGAGCACCCCGATTCCGTACCCGATCGCGGCGTTGATCCCGCCGATGACGCCGGCAGCCAGCCAGTCGCGCGGCAGCAGCGACGGCGTGAGCGACAGACAGAACAACAGCGCGGCAAACGCGACGCCGGTGAAGTCCAGGCGCACCAACCTCATCCGAAAAGCCTGGGCAGCACCCCTTCAGACGTGCTGCGCAGTTCCTCCAGAGTCACGGTGAACAGTCCCTGCACCTCGAGTGAATCGGACTCGTGATCCGAGACGCCGATCCTGGTGGCGGGCAGTCCGCGGGCATCGCACATCGCCCGGAAGCGGCTCTCCTCCGTGCGCGGAACCGCAACGAGCGCTCGTCCCGCTGATTCGGAGAACAGGAAGACGAACGGGTCCACGTCCTCGGGAAGCACGATGCGGCAACCGGTTTCGCCGGCCAGTGCGGCCTCGGTGATCGCCTGGATGAGTCCACCCTCGCTGAGATCGTGGGCGGCTGAGGCCAATCCATCGCGGGACGCGGCGACCAGCACCTCACCGAGAAGTTTCTCGCGCGCCAGATCCACCTGCGGCGGCAGGCCACCGAGATGATCGGCGGTGACCTGAGCCCAGATGGATCCGTCGAACTCATCACGGGTGTCACCGAGGAGGAACAGGGTCTCCCCCGGTTCGGCCCCGAGGCCGGTCGGCAGTCGGCGGGCGACGTCGTCGAGGACACCGAGCACGCCGACGACCGGTGTCGGCAAGATCGCGGTCGCGCCGGTCTGGTTGTAGAAGCTCACGTTGCCACCGGTGACCGGGATCCCCAGTGCGGAGCATCCATCGGCCAGTCCGCGCACCGCCTGGGAAAACTGCCACATCACCGCGGGGTCCTCGGGCGAGCCGAAATTGAGGCAGTTCGTCACCGCGATGGGGGTGGCGCCAGTGACGGCGACATTGCGATATGCCTCCGCCAGCGCAAGCTGTGCACCGGCGTACGGGTCGAGTTGGGTGTAGCGGCCGGATGCGTCGGTGGATACCGCGATGCCCCGGCCGGTCTGCTCGTCGATGCGCAGCACGCCACCGTCGGCGTTCTCGGCCAGCACCGTGTTGCCGCGCACGTAGCGGTCGTACTGTTCGGTGATGAATGCGCGGCTGCACAGATGCGGGCTGCCCAGTAAGGCGAGCAGTGTCGCGCGCAACTGCGCCCCGGTTGTCGGTCGCGGCAGTCGGGCCGAGCTGTCCGCGTTCAACGCATCCTGTGTCTCTGGGCGGGCCAGCGGTCGCTGATAGACCGGGCCTTCGTGGGCGACGGTGCGCGGCGGCACATCGACGACGGTCTCGCCGTGCCAGGTGATCTTCAGGCGGTCTCCGTCGGCGACCTCGCCTATCACGGTGGCCAGCACATCCCACTTGCGACAGACGGCCATGAACTTTTCGACGTTGTCCGGAGTGACCACCGCACACATCCGCTCCTGGGACTCACTGGAGAGGATCTCCGCCGGGGTCATGTTCGCCGCACGCAGCGGAACCCTATCCAGTTCGATCGTCATTCCGCCGTCACCGGCGGAGGCGAGTTCGGATGTGGCACAGGACAATCCGGCTCCGCCGAGGTCCTGGATGCCGACCACGAGCCCGGCGGCGTAGAGCTCCAGGCAGCACTCGATCAGGACCTTCTCCATGAAGGGGTCACCGACCTGCACGCTGGGCAGTTTCTTACGCCCGGCCCCCGATTCGTCCCCCGAGAACGTGTCGCTGGCCAGCACCGAGACCCCACCGATACCGTCGAGACCGGTGCGCGCACCGAAGAGCACGATCTTGTTGCCGGTCCCCGAAGCGAACGCCAGGTGCAGGTCCTCCTTGCGGAGCACACCCACACACATCGCGTTGACCAACGGGTTGCCGGCGTACGAGGCGTCGAAGACCGTCTCGCCGCCGATGTTGGGCAGGCCGAGGGAGTTGCCGTAACCGCCGATACCCCGCACCACCCCGTCGAGCACCCGGCGGGTGTCGGGTGCGTCGGCGGCGCCGAAGCGCAGCTGGTCCATCACCGCGACCGGCCGGGCGCCCATCGCCATGATGTCGCGCACGATGCCGCCCACGCCGGTGGCCGCCCCCTGGTAGGGCTCCACGTACGAGGGGTGGTTGTGCGACTCGACTTTGAAGGTGACGGCCCAGCCGTCGCCGATGTCGACCACGCCGGCGTTCTCACCGATTCCGGCGAGCATGCCGGCGCGCATCTGTTCGGTGGTGGTCTCACCGAAGTAGCGCAGATGGACCTTGGAGGATTTGTACGAGCAGTGCTCGCTCCACATCACCGAATACATGGCGAGCTCGGCGTCGGTCGGGCGGCGGCCCAGGATGTCGCGGATGCGCTGATACTCGTCATCCTTGAGGCCGAGTTCGCGGTACGGCTGCGGATGGTCCGGCGTCGCCTGCGCGTTCTCGACGGTGTCGACTGTCACCCGCCCAGCTTATGGCGCAAGGAACGCCCGCAGCGCGGCGGCGTAGGCGGACACGTCGGCGGCGCCCATGAGCTCACGGGCGGAGTGCATGGCCAGCTGTGGGGCGCCGACGTCCACCGTGGGGATGCCGGTACGGGCGGCCGTCATCGGCCCGATGGTGGAACCACATGGCAGGTCGGCGCGGTGTTCGTAACGCTGCAGCCCCACCCCGGCCCGCCGGCAGGCCAGCTCGAAGGCCGCGGCGGTGCGCCCATCGGTGGCGTAGCGCAGGTTCGGCTGGACCTTGAGCACCGGGCCGGCGTTGACGTAGATCGGATGGGACGGCTCGTGGCGCTCGGGGTAATTGGGGTGGGTGGCGTGCGCCATGTCCGCGGAGGCGAGCATGGAGGCGGTCGTCAGGCGCAGGAAATCCTCGCGGTCACCGCGCGCCGCGAGCACGATCCTCTCCAACGTTGTGCGCAGGAGATCCGACTGCGCACCGTGGTCGGAGGTGGATCCCACCTCCTCGTGGTCGAACAGTGCCAGCACCGGAATGCGGTCAGTCGGCTCCACGGCAAGCAGCGCTTCCAACCCGGCGTAACAACTCGCCTGGTTGTCCAGCCTCGGCGCACTGACCAGGTCGCCGTCGGCGCCGATGACCCGCGACGGCTCCAGCACGTGGGTCATCAAGTCGGCCGACAGCAGGTCGCTGGGTTTCACCCCGGCCCAGTCGGCGACGTAATGGTGGAACGGTCGCGCCGGACCCTCGGCGCCGAACACGGCGTCGAGGTGGCGCTGCGGGTTGAGGCTGACCGAATTGCGGTCCTCGGCGAGATGGATGGCCAGTTGCGGCACCCGCAGCACTGGTTCGTCGAATCGCACCAACCGGTGCTCGATGCGGCCGTGGTTGCCGAGCACCGAGATCCGTCCGCTCAGTCCCAGATCGCGGTCCAGCCACGAGTTCAGCCAAGCGCCGCCGTATGGCTGCAACCTCACCATCCGCCACATGGTCTCAATGCGATCCGGGCGCTGCTTGACCCGCAGGTTGGGGCTGTCGGTGTGCCCGCCGATGATGCGGAACGGCTGGTGGCCCCCCGATGCGTTCCAGGCGATCAGCGATCCGGCCCGGATCGTGAAGAACCGTCCCGCCGCGGCGTCGTCCCACCGGTCGGTCTCAGCCAGTTCGGTGTAGCCCGCGTCGCGCAGCCGTGCGGCGACCGTCGCGCAGACGTGAAACGGCGACGGCGACGCGTCGATGAAGTCACACAGACCCGCCGCGGTTGCCCCCGTCATGGGTCAGACGGCCAGCACGGCGTCGAGAGCCGAGTAGAACATCCCCAGCCCGTCATCGGACGGACCGGTCAGCGCCTCGGTGGCGTGCTCGGGATGGGGCATCAGCCCGACGACGCGGCCGTTGGCCGAACTGACACCGGCGATGTCCCGCATGGATCCGTTCGGATTCTCCGCGTAACGGAACACCACCCGGCCCTCGCCCTCGAGTTCGTCAAGCACGGATTCGCTTGCAACGTAACGGCCTTCGCCGGACTTCAGCGGGACCAGCAACTCCGCACCGGACTCGTAGCGGGAAGTCCAGGCGGTGGTGACGGAGTCGACCCGCAGCCACACGTCCCGGCAGATGAAGTGCAGTCCGGAGTTGCGGGCCAGCGCGCCCGGCAGCAGCCCCGCTTCACACAACACCTGGAATCCGTTGCAGATGCCCAGGACCGGCATACCGCGACTGGCGGCCGCGACAACCTCGCCCATCACCGGCGCGAACTTGGCGATGGCGCCGCAGCGGAGGTAGTCGCCGTAGGAGAACCCACCGGGAACCACTACGGCATCAACGCCTTTGAGATCGGCGTCGGCGTGCCACAGTTCCACCGACTCCGACCCTGCGCGTCGTACTGCGCGGGCGGCGTCGACGTCGTCGAGCGTGCCCGGGAAGGTGATGATTCCCACGCGTGCGCTCATGCGGGATCCCGGCTGACCGACCAGTCCTCGATGACGGTGTTGGCCAGTAGCGACTCGGCGATCTCGGCGAGTTGTTCGTCGGTGACGTGATCGTCGACCTCGAGTTCGAATCGCTTGCCCTGCCGCACGTCCGACACACCACCGTGGCCGAGACGGCCCAGCGCGCCGACGATTGCCTGGCCCTGGGGGTCGAGAATCTCCGCTTTGGGCATCACGTTGACAACTACCCGGGCCACCTGGCTCCTTCGGATCAGCCGATAGTGCGGTCGCAATCCTACCGGCGAATCACGCGCAGGAACTCAGGTAGGCCTCGCACAGCGGCGCGCCGAGTGCGTCGAGGACGCTGCTGTCGCGCAGGGTTGGATACGGGATCTGCGGCGGAGAGTTCGACCAGAGCGCGAGTTCGGTCACCGTGCTGGTGGCGGGGTCGGCCAGCAGATACTCGTGCATGACCACCGGACCGCTGATGACGGCGGCCAGCCGGCCCGGTTCATCGAGGGTGAGCGACGGCGACGCCGCCGCGTTGGTCGACTGGCACGACCGCAGTGCCGTCGCCGCGGCTGCGATCGCGTCCCTGGCCAGCGAGCCGCCCCACCAGGTGTCGCCTCGCCAGTGCAGGATCTGGGCCTGAAGTTGCCACTGCCCGTCGGCCGAGGTGACCACCGAACGCTCGGCGATCGCGTAGCTGCGCGGGTCGGCCACCGGGGGTGGGCTTGCGCAGAGTTCCTCGAATCGGAATCTCGGCGACCGCGCGCTCACCGCAAGTCCGGCGAGTTCCGGCCACCCGTAGCGTGCGTTCAGCGGGATGGACTCCGCCGGAATCCAGGCGGTGTCGGGAATGCGGTTGCAGGCCGGCGGGCAGGTCCCGATCGGTTCGGCACGCGCCGTCGGCGCCAGCGGCAGACAACTCAGCGCCAGTACCGCTGTGAGGGCTCTGAGCATCGTTGCCTCCTGTGCGCGCACAATCGTAGGCATGGAACTGACGCATTTCGGTCATTCGTGTCTGCTGGCCGACTTCGGTGTCGCGCGGGTGCTGTTCGATCCCGGCAATTTCTCGCACGGTTTCGAGGGCATCACCGGTCTCACGGCGATCCTCATCACCCATCAGCATCCCGACCATGCCGACCCGCAACGGCTGCCCGCGCTGGTGGAGGCCAACCCGGGCGCGCGGTTGTACGCCGACCCCCAGACCGCCACGCTGCTGGGCGGTGATTGGACGGCAGTCCACGCCGGCGACGAGTTCACCGTCGGCGACCTGAGGGTTCGCGGTGTGGGCGGGCGGCACGCCGTCATCCACCCGGAGATTCCGGTGATCGACAACACCTCCTATCTGATCGGCGACTCCGACCACCCGGCACGCCTGATGCACCCCGGCGATGCATTGTTCGTGCCGGACGAACCGGTGGAGGTTCTCGCCACCCCGGCGGCGGCGCCGTGGATGAAGATCTCCGAGGCGGTCGATTACCTACGGGCGGTGGCACCGGAGCATGCGGTGCCGATTCACCAGGGGATCGTGGCACCGGAGGCTCGCGGCATCTTCTACGGACGGCTGGAGGAGATGTGTGACACCGACTTCCGGGTGCTGCCCGAAGAGAACTCGGTACGGTTCTGACCCATGAGCACATCGGATCTGCAGCGGTTGTTCGGATTGTCAGGCAAGACCGCTCTGGTCACCGGCGGAACCCGCGGGATCGGCATGATGATCGCGCGCGGTCTCCTGCAGGCCGGCGCGTCGGTGATCGTCAGCTCCCGCAAGGCAGCCGCGGTCGACGACGCGGTGGCCGAGCTGTCGGGATTCGGACCGGTGCGCGGCGTGGCAGCGGATCTGTCGCGCCAGGACGAGTGCCGGCGGCTGGCCGCCGACATCACCGCGCATGACGAGGCGCTCGACATCCTGGTCAACAATGCCGGCGCCACCTGGGGTGAACCGATCGAATCGTTCCCCGCGGCGGCCTGGGACCGGGTTCTCGATCTCAACGTCAAATCCCCGTTCTGGATGGTGCAGGAACTGCTGCCCGCTCTGCGCAAGGCCGGCACCGCCGACGATCCGTCCCGGGTGATCAACATCGGCAGCATCGACGGCATCCACGTCTCGCCGATGCCGACCTACTCGTATTCGGCGAGCAAGGCCGCCATCCACCAGTTGACCCGCGTACTCGCCAAAGAGCTTGGGCCCCAAAACATCACGGTCAACGCGGTGGCGCCCGGGCCTTTTCCATCGAAGATGATGGCGGCCACTCTCGACGCCTTCGGCGAGGCGATCGCCGCCGCCGCACCGCTGCGCCGGATAGGTCGTGACGACGACATGGCCGGTATCGCGATATTCCTCGCCAGCCGGGCCGGTGCCTACCTCAACGGCGCGGTCATTCCGGTCGACGGCGGCATCGCCACCACCGCGAGTGGGACCGCCGTGTGATCAGGACGCTGCGGGTCCGAAGCGCTCTGGGTCCGCCGTCGCCAGCAGCCACGCGTACTGGAATGCGGCTTCCCTCCATCGCTCGTAGCGACCGCTGATCCCGCCGTGGCCCGCGGCCATCTGGGTGCGCAGCAACACCGGGTGAGAATCGGTCTTGATGTGCCGCAGTGCGGCCACCCACTTGGCGGGTTCGACATAGAACACCCGGGTGTCATTGAGTGAAGTCATCGCCAGAATGGCGGGATAGTCCTTCGGTTCGACGTTCTCATACGGCGAGTAGGACTTCATATAGAAGTAGACGCCCGCGTCCTCCAGTGGGTTGCCCCACTCGTCCCATTCGGTCACGGTCAGCGGCAGCGACGGATCCAGAATCGTGGTCAACGGGTCGACGAACGGTACCTGCGCCAGGATCCCGGCGAACAGATTCGGCGCCATGTTCGCCACCGCACCCATCAGCAGACCTCCTGCGCTGCCGCCGAGGGCGACGAGATTGCGCGGCCGGGTGACCCCGGAGTCCACCAGGTGCTGCGCCACCCCGATGAAGTCCGTGAAGGTGTTCTTCTTCTCCAGCAGTTTGCCGTGCTCGTACCACAGCCGCCCGAGTTCACCGCCGCCGCGGACGTGGGCGATGGCGAACACCATGCCGCGGTCCAGCAGGGAGAGGCGCGCGACGGAGAACCGCGGATCCTCGCTGGATTCGTAGGCTCCGTAGCCGTACAGCGTCGCCGGGGCGGGAAAGCCGATGCCCTCGCGGTGGATCAGGGAGATCGGAATCCGGGTGCCGTCCTCGGCGATCGCCCAGTCCCGTCGTTCGACGTAGTCCTCCCGGCGGTAGTCGCCGAGCACAGGTTGCTCGCGGAGCAGGATGCGCTCGCCGGTGTCCAGATCGAGGTCGTAGATCCGGGTAGGCGTCAGAAAGGACGTCGCGCCGATTCGCAGGCGCGGGGAGTCCCAATTCGGGTTGCCGGCCAGGCCGGAGGCCATCAGCTCGGAATCGAAGGTGATCTCCTCCGGTGTCCCGTAGCCGGTCCCTACGCGCTCACCGGTGATTGGCCAGAGCTGGATGCGCGGCAGCGCCTCACGGCGGTAGTGCACGACGAGCTGGCGCTCGAAGGCGTCCACACCCTCGAGCCTGACGTCGTCACGGTGCGGTATCAGGGTGGTCTGGTCGGTGGGATCGTCGACCGGAGCCTGCATGAGGGTGAAGTTCACCGCGCCATCGTTGTGCAGGATGAGGAGCCGATCCTGGCCGCCGACACGGGCGTGTTCCACCGAGTACTCCACGCCTTCGCGGCGTGGCAGCACGGTGGTGAATGCGGCTCTCGGATCGCTGGCATCGGCGAGGCGAACCTCCGAGGTGATCGCCGAGCCGGCTGCGATGACGATGTAGGCATTGGATCGGGTGCGGCCGACGGCCACCCAAAACCGCTCGTCAGGTTCGTGGAAGACCTGCTCGGCATCGGCGGTCGCTCCCAAGCGGTGCCGCCAGACGGTATCGGGTCGCCAGGCATCGTCGACGGTGGTGTAATAGACGCCCTCGTTGTCGGCGGCCCAGGTGACACCGGCACCGATTCCCGTGATCTCGTCGGGATACAACTCACCAGTGCGCAGATCCTTGAACCGCAGCGTGTATCGCTCGTCGCCGACTACGTCGATGGAGTAGGCCAGGATGTGGCCGTCCAGGCTCACGCTCGAGGCGCCGAGTGAGAAGAAGTCGTGACCCTCGGCCTCGTCGTTCTCGTCGAGCAGTACCTGTTCACCCGGAATGTGAGTGTTCTCGTCGAGTAACGGCGGATTCCAATCGTTCGGTGCGCTCACAGGGCAGCGACAGTGCACGCCGTATTGCTTGCCCTCGAAGCTGCGTCCGTAGTACCACCAGTCGCCCCGACGGGTCGGTACAGAGAGGTCGGTCTCCTTCGTGCGGGACTTTATCTCGTCGAAGATCTTCTGCCGCAACGGTTCCTGATAGGCCGTTGCGGCCTCGACGTGGGCGTTTTCCGCCTCGAGGTGCGCGATCACCTCGGGATCGGACTTGTCGCGCATCCATTCGTACGGGTCGGCGAAGGCGTCGCCATGATGGACGCGCAGTGTCTCGATCCGCTTGGGCGCAGGCGGGCTAATCACCCTGCATCGGCTCCGATCCAGTCGGTGAACCTACGTCCCGAAATGCGTTCATAAGCCTCGACATAACGGTCGCGGGTCGCCGTGACGATCTCAGGCGGCAGTGGCGGCGGCGCGGTGCCGCTGTGACGATCCCATCCGGAATGCGCGCCGGTGAGCCAGTTCCGGACGAACTGTTTGTCGAAGCTCGGCTGCACCACTCCTTCACGGTAGGTATCGGCCGGCCAATACCGCGACGAGTCCGGTGTGAGCACTTCGTCGGCCAGCACGAGCATCCCGTCACGATCGACACCGAACTCGAATTTCGTGTCGGCCAGAATCACTCCTCGCGTTCGGGCATGCTCGGCCGCCTGACCGTAGGTGGACAGCGTCAGATCCCGCAGTTGCGCGGCACGCTGTGCGCCGACCAATTCCGCGACGCGGTCAAAGGAGATGTTCTCGTCGTGCGCACCGAGGTCGGCCTTGGTCGCGGGGGTGAACAGTGGATGGTCGAACCTACTGGCCTCCACCAGTCCCGGTGGTAGTTCGATCCCGCACAAGGCGCCGGTCGACTGGTAGTCGAGCAGACCTGATCCGGTCAGGTAGCCGCGGGCCACACATTCCACCGGCATCATCTCCAGCGCCCGAACCACCAGCGCGCGGCCGAGCACCTCTGCGGGGATACGGGGGTCGTCCGGCGGCCCGGCAAGGTGGTTGGGCGTGCCGGCCCGGTCGGTCAAGAAGTCGAAGAAGAAGACACTCATCGCGGTGAGGATGCGGCCCTTGTCCGGGATCAGGCTGTCGAGGACGTAGTCGAAGGCCGAGATCCGGTCGGTGGCCACGAACAGCAGGTGGTCGTCGTCGACGCGGTAGAGCTCACGGACCTTGCCGCTGGCCAGGTGACGGTAATCGGACAGGGCGGGACGCACCGGGTCAGACTAGCGGCCGCACGCACCGTGACTGTGTTGGGATCGAAGCCATGAAATCGCGTTTTCTTCCCTACGCCACGACCCCCGCGCGGCTGACCGCCCAACTGATCAGCGATGTCCTGATCGCAGCCTGGATCACCGGATGGGTGTTCGTCGGTCTGGCCGTGCACCATGCGATCGCCACTTTCGCGTCGGTGGGAACTCAGGTGAGCAGTGGGGCGACGGGGATCTCGGACAACCTCAATTCCGCCGGCGACAACGCCGGGCGGCTCCCACTGGTGGGTGATGCGGTGGCCACGCCGTTGCGGGCGGCCAGTGAGGCCGCTCTCGACCTCGCCGGCGCCGGTGAGAGCCTGCACAGCACGGCGACATGGTTGTCGGTGTTGCTGGCCGTGGCGGTGGCGGCCCCACCGATCCTCGCGGTGGGTATGCCGTGGCTGGCGTTGCGGATTCGGTTCTTCCGCCGCAAGTGGACGGTGATCGCACTGGCGCAGACCCCGGCGGGCGAGCAACTGCTGGCGCTGAGGGCGCTGGCCAACCGGCCGCTGCGCAGGCTGACCGAGGTCAGTCCCGATCCGGTGGGTGCGTGGCGCCGCGAGGAGTCCGATGCGGTACGCGGACTGGCGGCCCTGGAACTGCGCTCGGCGGGAGTGACCCGAGTGACTTCGGCGCGATAACATGCGCTGGGCGCGCGAAACCGCGCCCATGGAACGTATTCCGGGTTCTTAAACGTCCAAGTCGGCGTGATCGCAAACTACTTACGCCGCCATGACGGCGTGATCACCCTCGCCCAGGCGCGAAACGCCGGCATGAGCGAACATGCAGTTCGCCGCAGAGTTCGTTCCGGACAGTGGCGGCGGTGCGGGACGGGGGTCTACTTTGCCGACGACCGGCCGTACACCGCGGCGGCGCGCATCCGGGCAGCCGTCTGGAGTCGCGGTCACCTGGCCGCCGCGAGCGGTCTGGCCGCGGCGTGGTGGCTGGGCCTGACAAAGGTCGATCCGAGGGTGGTCGAGGTGACGGTGCCACGTAACAGTCATGGCCGCGCGGGGCCTGGCGTCCGCCTGCGCCGGAGGGACCTCTGCGACGATGACGTCGTCGAACACCGCGGGCTTCGTGTCACCGCACCGGCGCTGACCGCCCTTGAGGCGGCCGCCCGAGCAGGCGGTCCGGCGATCATGGACACCGCGCTGCAACGCAGTGGGCTTCGACTGGCCGAACTCCAGCGCGCCCACCTTCGCAACCGCGGACGCCACGGCGCTGTAGCCGCGCGACGGATGCTGGAGGCGGCCGCCGGCGGTGCACGCTCAGAGGCTGAACGGCGAATTGTGCACCTTTTGCGGGCAGCGGACATCACCGGCTGGAAGGCAAACTACCCGGTCGGCAAGTACGTTGTGGACATCGCGTTTCCCGCGGCGCGGGTGGCTATCGAGGTCGACGGGTGGGCATTCCACAGCGATCCGCAGGCGTTCCAGAATGACCGTAACCGGCAGAACAAGCTTTCCCTGAACGGCTGGACGGTGCTGAGGTTCACCTGGCTGGACATCACACAGCATCCCGACAACGTGCTGGCGGAGATCCACGCCGCTATTTCGGCGCGCTAACCAGCGCTCAGCGAACGAAACCGCGCCGAAGTCGGCTAGAGGATCGCGCCGGGGGTGTAAGCAGACGCTTGCGGGTAGGCGCTCACCAATTCGTCGACAGCGGCCACCACCCGGTCGATCTGACTGCCGGCCGCTCCGGTGAATGACTTTCGGTCAGCAAGTGCCGCGTCGAGGGCCGCGCGGTCAAGGGGCAGTCGAGGATCGGCGGCGAGCCGGTCCAGTAGATCCGGTTCGATTCCCTGTTCCCGCATGGCCAGTGCGACGGCGACGGCGTGCTCCTTGATCACCTCGTGGGCGGACTCACGTCCCATGCCGGCACGCACGGCGGCGATGAGCACCTTGGTCGTCGCCAGAAAGGGCAAATAGCGATTCAGTTCGCGATCGATCACCGCGGGATAGGCACCGAACTCCTCCAGCACGGTCAGGAAAGTCTCCATCATCCCGTCGGCGGCGAAGAAGGCATCGGGCAGCGCGACTCGGCGCACCACCGAGCAGAACACATCGCCTTCATTCCACTGGGCGCCGGCGAGTTCGGCCGTCATCGACGCGTATCCGCGCAACACCACCTGAAGTCCGTTGACCCGTTCGCAACTGCGGGTGTTCATCTTGTGCGGCATCGCCGAGGAGCCGACCTGCCCGGGGGCGAAACCTTCGGTCACCAGTTCGTGGCCGGCCATCAGCCGGACGGTGTGAGCCAGCGAGGACGGACCGGCGCCGAGTTGCACCAGGGCGGAGACGACCTCGTGGTCCAAGGATCGGGGATACACCTGGCCGACACTGTCCAGCACAGCCGAGAAACCGAGGTGTGCGGCGACCCGGCGTTCCAGATCATCCAGACGGGCGGCGTCACCGTCGAACAGGTCGAGCATGTCCTGTGCGGTGCCCATCGGTCCTTTGACGCCGCGCAGCGGGTATCGGTCGAGCAACTCGCGGATGCGGGTGAGCGCGAGAAGTGTCTCCTGAGCGGCTGACGCGAACCGCTTGCCCAGGGTGGTCGCCTGGGCGGCGACGTTGTGACTGCGGCCCGTCATCACCAGATCGCGATAGCTGATCGCGTGCTCGGCCAACCGCGCGACGACCGCGACCCCGTGGGCGTGAACGAGTTCCAGAGACCGGCGAATCTGCAACTGCTCGACATTCTCGGTCAGGTCGCGGCTCGTCATGCCCTTGTGAACCTGCTCATGGCCGGCCAGGGCGTTGAACTCCTCGATGCGCGCCTTGACATCGTGGCGCAGAACACGCTCGCGGGCGGCCATCGAGTCGAGGTCGACCTGCTCGAGCACACGCTCATAGTCGGCAAGCGCCGCCTCGGGGACCTCTACGCCGAGCTCGCGCTGCGCCCTCAAGACCGCCAGCCACAGCCGGCGCTCGGCGACGACCTTGGCCGCCGGTGACCAGATGCCAACCATGCCGGCACTTGCGTACCGGTTGGCCAGGACATCAGGAATGGTCCCAGGCTCGCGGCTCACGACTACAGCTTACGGTTTACCGCGTGTACTTCGTGGGAGTCGACCTGGCGTGGGGCGATCGCAGCCCGACCGGGGTCGCCGCGATCGACGAGGCGGGCGTGCTGCGTCACGTCGCGGTGGCCGGCGATGACGACGACGTTCTCAACCAGATGCGGCCCTACGTCAGCGGAGCCTGCGTGGTGGGAATCGATTCACCGCTGGTGGTCACAAACCCGAGCGGCAACAGGCCCTGCGAGGCGGCGTTGAACCGAGACTTCCGGCGCTTCGACGCCGGCACCCATCCGGCCAATACCGGTCTCGCGTGGTTCGCCGACGGCGGCCGCGGGGCGCGGCTGTGCGCCCAGCTCGCGCTGGGTCTCGACCCGCTGTCAGGGTCGCGACGCGCGCTGGAGGTGTACCCGCACGCTGCGAGCGTCGTGCTGTTCGGACTGCCGAAGACGCTGAAGTACAAGCAGAAGTCCGGCCGCGACGTCGTGCAGTTGCGCGCGGAATTGATGCGGCTGATCGCGTTCATCGAGGGGTTGATCGATTCGACTCCATCGCTTGACGTGACGGGCTCGCCGCAATGGGCTGAACTGGAACGCGCCGTTCGCAGCGCCACCCGGAAGTCCGAGCTCCGCCGTGCCGAGGATCCCGTCGATGCCGTTCTGTGTGCCTACATCGCCCGGTACGCCGCCAGCCGCCCCGGTGACGTCACGGTCTACGGCGACGTCGCTACGGGATGCATCGTGACTCCCGCTCTCAGGAACCCCTGATCCCGTCTCAAGAACCCCGGAGGCCGGTCCAGGTATCCGGCGTATCGGTCATCGCGCTCACTTCCGAGAGGAACCGGCGAATCCGGGCCGGTTTCTCGTGGCGCTGCCAGCCGAATGTCGTCGGCCGTTGAGCACGGTCGTGCCAGAAGTGGCCTGGCTCGGACCGCGGTCGGGTGGCGACCAGCCACACGACCGTGTCCGCACCGTCGGCCGCCCCGCGCAGCAGCGGCTTGGTGATCACCCTGAACCGGGGCAGGTACTCCGCCACGCCGGGGGTGTCCACCCAACCCGGATGCATGCTCTCTACCCGCACGTCGGTGCCGGCCAGCCGTCGTGCCCACGAGTCGGCCAACACGACCTGCATCCGTTTGGTGCGTGCGTACGCCCGGACCCCGTTGTAGTCGTTGTGGGAATCCAAGTCCTCGACGACCAGTGGCGCGCTATACATGCCGCCGGAGGACACCCACACAACCGACGCGCCGCGCGCGGCGCGAAGCAGCGGTAGCAGCTTCTCGGTCATCAGGTGCGGGCCCAGAACATGGGTGGCCAGCTGCAGTTCGTGGCCCTGCGGGGTGACGTGGCGTTCCTTGGGCATGAGTCCCGCGTTGTGTACCAGTCCGTCGAGGGCGGGAACCCGGGCCGAGAACTCAGCGGCCCAGGTCTCGATCGCCGCGAGATCCGAGACGTCGCACACTTCACCGATGATCCGCGCGCCGGGCACCTGTTGCTCGATGTCGGCCGCGCATCGTCGCACCTTGTCGGGATTGCGGCCCAATAGGTGCACCGTCGCCCCCAGCGCGGCGAACGCACGCGCCATCTCCAGGCCGATTCCTGCAGTCGCCCCGGTGACGAGAACACGTTTGCCCGCCATGGCACCGGGTTCCGGGTCGGCCGGCCACCACCGGCGGCGCAGACCGGAGCCGATGCGCGTGTAGCCCAGGACCGGGGCCCTATCCATGACACCGTCGATCAGGTCGGTCACCGGCCGGGTGACGTCAGGCAGCGCCACGGCTCACACCCGGGCGTCGACGGGGGCCAGAACGTCGATCACGTCCACCAGGGTGGCACGAACGTAGTCGCGAGGCGCAGCCGCGTCCTCGGCCAGCGACGATGCGACCGCACCGTCGAACGAGTAGAGCAGCGCCGTCATCATGCCCGAACGCACCCGCCGACCTGACCGGCCGATCGCCTCGGCGATCGCGTCGACGCGCTGCTTGAGCAGGCGGCGTTCCACTCCACGCAACTCCGGGTGGCGCGCGCAGGCGATGTAGCGCTCGTAGCGGGAGATCAGTTCCTCCCGGGTGGGGTCCGCGGCGAGCAGATCGACCAGGACGTCGGCGGTCGCCTCGGCCCCGCGGCGACGCCGCGGCAGCGCCTCCACCCGATCGCGAAGCTGCGCCAGTTCAGCGGCGCCGAGGTACTCGACCGCCTTCTCCACCAGCTCCTCCAGCGACGAGAAGTAGTACGTGGTGGATGCGAGCGGGACGCGGGCCCGCTCGGCGACAGCGCGGTGGCTGACGGCCTCGAATCCGCCCTCGCAGAGCAGTTCGGCGGCGGCTCGGACAAGCGTATGACGCCGCCGCTCTCCCTTCGCCGTCGCCGCTGAGGACATGATCCTCATGCTGCCAGTGCACGATCCGACGCCATCGCCGTTTGCCTGAAGTAGTGACCAATGGTGAGGATGGTGAGGTGCCAAAGGTCACTCGCCGCGAGTTTCTGCGCCTGGGTGCCGGCGCCGTCGCTCTCGGCTCGGCCACACCGGAAGCGCCGGCCGCCGCCGCGCCGGTCACAGCGCCGACCATGGTCACCGGATCATTCGTCTCGGCGGCCCGGGGCCGGGTTCTCACCAATTGGGCCATCGCCCGCCCACCCGGCCAGACGGCCCCGCTGCGGCCGGTCATAGCGCTCCACGGCAAGGGCAGTGATGCCGCGGCTGTCATGGGGATGGGCCTGGACGACCTTCTGGCACAGGTGGTTTCAGCCGGGAGTCCCCCCTTCGCGGTCGTGGCCGTCGACGGGGGCGGCGGATACTGGCACCGTCGCGCTGCCGGGGATGACTCCGGTTCCATGGTCCTCGACGAACTGCTGCCGATGCTGGCCGGTCAGCAACTGGACACCTCGCGGGTCGGTTTCCTCGGCTGGTCCATGGGCGGATACGGCGCCCTGCTGCTCGGCTCCCGCCTCGGCCCGGTGCGCACTGCCGCGATCTGCGCGGTGAGCCCTGCACTATGGCCGTCGCCCGCGGCTTCCGCACCGGGAGCCTTCGACGGTGCCGACGACTTTGCCGCCAACAGTGTTTTCGGGCTACCCGCTCTCGGCTCGATCCCGATCCGGATCGACTGCGGTGACAGCGATCCGTTCTACGCGGCCACCAAGGCGTTCATCGCTCAACTCCCGACCCCTCCGGCCGGTGGGTTCTCTCCCGGCGGCCATGACACGACGTTTTGGAGCGCGCAGCTTCCCGCTGAACTGACGTGGATGGCCCCATTACTGATCGCGTGAGTGTCGAAGGGCGATCCGCCCCTCCGCCGCCGCCAATCCGATGTCGGAGCGAAAATGGCTGCCCGTCAGTCTTACCGAGTCAAGCTTGCCGTAGGCGTCGGCGCGCGCGTTGGCGAGATCCTTCCCGGTCCCGACGACCGACAGCACCCGTCCGCCGGACGAAACCACCACGCCGTCGCGCAGAGTGGTGCCGGCATGCAGGACGCCGTCGGTGTCAGCCCCGGTGATCACGTCGCCCACCCGGGGCCGTCCCGGATAGTTCTCCGCCGCCAGCACGACGGTCACCGCATACCCGTCGCGCCATCGCAGCGGAGGCTGCGCGGCAAGTTTCCCGGTCGCCGTCGCGTACAGCAGTTCCCCGAGCGGTGACTCCAGCAGTGCCAGTACGGCCTGGGTCTCGGGATCACCGAAGCGGCAGTTGAATTCGACGACCGCCGGTCCGGCGGAGGTGATGGCCATGCCCGCGTAGAGCAGACCCGAGAACGGGCAGCCGCGCGCCACCATCTCTGCCGCCACGGGCTCGACGACATCGCGCACGATCTCCGCGACCGCTGAGTCGGACAACCATGGCAGCGGCGCATAGGCGCCCATACCCCCGGTGTTGGGCCCAGAATCGTTGTCGCCGACCCTCTTGAAGTCCTGCGCGGGCAACAGAGGCACCACGGTCGCGCCGTCGACGAGGCAGAACAACGACACCTCGGGTCCGTCGAGGAAGGATTCGAGCAGCACCGGATGGCCGTCGTCGAGCAGTGTCGCGGCGTGTGCGCGTGCGACGTCCCGGTCGGAGGTGACCACGACGCCCTTGCCGGCGGCCAGTCCGTCGTCCTTGACCACCCAGGCATGCTGACCGGCCGGGGGTCCGAACCGATCCAGCGCGGCGTCGAGTTCTGCCGGATTGTCAACGGTCTCGCTGCGTGCCGTGCGAACACTCGCGGCCGCCATCACATCCTTCGCAAAGGCCTTGGAGCCCTCGATGAGGGCCGCCTCCTTCGACGGACCGAAGCAGGCGATACCGGCGGCGCGCACCGCATCGGCGACTCCGAGCACCAGTGGGACCTCAGGACCGATCACCACCAGATCGGCGGTCAAGCTCCGCGCCAGCGCGGTGACGTCACGCGGTGAGGAGATATCGAGGTCGTACTGCTCGGCGAGCATGGCAGTGCCGGCGTTGCCCGGCGCGATCGCGAGGTAATCCACCGACGGGTCACGACGCAACGCGGTGAGAAGGGCGTGTTCGCGGGCACCGGATCCGATCACGAGTACGCGCACAGCCAAACCCTAGATCACCGCTCTTTGCCGCGCTTTGCCACGACTTTTTCCACCACATTATTGAACGTGGCACCGAGCGGGAAGCCGACGTAGTGGGTGATGAAGATGGCCATCTCGCGCAACTCCTCGGCGGACATCTCGTCGTTCTGCAGTGCGGCGTTAATCTGGATCTCGGCCAGGTCGGGCAACCCCAACGCGGTGACCACCGACAGCGTCATGATCCGTTTGTCCCGCATCGACAGTCCGGGGCGGCTCCAAATGTCGGCGAACAGGTGGTCGACGGTCAGCGCGAAAAAGTCACCCGGCATATCGGGCATGTCCCAGCCGTAGACCTCGTTCATTTTGGCCAGACCCTTGCGGCGGGTTTCGTCCATGATCAGTCCTTTCCGTGCGGCACGCCGAGGCCGGAAGCGAGGTCGCGCAGTGCGATCTGGGCCAGTGATAGGTCGACATCGAGCAGATCGCCAAGCCCGAGTGCCAGACCCAGATCCTTCTCCCCCAGGGTGCGGGTGTGGGTGAAGGTGTCATACAGCCAATGCCCGGGTTCAAGGTCGTGGGTGTTGTCACGAACCATGATCGCGCCGGGTCCGCCACTGATCGCGTCGGTGTGGCGGACCACGCGCCCCAGCGCCTGAACATCAAGGCCAGCCGCTTCGGCGAGTCTCATCGCTTCCGCGGCGGCGGCGAACCCCGTGAAGGTCAGCATGTTCCGCGCAAGCTTCATCCGGGTGCCCGCGCCGGGTTCGCCGGCGTGGATGACCAGCGACGCCCACTGCTTGAAGGCCGGCTTGGCGCGTTCGTACACCTCGCGCGGCGCGCCCACCATGGTCGCCAACTCACCTTTCTGCGCTCCCGCGGCGCCGCCGCTGACCGGCGCGTCGATCACGTCGATGCCCTGCGAGCGGTGTTCAGCGGCGAGTTCGGCTGCGGTGCCGTCGGCGATCGTCGAATGGATGGCGATCACCGTGCCCGGCGATGCGTGCCGGGCGATTTCGGCCACGACCTCGCGTACCTGGGCATCGTCAAGCACTGTGACGCTGATCAGATCGGCCGCCGCGACCTCGGAAAGGCTGGCCGCAACCACGGCTCCGGCCTCGGCGAACGGCTTCATCACCTCATTGCGAACGTCGTAGACGGTCAAGCCGTCCGGCCAGCCTGTCAGGCGCATCGCCATCGGGGCACCCATGCTGCCAAGCCCGACATAACCCAGCTTCATGACCGGATGATCTGTCCGCCGTCGACATTGAAGATCTGCCCGGTGATCCATCTCGCCTCATCGGACAGCAGGAACAGGCACATGCCGACGAGGTCGTCGGGCTGGCCCATCCGGCTCAGTGGGATCGCCTTGACGATGTCGGCCACCATCTCCTGCGGCGTGGTCGTCCGATTGGCCTCGGTGTCGATCGGGCCGGGCGCGATCGCGTTGATCCGGATGTTCTGGCCACCTAACTCCCGTGAAAGCTGTTGGGTCAGACCGTTGATACCGACCTTGGCCAGGCCGTAGTAGTTCGCGTAAAGCCACGCGGCTGTAGAGGACTGGTTGACGATGGCACCGCCACCGCGTTTGGCCATCTTGCGGTAGACCGCACGCGTACACAGCAGCGCGCCGTCGAGATTCACGCTCATGAACTTCTTGTAGTAGTCCCAGTCGACGGTGAGCAGAAAGTCCAGTTTCATGCCGCCGAAGATGGCCGCGTTGTTCACCAGGTAGTCGATCCCGCCGAACTCAGCGAGGGTTCGGTCTCCCATCGCCTTGGCGGAGTCCGGGTCGGAGACGTCCACGTGCATCGCCAGTGCATTGCCGCCCTCGGCGCGGATAGCGGCCGCCACGCGCTCGGCACCGTCGGTGTTGATGTCGGCGACCACCACCGCGGCGCCCTCGCGGGCGAGTGCCTCCGCGTAAGCCTGGCCGATGCCACCGCCGGCCCCGGTGACGATTCCGACCTTCCCGTCGAAGCGTCGCATCTCACTCCTCACGTCCGTGTCAGACCGCCGTGGCGATGGATTTCAGTTCGAGGTACTCCTCGAAGCCGGCCACACCCATCTCGCGGCCGACACCGGACTGCTTGTATCCGCCGAAGGGTGTATCGGCGCAGTACCACACCCCCCCGTTGACGTTCACGGTGCCGACCCGCAAGCGCGAGGCGATGCCCTGTGCACGGTCGGGGTCAGCACTGAAGACCGTGCCCGAGAGGCCGTAGGGCGAGTCGTTCGCGATCCGCACCGCGTCGTCGTCACCGTCGTGGGCGATCACGGTCAGGACCGGACCGAAGATCTCCTCGCGCGCAACCCGAGCGGTGTTGTCCAGTCCGGCGACGACGGTCGGTTCGATGAAGAAGCCCCGATCACGGTCGGCTGGACGTCCACCGCCACAGGCGAATCGGCCGCCCTCGGCGATCGCGAGGTCGAGATAGGACTGCACGCGATCACGCTGACGCTCCGAAATGACCGGGCCGCAGATGGTCCCCGGGTTGGTGGGATCGCCGGGCCGGATACCCGACATGGTGGCTGCGGCTGCTTGCACCGCGTCGTCGTAACGTGCGCGTGGCACCACCAGGCGAGTGGTGATCGCACACCCCTGTCCGGCGTGCATAGATGCGGTGAAGGCTGCCATCGAGCAGGCGCCGGTGAGGTCGGCGTCGTCGAGAACGACGAACGCTGACTTCCCGCCGAGTTCGAGGAACACCTTCTTGATGGTGTCGGCGCCGGCCGCCATCACCGCACGCCCGGTGGCGGTCGATCCGGTGAACGAGACCATGTCCACTCGTGGATCGCGTGACAGCATCGCCCCGACAGCGTGGTCGCTGGACGTGACGATGTTCAGCACGCCCGGGGGGATGTCGGTGTGCTGGGCCAACTCGCCGAGGATCGCCGCGCACCACGGGGTGTCGGGCGCCGGCTTGAGGACCACGGTGTTCCCGGCCGCGAGCGCGGGCCCGATCTTGGCGAGATTGATCTGGTGCGGGAAGTTCCACGGAGTGATGGCGGCGACCACGCCGACCGCCTCACGCACCAGAGTGCGCCGGGTGGGGATCCCCATGGGCTTCGATTCGCCCAGATCGGTACGCCACTGGTAGGTCTCGGCGGTGCTGGCCGCGAAGAGCAGGTCGTCGACCGGTCCTTCGAGTTGTGCGGCCGCGGTGAGCATGGAGGGCGCACCGACTTCGGCGATCGTGATACCACGCAACTCCTCAATGTGCTCGCGCATGACGTCGCGTAGCTGACGGATGCACCGCACTCGCAGTTCGGTATTCGTCGACCAGTCGGTGGTGTCGAAGGCGCGGCGTGCAGCGTCAAGAGCGCGGTTCGTGTCCTCGGCATCGGCGTCGGCCGCGGTGCCGAGCACCTCCTCGGTGGCCGGATTGACGGTGGCGAATCGTCCGGCGCCGCCGGGGACCAGCGATCCGTCGATGAACAGATCACTGGTGCGCTCGGTTGCTATCGCCACACGCGACTCCCCACGCTCAAATATTTGGACACCTGTCCGGATACCCTCATCGGCACCATAGCCGCAGCATATCCACGCATGCAAGATTGTCAGTCCGGCTTGCACCGTCGGCCGCCTCGACCGTAGGGTGGACATGTGTCCAGTGACGGGGTGGTGACGGCACCCGAGCGGGCGGCGGCGACGCGCCGGCCACGCCAGGAGGAGACCGTGCGCAGGCTGGTGAGCGCGGCATTGGCGACGATGCGTGACTCGTCCTACGCGGATCTCACCGTGCGCGGGGTGGCGGCGCGTGCGGGAGTCGCTTCGGCCACCGCCTACACCTATTTCTCGTCAAAGAATCACCTCGTCGCTGAGGTCTACCTCGAATTGGTGCGGCAGGTGCCGTTCTTCACCGACGTCAACGACGACCGGACCAACCGGGTGCAGCAGGCGTTGCGCAGCCTCGCGCTGGTGGTTGCGGACGAGCCCGAGGTGGCGGCCGCATGCACCACCGCGCTGCTGAGTGCCGACGCCGCGGTGGCTCCCGTGCGCGAGCAGATCGGTGCGGAGATTCACAAGCGGATCAAGTCCGCGCTCGGGCCGGACGCGGACTCACGAACCGTCTCCGCGCTGGAGATGAGTTATTTCGGGGCGCTTGTGCACGCCGGCAGCGGAGTGCTGAGCTACCGACAGATCGCCGACCGGCTCGGGTACGTGGTGGGACTGATCCTGGGGACGACCGGATGACCGCCGTCGATCTTGTACTCGATCCCTACGATTACGAGTTCCACGAGGATCCCTACCCGTTCTACAAGAGGTTGCGAGACGAGGCGCCGCTCTACCGCAACGATCAGCTGAACTTCTGGGCGCTGACCCGCCACGGCGATGTACATGCGGGATTCCGCAATTCCACCGAGTTGTCGAACCGACTCGGCGTGTCCTTGGATCCGATCTCAAGGACACCCGAGGCCTACCGGACGATGTCCTTTCTCGCTATGGATGATCCCGCGCATCTTCGGCTGCGCACCCTGGTGTCCAAGGGGTTCACGCCGCGACGTATCCGGGAACTGGAGTCAAGGGTCGCCGAACTCACCAGGGAGCACCTCGACAGCGCTCTGCAACACGACTCGTTCGACTACATCACCGAATTCGCCGGCAAGCTCCCGATGGATGTCATCTCCGAACTCGTAGGCGTCCCGCGTGAGGATCGGCAACGGCTGCGCGTACTTGCCGATGCGGTGATGCACCGCGAAGACGGGGTGACCGATGTGCCCGAGCCCGCACTGATCGCCGCGATGGAACTGCTCACCTATTACGCCGACATGGTCGCGCAACGCCGCAGGAAACCGACCGAGGACCTGACCAGCGCGCTGCTGGAGGCTGAGATCGACGGCGACCGGCTCGGCGACGACGAGATCATGGCGTTTCTGTTCCTCATGGTTGTCGCCGGCAACGAGACAACCACCAAGTTGCTTGGCAACGCGATCTACTGGGGCGGGGTGAACCCGGATCAGTTGGCCGGGGTGTACAACGACCCCGGCCGCATCCCCGGTGACTTCATATCCCAGTGGGTCGAGGAGACGCTGCGCTACGACACCTCCAGCCAGCTCCTGGCCCGCTTGGTGGCCCGGGACATCGAG
Organism: Mycobacteriaceae bacterium; assembly: GCA_037141465.1. GTDB lineage: Bacteria > Actinomycetota > Actinomycetes > Mycobacteriales > Mycobacteriaceae > Mycobacterium. The sequence continues at coordinate 9,118 of JBAXCK010000016.1, read as the reverse complement.
TTCCACGGCACGACATTGCGCGAAGGGGAAACCCTGTTACTCGCACCCGGTTCGGCCCACCGCGACGAGCGGGTGTTCGACGAACCCGACGAATTCCGCATCGGACGCGACATCGGATCCAAGCTGCTCAGTTTCGGCAGCGGCGCGCACTTCTGTCTGGGTGCGCACCTCGCACGGATGGAGGCGCGGGTCGCCCTGACCGAACTCTTCGAACGCATCCGCGGCTACGAGGTCGACGAGACCGCTGCGGTCCGGGTTCACTCCAGCAGCGTGCGCGGATTCGCGCATCTGCCGATCACGGTGGAGAGGATCTGATGCGCTGATGCCCCGGTTCGATCCGCATCCGGCCCGCCGGCCCACCCTGATCGCGGGTGCCTCCTCAGGTATCGGGGCGGCCACCGCGGCCGAACTGGCCGCACGCGGATTCCCGGTCGCACTCGGCGCGCGCCGGGTGGCCAAGTGCGAGGAACTTGCGGCGCGGATCCGCGACAACGGCGGGGAGGCGGTCGCGCTGCCTCTGGACGTCACTGATCCCGACTCGGTGAAGCAGTTCGTCCACAGGGCCGAGCAGGAACTCGGAGACATCGAGGTCCTGGTCGCGGGCGCGGGGGAAACGCAATTCGGCCGACTCTATGAAGTCAGCACCGAGGACTTCGAGTCACAGATCCAGATCCATCTCATCGGCGCCAACCGGCTTGCCACCGCGGTGTTGCCCGGAATGGTCGACCGGCGCAGGGGCGATGTGATCTTCATCGGCTCGGATGTCTCGCTTCGGCCGCGCCCGCATATGGGCGCCTATGGCGCGGCGAAGGCAGGGCTGCTCGCCATGGTCACAAATCTGCAGATGGAGTTGGAGGGCACCGGCGTCCGCGCCTCTGTGGTGCACCCGGGTCCGACACAGACCGAGATGGGCTGGACGCTGCCACCGGATGCGATCTCCGCCGCCCTCGACGACTGGGCGAAATGGGGTCAGGCCCGCCACTCCTACTTTCTTCGCGCCGCGGACCTCGCGCGCGCCATCGCATTCGTCGCTGAGACACCACGCGGCGGGTTCGTCACCTCGATCGAAGTGCAACCGGAGGCTCCGCTGTTCGGCGCGCCCGGGGAACGCCGTCAACTGAAGTACCCGGAGGAATCGTGAGCGGGTCATTGCGCGAGGTACAGCGCGTCTCCGGCGGCGAGGACGAACACGGCCATCTCGAGGAGTTCCGCACCGATCCGATCGGGCTCATGCAGCGTGTGCGCGAGGAGTGCGGTGATGTCGGCTACTTCCAACTGGCCTCCAAGAAGGTCATCCTGCTGACCGGTGCGGAGGCGAACGAGTTCTTCTTCCGTTCAGCCGATGAGGATCTCGACCAAGCAGAGGCCTACCCGTTCATGACACCGATCTTCGGCAAGGGGGTGGTCTTCGACGCCAGCCCGGAGCGGCGCAAGGAGATGCTGCACAACTCCGCACTGCGGGGCGATCACATGAAGAGCCACGCGGCCACCATCGAACGCGAGGTGCGTCGGATGACCGCGGACTGGGGTGATGCGGGTGAGATCGACCTGCTCGACTTCTTCGCCGAATTGACTATCTACACCTCGACCGCCTGCCTGATCGGCCGCAAGTTCCGCGAACAACTCGATTCGCGTTTTGCGAACTACTACCACCTTCTGGAACGCGGTACCGATCCGCTCTGCTACGTCGATCCGTATCTGCCGATCGAAAGCTTCAAGGTCCGAGACGAGGCGCGGGAAAGCCTCGTCGGTCTGGTTCAGGAGATCATGAACCAGCGGATCGCGAATCCACCGGCCGACAAGAGCGATAGGGACATGCTCGACGTCCTGGTCTCGATCAAGGACGAAGCCGGCGACCCGCGGTTCTCCGCCGATGAGATCACCGGGATGTTCATCTCACTGATGTTCGCGGGCCATCACACCAGCGCGGGCACCTCATCATGGACGCTGATCGAACTCATGAACCACCCGCAGATCCTCTCGGCAGTGACCGGCGAACTCGATGACCTCTACGCCGACGGCGAGGAGGTGAGTTTCCATGCGCTACGCCAGATACCCGCTTTGGAGAACGTGATCAAGGAGACCCTGCGGCTACACCCGCCTCTGATCATCTTGATGCGGGTGGCGAAAGGCGAGTTCGAGGTACGGGGCCATCCGATCCACAGAGGTGAGTTCGTCGCCGCCTCCCCGGCCGTCTCCAATCGAATCCCGGAGGACTTCCCCGATCCCGAGACCTTCGACCCCGACCGGTACGACAAGCCGCGCGAGGAGGACGTGTTGCACCGCTGGACCTGGATCCCGTTCGGCGCGGGGCGTCACCGCTGCGTCGGAGCGGCCTTCGGCACGATGCAGATCAAGGCGATCTTCTCGGTCCTGCTTCGTGAGTACGAGTTCGAGATGGCCCAACCCGGCGATACCTACCGCAACGACCACTCGAAAATGGTGGTCCAACTCGCCCGGCCGGCGAAGGTCCGCTACCGCAAGAGGCAGAGCCGTGGGTAACTACCGCATCGAAGTGGACCTGGACCTATGTCAGGGCCACGCCATGTGCGAGCTTGAGGCACCCGAGTACTTCCGGGTTCCCAAGCGCGGCGAGGTCGAGATCCTCGACAGTGAGCCACCCGAGTCGGCCCGCCTCGACATCGAGCGAGCGGTGCAAAGCTGTCCCACCAGAGCCCTGACCATCGTGGATAAGGAGAACTAGATGGCTGCGTTGCCGCGCGAGCAGTTGAAGGATTTCGTAAGGCGGTGGCTGGAGGTCAACCGCGAAGCCGAGCACAGAGGCGACTGGACGGAGTTGGCCGATTTCTACGCCGACGACGCAACCTACGGGTGGAACATCGGGCCCAAAGAGGACGTGATGTGCGTCGGCAAGGACGAGATCCGGAAGATCGCCCTAGGCCTGGAGATGGCCGGCCTGGAGGGTTGGACCTACCCCTACCAAAAGGTGCTCATCGACGAGGAGATCGGCGAGGTGGTCGGCTTCTGGAAGCAGGTGGCCACGGACGCTGAAGGAAAAAGCCAGGAGATATACGGCATCGGCGGTAGCTGGTTCCGGCTCAACGGCGACGGCCTCATCGAATGGCAGCGTGACTTCTTCGACTTCGGCCACGTCCAGAAGATGTACATGCAGCTGATCAGCGAGGGCAAGCTGTCGGCGGGCATGCAGCGGCGCATCGAACGCAGTCTGGCCGGCGAGAAACTGCCCGGCTACTACCCCATCGGACGGGCACCCGTTCCCATCTGGTGACCTACGCCATAGGGTCGCTTATAGAGTCGTCAGGTCGACGAGAACCAGGACATCGGAGGATTTTCCCGTGAAGACAAAAGGCGCGCTCATCCGCGAGTTCAACCAGCCGTGGACCATCGAGGAGATCGAGATCGGTGACCCGGCGAAGAACGAGGTCAAGGTCCAGATGGAAGCGTCGGGCATGTGCCACTCCGACCACCACCTGGTGACCGGCGGCATCCCGATGATGGGCTTTCCGGTCCTCGGCGGTCACGAGGGCGCCGGCATCGTCACCGAGGTGGGCGAGGGGGTCGAGAGCGTGGCTCCGGGCGACCATGTGGTGATGTCGTTCATCCCGTCCTGCGGCAAGTGTCCGTCCTGTCAGGCCGGTCTGCGCAACCTCTGTGACCTCGGCGCCGGCCTGCTCGGCGGCGTCGCCATCTCCGACGGCACGCACCGGATCCACACTGCCGACGGTCAACCGGTCTTCCCGATGACCCTGCTGGGAACCTTCTCCCCCTACATGGTGGTTCACGAGTCCTCGGTCGTGAAGATCGACCCGACCATCCCCTTCGAGGTCGCCTGCCTCGTCGGCTGCGGCGTCACCACCGGCTACGGATCAGCCACCCACACCGCCCAGATCAAGCCCGGCGAGGACGTCGCCGTCGTCGGCGTCGGCGGCGTGGGCATGGCCGCGCTTCAGGGTGCGGTCAACTCCGGGGCGCGCTACATCTTCGTCATCGACCCCAATGAGTGGAAGCGTGACCAGGCGCTGAAATTCGGTGCGACGCACGTCTACGAGGACATCAATGCCGCCCTGATGGGTATCGCCGAGGTCACCCAGGGCTTCATGGCCAAGAAGGTGATCGTCACCGTCGGCGAGGTCCAGGGAGCCGATGTCGACAACTACATGAACATCACCTCCAAGAGTGGAACCTGCGTGATGACCGCCATCGGCAGCATGCTCGACACCAATGTCACGCTGAACCTGGCGATGCTGACCCTGATGCAGAAGAACCTGCAGGGCACCATTTTCGGCGGCGGCAACCCCTACTACGACATTCCGCAGCTTCTGAGCATGTACAAGATCGGCAAGCTCAACCTCGACGACATGATCACCCGCCAGTACCGCCTGGAGCAGATCAATGACGGATACAAGGACATGCTGGAGGGCCGCAACATCCGCGGCGTCATCCGGTACACCGACGAAGACCGCTGAGCCATGGGAGAGCTGACACCGGCACTCGCCGCCTCACACGAGTCGTGGAGGTGCGTGCAGAACCACGATCGCGAGGGCTGGCTCGGGCTGATGGCCGACGACATCGTCATCGAGGATCCGATCGGTAAGGCGATCACCAACCCAGACGGCAACGGTGTTCGTGGCAAAGAGGCGGCGTCGGTGTTCTACGACACCAACATCGCCGTCAACAACCTCACGGTCACGTGCGAAGAGACGTTCCCATCCAGCTCAACCAACGAAGTCGCGCACATCCTCTCACTGCACAGCAGGTTCGAAGGTGGTGTGACCAGCACCGTACGCGGGGTCTTCTGCTATCGCGTCAACGACGACGGGTTGATCACCAACCTGCGCGGCTACTGGAATATGGACGCCATGCAGTTCGGGCAGGACTCATAGCGCAGGCGTCACTGGCCGGTCGCGGAGCGGTCGTCGTCGGCGGATCACGGGGTATCGGTGCCGCCGTGGCGTCGCTGCTGGCGTCGCTCGGCGCGGGCGTCGTGGTGAACGGCCGCGATGGCATTGCTGTCGATGAGACTGTCGACAGGATCACGGCGGAGGGCAACGACGCGGCTGGACTATCCGGCTCCGCCTCCGATCCGGAGATCGCTGAGGCGCTGATGTCCCAGTGCGAAAGCGAATTCGGAGCCGTCGACATCCTGATCAACTGCGCCGGCACGCCGGAACCATCCGGCTCGTCAATTCTGACGATCTCCCAAGCCGAATTCGACGACCTGATCGATGTCCACCTGGGTACGGCGTTCGCCACCTGCAGGGTCGCTGCCCCGCGGATGGTCGCCGCTGGGCGCGGCTCGATCGTGAACAGCAGCTCGTTCGCCTTCCTGGGCGACTATGGGGGTACTGGTTACCCAGCGGGCAAGGGCGCCGTCAACGGGTTGACGATGGCCATCGCGGCCGAGCTGGCCGAGCACGGGGTGAGGGCCAACGTCGTCTGCCCGGGAGCAAAGACGCGGCTGTCGACCGGCGCGGTCTACGAGGCCCACATCGTCGAACTGCGTCGTCGCGGAATGCTCGATGAGGCGAGCGCGTCCGGTGCACTGGATGCCGCACCGCCGGAGTACGCCGCCGCCGTATACGGCTACCTGGCCGGCGACCTCGCCGCCCACATCACGGGCCAGATCTTCATCGCCGCGGGCGGTTTCGTCGGACGCTTCGATCGGCAGGCACCGGCGCTTCTGGGATATCGCGACCACCACGATGGCCGGCCCTGGTCGATCCAGGAGATCGCGGCGATGTTGCCGGCACCCACGTCCTAAGCTGAGGCCCATGACATCGGTCTTCACCATGATCATCAACGGGGATCTCCCCGGCCGTTTCGTCTACGAGGACGATGACGTGGTCGCGTTCCTCACCATCGAGCCGATGACGCAGGGCCACACCCTGGTTGTGCCGCGGTCCGAGGTGGACAACTGGCAGACCGTCGAACTCCCTCTGTTCAACAAGGTGATGGGAGTCTCCCAGCGGATCGGCCGTGCGGTGTGCACCGCTTTCGACGCGGAGCGTGCCGGCCTGATCATCGCCGGACTGGAGGTGCCGCACCTGCACGTCCACGTCTTCCCGGCCTACAACCTCACCGATTTCGGTTTCGCCCATGTCGATCGCAATCCCACCGCCGAGTCCCTCGACGAGGCCCAGGCGAAGATCAAAGCGGCTCTTTCGCAACACGATTGACGGGGAACATCTCGGGTATCCGCGGCAGGCTGACCCTGAAGCAGCATCCCCGTCCCGGAGCCGTGTCGAGGGTCACTGTCCCTCCATGTGCGCGGACAAGCGCATCGACGATCGACAGTCCGAGGCCGGTGCCGCCACTGGAGCGAGCCCTCGAGGTATCCGCGCGATAGAACCGCTCGAAGACCCTTTTGGCGTCCGAATCATCCATACCCTGTCCCTGATCATCGACTTCCAACACTGCGTCATCCCCTGACGTACCGACCCGAATGGTGATCCGGGCACTGTCGGATGTGTGTTGCATGGCGTTGGCCACAAGGTTTCCCAGCACCTGCCGCAGTCGCGCCTCGTCGCCGAGGACCTGGGGAATACCGGGTCCCGCCAGCACTTCAAGACATACCGTGCGCGAGGGTGCCACTGCGCGCGCATCGTGGACAGCGTCGCTGGCCAGCGCCAGCAGATCGACCGGCTGGCGTTCCAGCGGTCGCTGCGCATCGAGCCGGGCGAGCATCAACAGATCGTCGACCAGTACACCCATCCGGCGAGACTCGCTTTCGATCCGCGACATCAGCATGTCGGTGTCGCGGGCGGCACCTTGCCGATACAACTCGGCGAAACCACGGATTGTGGTCAGCGGCGTCCGAAGCTCGTGGCTCGCATCGGTGATGAACCTGCGCATACGCCCCTCGGAGATACGTGCCTGCTCCGCGGAGGTGTCTGAGGCGGCGACAGCACTCTGAATGCGGGTGAGCATGCCGTTGAGCGCCAGTGAGAGCTGGCCTACCTCGGTGCGGGGATCGCCCTGGGGCACGCGGCGGTCGAGCTGGCCCGAGGCGATCGCGGCCGCCGTCTCCTCCACCTCGACCAGCGGACGAAGACTGCGATGCACCACCCAGGAGCCGAGCACACCCAGCACCAGCAGAACCGCCATGCCGATGCCGATCTGCAGCCACACCAGGGCCTCCATCGTCGACTGCATGTCGGAGAGATCCATGGCGACGGTGATCAACTCGCCGTTGGGCGCCCGCATCGACAGTGCGCGCCAGCGGATATTCGAGTCACCAGCCGAGCCGATGGTCACCGGCGTCGGTCCAAGGTCGCCGTCCCCGGGCAGGGCAGGCTGGGCCTTGCGATCGTTGATCACGATCCAGACATTGCCCAGCGGGTCGATACCTTGGACGTAGAAATTCGACGGGGGGCGGGCAGGGTTGGGACTCTGCAGCGTCGGCAACATCTCGCGCGGCTCCTGCGCCCAGCCGGTGGAGGCATCGAACAGGCTCTGGTCGACTCGTCCGAGCAGGGTGTGTCGCAGGATGGAGGTGACCGCGACGCCGGAGGCCACCAGGCCGCACGTCACGAGCAGCAGCATCGCCGCCACCAAAGTGACCCGCAGCGGCAGCGCCCGGGAGTTGTGCACGGTTCCCATTCTCTACCGGGGCTCGCGTCTCTACCGCGGTTCGCGCAGGACGTAACCTACGCCGCGCAGGGTATGAAGCAGCCTCTTGTCGCCGGTGTCGATCTTGCGTCGCAGATAGGAAACATAGGACTCGACGACGTTCACGTCGCCGCCGAAGTCATAGCGCCACACATGGTCAAGGATTTTGGGCTTGCTCAGCACGGTGCCGGCATTGATGACGAAGTAGCGCAGCAGGGTGAACTCGGTCGGCGACAGGGACACCGGTTCGCCGGCTTTCCACACCTCGTGGGTCTCCTCGTCGAGTTCGATATCTGAGAACCTCAGCCGGGTGTCGCGCTCCTCCTCGACACCTTTGCCCGCTCGGCGCAGGATGACCCGCAGTCGGGCCACCACCTCTTCGAGGCTGAACGGTTTGGTGACGTAGTCGTCGCCGCCGAGGGTCAAGCCGGTGATCTTGTCCTGCACGCTGTCGCGGGCGGTGAGGAACAGCGCCGGTGCATCGATCCCGTCCGCACGCAGGCGACGCAGCACTCCGAATCCGTCCATGCCGGGCATCATCACGTCGAGGATCACCGCGTCTGGTTTGACTTCGCGCGCTTTGTCCAGTGCCGCGGTGCCGCTGGTCGCGGTGTACACCTCGAAGCCCTGGAATTTCAGGCTCACGGCGAGCAGTTCGACGATGTTCGTCTCGTCGTCGACCACCAGGACGCGAGCCTCCGGCTCGCAGGGTTCTGTCGCCATGCTTCCAATTCCCTCCCAGGCCGGTGAACAGACCCTGGATACCCGCTGTGCAGTTGCTGTGAACGCTAATCGGCTCATCGCGGGTCCGCCGCCGTAACATTGGCTGATGGATCTGGCGAAACTGCTGGTGGACGCTGCGACCGTACCGCTGAAGGTCGGCCTTGCTGCGGCCGATGCCGGTCTGGGTATCGCCGGCGTCGCGGTCGACATGGCCAAGGGAACTCTGGGCGGGAACGCCATGCCGTCGGCGCGGGACTCCGTCGTGCACCTACTGGGCCTGGACGACACCATTGAGCGGGCCAACAGGTTCGCCGCTCTGATCGAAGACGACGCCCCACTCGGGCGGGCGCTGGCCCCGGACGGACCCGTCGACCGGTTGATGCGACCCGGCGGGCTCATCGACCGCCTCACCGCCCCCGACGGGGTGCTCGACCGATTGACTGCCGAGGGTGGCGGTGTGGATCGCGCGCTGGCGCCCGGCGGTCTGGTCGATCAACTGCTTGCCGAGGACGGACTGGCGGAACGCGTCCTCGCCGAAGACGGCCTTGCCGATCGGCTGCTGGCCGAGGGCGGGCTGGTGGAACGCCTCACCGCGCGCAACGGCCCGCTGGAACAACTCGCTGCGGTGACCGACACCCTCAACCGACTCGCACCCGGCCTGGAAGCGCTCGCGCCGACGATCGAGACCCTGCGCGAGGCGGTCGTGACGCTGAGCCTGGTGGTCAATCCGCTGAGCAGTATCGCCGAGCGCATCCCACTGCCGGGAAGAAGGCTGTGGCCGTTCCGCGACGCCGACGAAGACTGA
>JBAXCK010000015.1:0-36226 GCA_037141465.1 Mycobacteriaceae bacterium | reverse complement strand
GGTGGAAGTCCGGGTCGCGGCCCAGTTGGAGAACCTCGCGGTGCTGCGCACCCTGGTCGGCGCCGTAGGCACCTTCTCCGACCTCGACGTCGACGCCGTGGCGGATCTGCGGCTCGCGGTCGACGAGGCCTGCACCCGGCTGATCCGATCAGCGACGGCGAATGCGGTGCTCGTCGTCGTGGTGGACCCCCGTGACGACGCGGTCGTGGTGGAGGCGTCGACCGAGTGCTCAGGCGACGATGTCCTCGGCCCGGGAAGCTTCAGTTGGCACGTGCTGAGTTCGCTCACCGACGAGGTGGCGACCTTCGGCACACCTGATGGCCAGGCCGGCCCGGAATCGCGGGTGTTCGGCATCACCCTGACCACGAGGCGGGCAGGCGCTTCGCGGTGAGCTCACGAGCGACCGAGAAAGTATCATCGCGGTCGAACTCCGAGTACGCCGATGTTCCGGACATGTTCCGCGAGCTGGCCACCTTCGATCCCGACTCAGCGGAGTTCCGCCGCCGCCGCGACCGGATCGTCGAGCGTTGCCTCCCGCTGGCCGATCACATCGCTCGCCGCTTCGACGGCCGCGGCGAATCCCGCGACGATCTGGTGCAGGTGGCCCGGGTGGGACTGGTCAACGCGGTGAATCGCTACGACGTTGCGACCGGTTCGGATTTCGTCTCGTTCGCCGTGCCGACCATCATGGGCGAGGTCCGTCGGCACTTCCGTGACTACAGCTGGTCGGTCAAGGTGCCGCGACGGCTCAAGGAGTTGCACCTGCGCCTCGGTTTCGCCACCTCCGAGCTGTCACAGCGCCTGGGCCGTGCGCCCACCGCGTCCGAACTCGCCGCCGAACTCGACATGGATCGCGAACAGGTGGTCGAGGGACTGATCGCGGGCAGCTCCTACAACACCCTGTCGATCGACTCGGGCGGCGGTGGCGGCGACGATGATGCGGCCGCGATAGTCGACACCCTCGGAGACGTCGACCTCAGCCTTGATCGGATTGAGAACCGGGAAGCGCTGCGGCCCCTGCTCGCCGCGCTGCCCGAGCGGGAGCGGACCGTGCTACTCCTGCGCTTCTTCGAGTCGCTGACTCAGACGCAGATCGCCGAGCGCGTGGGTGTCTCGCAGATGCACGTCTCGCGGCTGCTGGCCAAATCACTGGCCCGGCTGCGCGACGAGCTGCAGTAGGTAGCGCGCCACCGCCTCGGCGCCGGCCGCGCCCGCAGCGATGTCACCGCTCACCGTCACCGTCGCACGCACGTCACCGCTGACCGGCTCGCACACGTCCCACGAACCGTCTCCGGCCGCCTTCAGGTACCACGCGCCCGCGTTGATGTCGGGTGAGCTCACTTGATCTCGGCGAGAACAGTGCCCTGTGTGATGGCCGCACCCGCCTCGACCGCCAGGCCGGTGATGACACCGTCCTTGTGTGCGGTCACCGGGTTCTCCATCTTCATGGCTTCGAGCACGACGACGAGCTCGCCGACCGTGACGGTCTGCCCTTCTTCGACGGCGACCTTCACCACGGTTCCCTGCATCGGTGCGGTGACGGCGTCTCCGGACGCCGCGGCGGCACCGTGCCCGCCGCGCTTGCGGGGCTTGGGCTTCTTGCGGATCACACCCGGCTCGCCGCCGCCGCTGCCGTTGCCGAGCGCGAGGTCGCCGGGCAGCGAGACCTCCAGGCGGCGACCGCCGACCTCGACGACGACCGTCTGGCGCGGTTGCGACTCCTCCTCGTCGACCGCGCCGCCACCGGTGAACGGCTCGACGGTGTTGTCCCACTCGGTCTCGATCCAGCGGGTGTGCACCGTGAAGCCGTTCTCGTCGCCGATGAACGCCGGGTCGCGCAGCACCGCGCGATGGAACGGGATCACGGTCGCCAGGCCCTCGACGTGGAACTCGTCCAGTGCCCGCCGCGCCCGTTCGATCGCCTGCGTCCGGGTGGCTCCGGTGACGATCAGCTTGGCCAGCATCGAGTCGAACTGCCCGCCGATCACCGACCCCGGTTCGACACCGGAGTCCAGCCGCACGCCGGGACCGGTCGGGGTGTCGTAGCGGTTGACCGGTCCGGGCGCGGGCAGGAAGCCGCGGCCGGCGTCCTCACCGTTGATGCGGAACTCGATGGAGTGCCCGCGCGGCGTCGGATCGGAGGTGATGGCGAGCTTTTCGCCGTTGGCGATGCGGAACTGCTCGCGCACCAGGTCCAGGCCCGAGGTCTCCTCGGTCACCGGATGCTCCACCTGCAGGCGGGTGTTGACCTCCAGGAAGGAGATCAGCCCGTCCTGGCCGACGAGGTACTCCACGGTGCCGGCGCCGTAGTAGCCGGCCTCCTTGCAGATCCGCTTGGCCGACTCGTGGATCTCTTTGCGCTGCGCATCGGTGAGGAACGGTGCCGGCGCTTCTTCGACGAGTTTCTGGAAGCGGCGCTGCAGCGAGCAGTCGCGCGTTCCGGCGACGACGACGTTGCCGTGCTGATCGGCGATCACCTGCGCTTCGACGTGACGGGGCTTGTCGAGGTAGCGCTCGACGAAACATTCGCCGCGGCCGAATGCGGCGATGGCCTCGCGGGTGGCCGAATCGAACAGTTCCGGGATCTCCTCGATGGTGCGGGCCACCTTCATGCCGCGACCGCCGCCGCCGAACGCGGCCTTGATGGCGATCGGCACGCCGTACTCCTTGGCGAACGCGACCACCTCGTCGGCGTCCTTCACCGGCTCCGGCGTGCCGGGCACCAGGGGAGCCTTGGCCCGGGCGGCGATGTGGCGGGCGGTGACCTTGTCGCCGAGATCGCGGATGGACTGCGGACTCGGGCCGATCCAGATCAGGCCGGCGTCGAGCACTGCCTGCGCGAAATCGGCGTTCTCACTGAGGAATCCGTAACCCGGGTGGATCGCGTCGGCGCCGGACTTCGCCGCGGCGTCGAGCAGCTTGCCGAAGTCGAGATAGGACTCCGCCGAGGTCTGCCCGCCCAGGGCGAAGGCCTCGTCGGCTAGTTTGACGTGGGGTGCGTCGGCGTCGGGTTCGGCGTAGACCGCGACGCTGCCCAGACCGGCATCCTTGGCCGCCCGGATCACCCGGACCGCGATCTCCCCGCGGTTGGCGACGAGCACCTTGGAGATGGTCTTACCGGGCACGCGCGCCTCCTGCTGGACTCTAAGAAGTGGTTAAAGAGTAAGTGGCGAGAAGTCTAGAGCGTGGTGATGGGCAGGTTTTTGTCGGACCGCCGCCCTACCATCGAACACATGTTCGACAATCTCGACGAGTCCGGTCTGCTGACCGAGATGGCCGCCGCCCAGCGGGGTGAGCGGGTGGCGATCGCCCGGCGCCTGCTGGCGGCCGGCCGATTGTGTCAGCGGCGTATGGCCGGAGTCGCCGACGACGACCGCGCCCAGTGGTGCATCGACAACTGGGAGGCGGTGGCCGCCGAGGTGGGGGCCGAACTCGGTGTCAGCCGCGGGCGGGCATCCTCGGCGATGAACTACGGCATCGAACTTCTTGAACGGCTGCCCCGGCTCGGTGTGGTGTTCGCATCCGGTGAGCTGGACTTCCATGTGATGGCGGCAGCCGTCTTCCGCACCGGACTGATCACCGACCCCGATGTGCTGGCGAAGGTGGACACCGAACTGTCGCGACGGGCCGTTGCCTGGAACGTCCTCTCCCGCAAGCGGCTTCGCGGTGTGATCGATAGATGGGTCGTCGAGTTCGACCCGGCGGCGCTGCGCGCAGCCCGCACAGTCGAGCAGGAACGCCACATCGAGTTCGGTGAGGCCCGCGACGGCATAGTCGAGTTCTGGGGCACACTGCGCGCCGCCGACGCCGCGGTCCTCGACCGCAGGCTGAACGAACTCGCGGCGGACGTCGCGCCGGAGGATGACCGCACGACAGCGCAGCGCCGCGCCGACGCCCTGGTGTCTCTGGCCGCCGGGGGATCGCCCGGCGGACTGCCCGGCGAATCGGGACAGATCGTCATCAACGTGCTCGCCGAGGCCGCGACGCTGAGCGGGGAGAGCGAGACACCGGGGTTCCTGCCCGGCTACGGCACCGTGCCGCCGGCGATGCTGCGCGGGCTGGCCGAGCGGGCCACCGTGCGCCCGCTGACTCCGCCACCGCTGCTGTGTGCCGAACCGCGCTACCGTCCGTCGCGCACTCTTGCCCAGTACATCCGGTGCCGCGATCTGGGCTGTCGATTCCCGGGCTGCGACAAGCCGGCCGAGGTCTGCGATATCGACCACACCGTCCCGTGGGAGGCCGGTGGGCCGACTCATCCGTCCAACCTGGCCCTGCTGTGTCGCGCGCATCATCTTCTGAAGACGTTCTGGACGGGTGAGAACGGCTGGGCTGAAAAGCAATTCGGTGACGGCACCATCGTGTGGACCGCGCCGTCTGGGCGGACCTACACCACCCGGCCGGCCGGAGCCCTGCTGTTCGCCGCGCTCGCCGTACCGACCGCCGAGCTCACCCTGACCGCCCGCGACGTGTCACCGTCGGTGGGGCGCACCTCGGCGATGCCCACCCGACGGCGCACCCGTGCCGCCGAGCGCGCTGCGCGCATCGCCTGGGAGCGCGGCCTCAATGAAGCTCGCTGGGCCGCCGATCCGCCCCCGTACTAGCGCTGGCCGCGCAGCCGGCGTTTGATACGGGTCAGCATCGCCGACATGCCCCGCAGTCGCAGCGGGCTGATCAGCTTGGCCAGGCCGAGGTCGGCGTAGAAGTCGTCGGGCACCGCAAGGATGTCCTCGGCCGACTGACCGTCGAGTCCCGTGGCGAGGATCGAGGCGAACCCGCGCGTGGTCGGCGCCTCGGCCGGCGCGCTGAAGTACAACCGCACGTTGTCGCGGTCGTCGGCGTCCACGTGGAGGAACAGCGGGGACTGGCATTCCGGCACCGGTTCCATGGCCGCCTCTTCCAGATCGGCGGGCAGTGGCGGCAGCTCATCGGCGAACTCGAGCAGCAGCTTGAGCTTGTCCTCGCCGGTGACCTCGCCGAACTCCGAGACGACTTCGGCGAGCTTGTCGGGCATGGTCATGCCGGCGTCGGTGCCGCGCCCGGTTGATCCCCGTCGACGATCGGCACCCGCACGGTATTGCCCCACTCGGTCCAGGAACCGTCGTAGTTGCGTACGCCGGGAATGCCGAGCAGATGCGTCAGCACGAACCAGGTGTGGCTGGAGCGCTCGCCGATGCGGCAGTAGGCGATCGTGGTGTCCTCGGGCTTGACGAACGAGTAGATCTCGGCGAGTTCGGCGCGGCTGCGGAACCGGCCGGTCTCGTCGGCCGCCTTCGCCCACGGCACCGACACCGCCGTCGGGATGTGGCCGCCGCGCAGCGCACCCTCCTCGGGGTAGTCCGGCATGTGGGTGCGCTCGCCGGTGTACTCCTGCGGGGAGCGCACATCGATCAGCGTCGAGGTCCCCAGCGCGGACAGCACGTCCTCCTTGTAGGCGCGGATGGGTGCGTCGTTGCGCCGCACCACCGGGTAGCCGGTGCTCTTCTTCGTCGGCACCTCCAGCGTGGTGTCACGGCCCTCGGCAAGCCACAGATCGCGTCCGCCGTTGAGCAGTCGCACATCGGGATGGCCGAAGAGGGTGAACACCCACAGCGCGTAGGCGGCCCACCAGTTGCTCTTGTCCCCGTAGATGACGACGGTGTCGTCCCGCGAGATCCCCTTGCGGTCCATCAGTTCCGCGAACTGGGCGCCGGTGATGTAGTCGCGCACGTGCGGATCGTTGAGGTCGGTGTGCCAGTCGATTTTCACCGCGCCGGGGATGTGCCCGACGTCGTAGAGCAGCACGTCCTCGTCGGACTCGACCACCGCCAGGCCGGGGGTGCCGAGATGCTCGGACAGCCAGTCGCCGGTGACGAGGCGTTCGGGGTGGGCGTAGTCCTGCAGGGCGGGGCTGGGATCGGCGGGTACGGGCACCCTGCAAGCCTAGCGATTCGCAGTCCACAGATCGTTGATCGGGCAGCCGACCGACTCCAGCAGGCGGCGGGTCAGCGCCAGGCCCAGCCCCACCACGTTGGACGGGTCGCCGTCCACGCCATCGAGGAACCAGCCGCCGAGGCCGTCGATGGTGAACCCGCCGGCCACCCCCAGCGGCTCCCCGCTGGCGACATAGGCCGCAAGTTCGTCCTCTGTCGGCACCCCGAAGCGCACGGTGGTCGACGCCGCCGCAGACGCCATGCCGACCCGCGCACCATCGCGCATCCGGATCACACAGTGGCCGGTGAACAGCTGCCCGTCCTGCCCGGCCATCGAATTCCACTGGGCGCGCGCATTCTCCGGTGTTCCGGGTTTGCCGCTGAGCTTTCCGTTGACGAAGAGCATCGAATCGCAACCGATCACCACGGCGTCCGATGCGACGGCGGCGTCGAGTTCGCGGCTCACCGCATCGGCTTTGGCCGCGGCGAGCGCGGTCACCACCCGGGCGGGGTCGGTGTCACCGAGGCGCGCCGTCACGGCGTCCTCGTCGACGCCGGACACCACGACCAGGGGGTCGATGCCGGCGCTGCGCAGCACCCGCAGCCGGCCCGACGACGCCGATGCCAGGACGACTCGCGTCATCGTCTTCCTAGGGCGGAGGCCCGTCATCGCCTGATGTGCGTGCGGTCCCTCAGAGTCACGGCTCCCCAGCTCGCGAAGTTGTAACGCAGCTTGTCGACCGGATGGCCCCACAGGTTGAGTTCCTGGGGGCCGGGCGCGGATGTGGCCCCCGCCGCGGCGGCCAGCACGGTCACCACTGCCGCCAGTTCGGCGTCGGTGGGTTCGCCCTTGACCACCCGGATCTCGGTGGGGGCGTGCGCGGGTTCGTCGAAGGTCAGCAGATGCGGATCGCTCACCTCGGTGATGTCCTCGTGCTTCACAGGTCTCCTGAAGAGTTAGAGGGGGATGTTCCCGTGCTTCTTGGGCGGCGTCTGCACGATCTTGCGCTCCAGCAGACGCAGCGCGTTGGCGATGTAGCCGCGGGTGTGCGACGGCGGGATCACCGCGTCGACGTAGCCGCGCTCGGCGGCGACGTAGGGATTGACGAGGGTGTCCTCGTAGTCCTGCTGCAACTCCAGCCGCAGCGACTCGACGTCATCACCCTGGGTCTCGGCATCCTTGAGCTGCTTGCGGTAGACGAAGCCCACCGCACCGGAGGCGCCCATCACCGCGATCTGTGCCGTCGGCCACGCGAGGTTGACGTCGCAGCCCATGTCTTTGGAACCCATGACGCAGTACGCGCCGCCGTAGGCCTTGCGGGTGATGACGGTGATCTTCGCGACGGTCGCCTCGCCGTAGGCGTAGAGCAGTTTCGCGCCGCGCCGGATGATGCCGTTGTACTCCTGGTCGGTGCCCGGCAGGAAGCCCGGCACGTCGACCAGCATGATGATCGGGATGTTGAAGCAGTCGCAGGTGCGCACGAACCGCGCGGCCTTCTCGGCGGCGTTGATGTCCAGGCAGCCGGCGAACTGGGTGGGCTGGTTGGCGACGATGCCCACGGCGCGTCCGTCGATGCGGCCGAAGCCCACGATGATGTTCTGCGCGTAACCGGCCTGGATCTCCAGGAACTCGTCGTCGTCGAGGATCCGGGTGATCACCTCGTGCATGTCGTAGGGCTGGTTCGCCGAATCGGGGATCAGGGTGTCGAGTTCGAGGTCCTCCTCGGTGAGGTTGTCCTCGATGGCGCCCGGATGCGGCGGCGCGGGATAGCGCGGCGGTTCGGCGTAGTTGTTCGGCGGCAGGTAGCTCAGCAGGTCGCGGACGAAGTCGAAGGCGTCCTGCTCACCGGAGGCCACGTAGTGCAGCGTCCCGGACTTGCTCATGTGGGTCTGCGCGCCGCCGAGTTCCTCCATCGTGACGTCCTCGCCGGTGACGGTCTTGATCACGTCGGGTCCGGTGATGAACATCTGCGAGGTCTGGTCGACCATGATCACGAAGTCGGTCAGCGCGGGGGAGTAGACGTGCCCGCCGGCCGCCGCGCCCATGATCAGTGAGATCTGCGGGATCACGCCGGAGGCCTTGATGTTGTTGTGGAAGATCCGGCTGTAGAGGCCGAGGGAGACCACACCCTCCTGGATGCGCGCACCCGCGCCGTCGTTGATACCGATCAGCGGCCGGCCGGTCTTGATCGCCAACTCCTGCACCTTGACGATCTTCTCGCCGTACACCTCACCGAGGCTGCCGCCGAACACCGTGGCGTCCTGGGAGAAGATGCACACCTCGCGGCCGTCGATGGTCCCGTAACCGGTGACCACACCGTCGCCGACCGGACGGTTCTCCTGAAGGTTGAACGTCGTCGCGCGGTGGCGCGCCAGGGCGTCGAGTTCGACGAAGGAGTCGTCGTCGAGCAGGGCCAGGATCCGCTCGCGGGCGGTCAGCTTGCCCTTGGCGTGGGTCTTCTCGACGGCGGTCTCACCGACCGGATGCAGCGTCTCCTCCGCGCGACGGCGCAGATCGGCGAGCTTGCCCGCCGTGGTGTGGATATCAGCGTGGATGTCGGAGTCCATCTGCGTCATGGGTCACGATGGTACCCATGGGCTATCCCGACAACCTGCTGGCCGAGGGCGAGCATGTGGTGCTGCACCGCCACCCGCACGCCAAGCGGCTCGTGGGTCCGATTCTGGCGTTGCTGCTCGTCACCGCGCTGGCCTCCTTCACCGCCGCGGTGGTCAGCCGAACCGGCTGGGATCCGCGCATCCGGCAGGTGGTCTCCGCGGTGATCGCCGCGCTGTGGCTGCTGCTGGTCGTCTGGCTCGTGGTGCGCCCGGTGCTGGCCTGGCTGACCACCCACTTCGTCATCACCGACCGGCGGGTGATGTACCGCCACGGCGTGCTGACCCGAGCCGGCATCGACATCCCACTGGCCCGCATCGCCCACGTGGAGTTCCGCCACGGCCTGCTCGACAGGATGATGCGCACCGGAACGCTGACCATCGAATCGGCGTCCCAGGACCCGCTTGAGTTCAACGACATCCCGCACGTCGAACAGGTGCACTCACTGCTCTACCACGAGGTGCTCGACGACGGGGGCCGCGACGACGGTTAGGCGGCGGGGCGCTTGCGGAGACGACGGCGTCGCACGGCGACCTCGTCCTCCATCGCCTCGGCGATTCCGCCGGAGGTCAGCGTCGACTCCAGGGCACGGTCGCCGACGCCCATCTGATCGGGGAACACCCAGCGCCGGAAAGCCCAGAACCGGAACGCCATCTGCATCAGATTGCCGATGAGGTACGCCGAGAGGAAGTCGGCGATGTTCTCCACCGTGAGCGATACGGTCGGCACCTGCAGATCGAACACGTACCGGGAGAACCACAGCGGCGCCATGCTCAGCAGCACGCCCACACCGCTGAACGCGAAGAACAACAGCGCCTCGTGGTGACGCTCCCGGCCGCCACGGTCGCGGAAGCTCCATTCCCGGTTGAGGATGTAGGAGGCGATCACCGCGACGATGCCCGAGATCACCTTCGCCGTCACCGGCTTGGGCTCCAGGATCGTCAGCTTTAGGGTGTAGAAGATCGCCGAGTCGATGACGAACGTCGTCGCGCCGACGATCGCGAACTTGATCAGCTCGTGGTGGCGCTCAGCGAAGGGCACAGCGTAGGAGTCTACGGAAAACCGCACATCGGTGAGTAGCGGTGCTGGTCACGACGGTTAAACAGCGGCGTGACACGATATCGGCCGTGCCGAAGGTAGCGATGGTGGGTGGCGGGCAACTGGCCCGGATGACCCATCAGGCCGCTGTCGCGCTGGGCCAGACCCTGCGGGTGCTCGCGGTCAGCCCGCAGGATCCCGCCGCCCAGGTCAGCCCCGACGTGGTGCTCGGGTCGCACACCGATCTCGACGCGCTGCGCCGCGTCGCCGCCGGCGTCGACGCCCTGACCTTCGACCACGAGCATGTGCCGGGCGAGCTGCTGGCGACCCTGGTCGCCGAGGGCGTCACGGTGCTGCCGTCGCCGCAGGCGCTGATCTGCGCGCAGGACAAGCTCGTCATGCGCACCAGGCTGTCCGAACTGGGCGCACCGGTGCCGCGGTTCGCCCCCGCCCGGACGGTCGATGACGTCGACGCGTTCGCCGCGGAGGTGGGCCCGGCCATCGTCGTCAAAGCCGCCCGCGGCGGATACGACGGACGCGGTGTGGTGCTCGCCGACGACGTCGCCGCGGCCCGCGACGCCGTGGCCCGATACCTGGCCGACGGAGTGCAGGTGCTGCTGGAGGAGCGGGTGCCGATGCGCCGCGAACTCGCCGCGCTGGTGGCCCGGTCCCCGTTCGGTCAGGGTGCGGCCTGGCCGGTGGTCGAGACCGTTCAGCATCAAGGCATCTGCGTCACCGTGCTGGCCCCCGCGCCGGCACTGCCGGAGGACCTCGGCGCCGAGGCCGAACAGCTGGCCCTGCGGATCGCCGCCGAACTCGGTGTGGTCGGGGTGCTCGCCGTCGAACTGTTCGAGACCACCGACGGGCGGCTGCTGGTCAATGAATTGGCGATGCGACCGCACAACTCCGGGCACTGGACCATGAACGGCTCGGTCACCAGTCAGTTCGAACAGCACCTGCGGGCGGTGCTGGACTATCCGCTCGGTGACACCCGGCCTGTGGCGCCGATCACGGTGATGGCCAACGTCCTCGGCGCCGCGCAGCCCCCGGCGATGGCGCTCGATGAGCGGCTGCACCACCTGTTCGGCCGCATTCCCGACGCCCACGTGCACCTGTACGGCAAGGAGGAACGTCCGGGCCGCAAAATTGGTCACGTCAACGTTCTGGGGGAGGATGTTGGTGTGACCAGGGAGCGGGCGCAGCGGGCGGCGTACTGGTTGTCGCACGCGCAGTGGACCGATGGGTGGAGACATGACTAACCCTCTGGTCGGCGTGATCATGGGCAGCGACAGCGACTGGCCGGTGATGCAGGCCGCCGCCGAGGCGCTGGCCGAGTTCGACGTGCCCTTCGAGGTCGGCGTGGTCTCCGCGCATCGCACCCCGGGCCGGATGCTGGACTACGCGCGCGGCGCGGCCGGCCGCGGCATCGGTGTGATCATCGCCGGCGCCGGGGGAGCCGCGCACCTGCCCGGCATGGTGGCCGCGGCCACCCCGCTGCCGGTGATCGGCGTTCCGGTTCCGCTGGCCGCCCTCGACGGCATGGACTCGCTGCTGTCCATCGTGCAGATGCCGGCGGGCGTGCCGGTGGCCTGCGTGTCGATCGGCGGCGCCCGCAACGCCGGTCTGCTGGCGGTGCGCATCCTGGCGGCCTCCGATGAGTCGCTGCGGGCGCGGATGGAAGACTTTCAGAAGGACCTCGAGGCCGTTGTGCTGACCAAGGACAGCGAGCTTCGACAGCGATTGCTCGGCGAGTGAGGAGGCCCCAGATGTCGTTCGATGTGTTCGCGTTGCCCGAGGAGCACGAGGAAATGCGCGCGGCGATCCGTGCGCTGGCCGAGAAGGAGATCGCTCCGTACGCCGCGGCGGTGGACGAGGAGGCGCGCTTCCCGCAGGAGGCCCTCGACGCGCTGAACTCCTCGGGATTCAACGCCGTGCACGTGCCGGAGGAGTTCGGCGGTCAGGGCGCGGACTCGGTGGCCGCGTGCATCGTCATCGAGGAGGTCGCCCGCGTCGACGCGTCGGCCTCGCTGATTCCCGCGGTCAACAAACTCGGCACCATGGGACTGATCCTGCGCGGCTCCGACGCGCTCAAGAAGAAGGTCCTGCCGGAGATCGCCGACGGCAAGATGGCCTCCTATGCGCTCTCCGAGCGCGAGGCCGGCAGCGACGCCGCTTCCATGCGCACCCGCGCCAAGGCCGACGGCGACGACTGGATCCTCAACGGTTCGAAGTGCTGGATCACCAACGGCGGCAAGTCGGCCTGGTACACCGTGATGGCCGTCAGCGATCCGGACAAGGGCGCCAACGGCATCTCGGCGTTCATGGTCCACGAGGACGACGAGGGTTTCTCCGTCGGTCCCAAGGAGCGCAAGCTCGGCATCAAGGGCTCGCCCACCACGGAGTTGTACTTCGAGAACTGCCGCATCCCGGGCGACCGGATCATCGGCGAGCCGGGCACCGGCTTCAAGACCGCACTGGCGACCCTGGATCACACCCGGCCCACCATCGGCGCCCAGGCCGTCGGCATCGCCCAGGGCGCGCTGGACGCGGCCATCGCCTACGCCAAGGACCGCAAGCAGTTCGGCCGGCCCATCGCCGACAACCAGGGTCTGCAGTTCATGCTCGCCGACATGGCGATGAAGGTCGAGGCGGCACGGCTGATGGTGTACTCGGCCGCCGCCCGCGCCGAGCGCGCCGAGCCCGATCTCGGCTTCATCTCCGCGGCGTCGAAGTGCTTCGCCTCCGATGTCGCGATGGAGGTCACCACCGACGCGGTGCAGATCTTCGGAGGTGCGGGCTACACGAGCGACTTCCCGGTCGAGCGGATGATGCGCGATGCCAAGATCACCCAGATCTACGAGGGCACCAACCAGATCCAGCGCGTGGTGATGTCGCGCGCGCTGCTGCGCTAGTCGGTGCGCAGGTGGGTGATGTCGCCGGCCGAGACCGTGACGGTCTGCGCCCCGGTGTCGATCATCAGCTGACCGACGTCGTCGATGTCGGTGGCGATGCCGACGACGTCGCGATCACCCGGCAGGACTGCGCGGACCCGCTTGCCGAGCGTGACGCTGCGGGCACGGTAGTCGTTCACCAGTGACGGGTCGGGTCCGCCGAGGGCCTTCCACCGGTCGATTCGCGCGATCAGTTCGGCCAGGACGCTGCCCAGCAGTGCGCTGCGGTCGAGCATGCTCGAGCCCAGCATCAGCAGCGAGGTGGCGCGATCATCGGGCGCCTCATCGTGGGTCAGTGTGACGTTGAGGCCGAGACCGACGACGATCACCGGATCCGGTGCCGCCACTTCGGCGAGGATGCCGCCCAGTTTGCGGTCGCCGACCTCGATGTCGTTCGGCCACTTCAGGCCGGGGGTGATTCCGGTGGTGGCGGCGACGGCGTCGGCGGCCGCGACACCGGTCAGCAGCGGCAGCCAGCCCCACGCGGCCGGAAGCTGGGCGCCGGCGTCGACACCGATCGAGAACGCGATCTGCGAGCGCGCCGGCGTGGACCAGCTGCGTCCGTGCCGCCCCCGCCCGGCGCTCTGGTGTTCGGCGATCAGGACCGTGGCGCCGATGTCCTCGCCCGCGGCGTGACGTGCCAGCAGATCGGCATTCGTGGACCCGGTGCTCTCGACCACGTCGAGGCGGCGCAGCGGCAGGCCGGGCCCGACGAGGTCGCGGCGTATGCCGTCGAGGTCCAGCGGCGGCGGATTTCCCGACGCGGGTGTCGGTCCACTAGATTTGGCGTCCGTGACCATGATCCGAACCGTATCCCTGGCCGGCGCCGTGTTGGCTGCCGCCCTCTGCGCTCCCGCCGTCGCCAATGCCGACGATCCCAACGCCGTTCCGCCGGCGCTGCTCAACACCCAGTGCTCGCTGGATCAGCTGATGGGCGCCACCAAGGTGGTCGACCCGATCGCCTACGGCGAGATCGTCGGCAAGTACAACACCGAACCGCGCTGGGTGCAGGGCGGGGTGATCTACCACATGAATCTGCTGCTGCAGAAGTCTCCGGATCAGCGCCAGGCCGAGGTCGACGAGCTCGCCGGCGTCTTCCCGGTGTACATGAGCCTGTTCCGCGCCGCGGAGCCGACGGCCAACGCGGTGGCGAACCTGTGCTCGACCCTCCCGGCGGAGAACCCCGCCGTCTGGAATCCGGCGACTTAATCCAGAACCCGGGTGACCTTCTCGGTCTCGGCGCGGCGCTCCAGTAGCGCCGGGTCCGGGTCGGTCACCATCACCACCGACGCCCCGGCGCCCAGCAGCGCCAGCAGATCCTCGACCGGCAGGGGCGTCGTCGTCATCACGCGGTCGTCGGCGCTCACCCCCAGGACCTCGGCGCGCTGACGCGCCGCGGCGAGCACCTGTTCGGCGCTGCGGCCGTCGAGTGCGGGCCCCGGTGCGGTCTCCGGGGTGATCTGATCGCCGTGCACCCGCACGGCGGTGGCGTAGTCGGTGACCCCGACCGGTAGATCCGCCGCGGGCTTACCGAACGGATCCAGCGAGAGCACCGCCACCTCACCGCCGCCGGCGAGTTCGTCGGCGGTGTCCAGGCGCTCACGCGTGCACAGCGCGATGTCGGCCGGTCCGGACGACACCACCTGCGCCCCGATCCACCACACGCCGAGCAGCACCGCGACGCTCTGCCAGTGCGAGGGCAGCAGCACCGCCACCCGGGTGCCCGGTCCCGCGCCGAGTTCGTCGCGCAGCAGGTTCGCGGTCTTGGCCGCCCAGTTGGCCAGCGTCGCCGTCGACAGTTCGATGCGCTCGCCGCCGGCGTCGTCCCCATATCGATCGTTGTAGTGGGTGATGCGCGGGCCCTTCGGGTCGCGCGAAAGCAGCGGGTCGAGCAGCTCGGAGGTGAGGTTCACCGCTACTAGTTCACACACTTGGGGTCGTTGGACCCCGCGGTGATGACCGGTGACGGCGGCGATGCCTGTCCGGCGGTGGTGTCCGCCGACGCCTTGTCCACGGTGGAGGCGGTCGCCGTCGGCAGCGTCCCATCCAGGCCGGAACCCGGGCCGGCGTAGTCCTCGGTCAGCACCACCCGGACGGTGCCCGGCGGGATCGACGAGTCGGCGACGACGGGCAGCCCGCCCAGTTCCTGCGCGACGGCCACAGCGCCCCGGTCCTCGGCGGAGGCGGCCTGCACCTGGCTCTCGCTGACCTTCGCCTTGTCGTTGTTGCCGACGTTGCCGATCGTGAATCCCTTGGCGCCCAACCGGTCCGACACCGCACCGGCGAGGCCGTTGATGTCGCTGTCGTTGATCACCTCTGCGGTGGTCTGATCGGGGGAGTACGCCACCTCGGCGGTCTTGCCCTCGGCTTGATCCTGCAGCAGGCTCGCGACCCATTCCTTGACCTGCGCCGGATCGACCGTCACCACCGACTGGGTTCCGTCGTCGCTCCAGCCGTCCTCGGCGAGCACCGGGATGGTGGCGAAGGCGACGTTGCCGGCGGCCAGCTTCTGCAACTGCTTGAGGAAGTCCATCACGTCCCA
This sequence comes from Mycobacteriaceae bacterium, assembly GCA_037141465.1. GTDB lineage: Bacteria > Actinomycetota > Actinomycetes > Mycobacteriales > Mycobacteriaceae > Mycobacterium. The sequence continues at coordinate 21,172 of JBAXCK010000015.1, read as the reverse complement.
GCCCGAGGAGATCACCACCGAACGCTGGATCGCGCTCTGCAAGCGGTTGAGTGTCCCGCGGTTGCTCAGCGTCTTGCCGGAGATCACCTGATGTGCCAGCGAGGCCATCACCACCTGCTGACGCACCACGCGGTCGAGGTCCCCGCGCGGCAGGTCGTGGCGCTGCCTGACGAAGCTCAGCGCCTGGGGGCCGTCCAGCCGCTGCCAGCCGGCCGGGAAGTCCGCGCCCGAAAGCGGTTCGTAGACAGCGTCTTTCAGGCACACCTCGACGCCGCCGAGAGCATCGGTGATCAGCGAGAAACCCAGCAGCCCGATCTCGGCGTAGTGGTCCACGGTCACGCCGGTGAGGTCGGCCACCGTCTTGATCAGCGCGTTGCGGCCGGCTTCGACGGCCTGGGGCTCGGCCTCGGTCGGATCCATGCCCTGCACCTCGACGAGTTGCTTCATCGTCTCCAGCTTGACCTGACCGTAGACGCCGTTGATCTTGGTCTTCTCCAGCCCGGGTGCGGCGACATAGGAGTCGCGCGGGATCGAGATCGCGGTCGCCGAGCGGCCGTTGTCGGGAATGCGGACCAGGATGATGGTGTCGGTGTTGGTGGCCGTCTCCTCGCCGGCGTGCAACTGGGCCAGTTCGTCCTCGGTGAGCGGATTGCCGTGCGCGTCGGTGCGGCTGTCCATGCCGACCAGCAGGATGTCGGTGGCGCCGTCGTCGGTGTTGCCGCCGAGTGCGGCGATGTTGAAGTGGAAGATCCCGGTCTCGAAGGATCGGACCGACGCCCACGCGACCCCGGTGCCGACCATGATGATCACCGCCAGGAGAGCCAGGACGGTGCGGGCCGCGGTCCGCCCATGCGTCACAGCAGCAACTCCCGTCTCACCCGGCACCATGCAAGGTTAATGGCGCATGTCAGACTTCTGCCGTGGCGACACGCATGGTGATCACCGGCGCCGGCGGGCAGGTGGGCCGCTTTCTCGCAGGTGAGGCCGGTCGTCGCGGCTATGAGGTGAGCGCGCTGACCCGCCGGGACCTCGACATCACCGACCCCTCGGGTGCCGGTTCCCGCATTCGTCCCGGCGACGTCGTCGTCAACTGCGCCGCGTTCACCAACGTCGACGCATCCGAGGCGCAGCCGCAGGCCGCCCACGAGATCAACGCCGTCGGCCCGGGTGTGCTGGCCGCGGTGTGCGCGGCCGCCGGGGCGCGGATGGTGCACATCTCCACCGACTATGTGTTCAGCGGGGTGTTCAGCGGGGTGTTCAGCGGTGATCTTTCTCGCCCGTACGACGTCGATGACGCCACCGGCCCGCTCGGGGTCTACGGGCGCAGCAAGCTCGACGGCGAACAGGCGGTGCTGGCCGCCCTGCCCTCGGCGCATGTGGTGCGCACGTCCTGGGTCTACACCGGCGGCGCGGGCAACGACTTCGTCGCCGTGATGCGACGCCTCGCCGCCACCGACCGCGACGTCGACGTCGTCGACGACCAGAGTGGTTCACCCACCTACGTCAGGGATTTGGTCGGGGCACTGCTTGAGGTCGTCGAGTGCGACATCCGCCCCGGTGTCCTGCACGCCGCCAACGAGGGTGCGGTGAGCCGTTTCGAGCAGGCGCGCGCGGTGTTCGCCGAACTCGGCGCCGACCCGCACCGCGTCCGCCCGGTCGACACCGCTGCGGCGGCCCGGCCCGCGCCACGTCCGGTGTACTCGGCGCTGTCGATGGCGGCGTCGGTGCGCGCCGGCCTCACGCCGTTGCGGGACTGGCGCGCGGCGCTGGCCGAGGCGCTGGCGCAACCCGCCGACGACGCCCCGATACCCTCGACCACGTGAGCCCAGCGGACTCGGTCGGTCCAGCGCCCGTCCTGACCGTGGTGACGGTGACGTACTCGTCCGGCTCGCATCTCGACCGCTTCCTCTCGTCGCTGACCGTGGCCACCGATCTGCCCGTCGGCGTGGTGATCGCCGACAACGGTTCGGTCGACGGCGCGCCCGAGGAGGCCGTGGCGCGCTACCCCGGCACCCGGCTGCTGCGCACCGGGGCCAACCTCGGCTACGGAAGCGCGGTCAACCGTGCGGTCGCGACGATCCCGCCCGACCAGGAGTTCGTGGTGGTGGCCAATCCCGACGTGGTGTGGGGGCCGGGCAGCATCGACGCCCTGCTCGACGCCGCCGGTCGCTGGCCGCGGGCCGGCACCCTGGGCCCGCTGGTGCGCGAACCCGACGGTTCGGTCTACCCGTCGGCGCGTCATCTGCCGAGCCTGGTCCGCGGCGGCATGCACGCCGTGGTGGGTTTCGCCTGGAAGTCCAACCCGTGGACGAAGTCCTACCGCCAGGAACGTGTCGTGCCCAGTGAACGCTGCGTCGGCTGGCTGTCCGGATCGTGTCTGCTGCTGCGGCGCAAGGCCTTCGATGCCGTCGGCGGATTCGACGAGCGCTACTTCATGTACATGGAGGATGTCGACCTCGGCGACCGCCTCGGTACGGCCGGCTGGCTCAACGTCTACGTGCCCGGTGCGGAGGTCCTGCACGCCAAGGGTCACTCGACCGGCCGGGAGCCGGCCCGCAACCTGCGCGCCCACCACGACAGCACCTATATATATCTGTCGGATCGGCACAACCGGTGGTGGCAGGCCCCGCTGCGGTGGACGATGAAGGGCGCACTGGTGGCGCGGGCTCGCGCGGCGGTCCGCAAATCGCGGCGCGAACTGGCCCGGCCGGACAAGAAGGGCGGATCACGATGACGGTCGACGTCGACGCCGTGGTCCTGGTGGGCGGCAAGGGCACCCGGCTGCGTCCGTTAACACTCTCGGCGCCCAAACCGATGCTGCCCACCGCCGGGCTGCCGTTTCTGACCCATCTGCTCTCCCGCATCGCGGCCGCCGGGATCGAGCACGTCATCCTCGGCACCTCCTACAAGGCAGAGACCTTCTCCGACGAGTTCGGCGACGGCTCGAAGCTCGGCCTGCAGATCGAGTACGTCACCGAGGAACAACCGCTGGGCACCGGCGGTGGCATCGCCAACGTCGCCGACCGTCTGCGCAACGACACCGTCATGGTGTTCAACGGCGATGTGCTCTCCGGTGCCGACCTCGGCGAGATGCTCGGCGTGCACCGGGACCGCGACGCCGATCTCACCCTGCATCTGGTCCGGGTCGGCGATCCGCGCGCGTTCGGGTCGGTGCCCACCGACGCCGACGGCAACGTGCTGGCATTCCTGGAGAAGACCGAGGATCCGCCCACCGACCAGATCAACGCCGGCACCTACGTGTTCAAGCGCAGCGTCATCGACACCATCCCGCGCGGTCGTGCGGTATCGGTCGAACGCGAGGTCTTCCCGTCGCTGCTGACGGGCGGCGCGAAGGTCTGCGGCTACGTCGACTCCAGCTACTGGCGCGACATGGGCACCCCGGAGGACTTCGTCCGCGGCTCAGCCGATCTGGTGCGCGGCATCGCACCGTCGCCTGCGCTGGCGGGCCGGCGCGGTGAGTCGCTGGTGCACGAGGGCGCATCGGTGGCGCCCGGTGCTGTGCTCGTCGGCGGAAGCGTCGTCGGCCGCGGAGCCGAGATCGGACCCGGCGTGCGACTCGACGGTGCGGTGGTGTTCGACGGCGCGCGCATCGAGGCCGGCGCGGTGGTGGAGCGCTCCATCATCGGATCCGGTGCGCGCATCGGACCGCGTGCCCTGATCCGCGACGGGGTGATCGCCGACGGCGCCGACATCGGCGCGCGATGTGAGTTGCTGCGCGGGGCCCGGGTGTGGCCGGGTGTGGCTATCCCCGACTGCGGGATCCGCTACTCCAGCGACGTTTAGCCGCACCCACCAGTTGTCGCAGGCCGGCGTCGGTGCCGTCGGGCAACGCGTCGAGGGGAAACCACCGCAGGTCCACCGATTCCTCGCTGACGGTGTAGGCCGCTCCGGCCGGCGCGCGGGCGACGAACTGCAGATCCAGGTGCCGCGTCGGCACGCCGAGCGAGCACGTCACCGGGTGCACGTGGATCGCGGCCAGGTCCGGGTCGATGCGCAGGCCTTCGATGCCGGACTCCTCGCATGCCTCGCGCAGTGCGGCCGCGACGATGTCGGTGTCGCCGGCCTCGCAGTGCCCGCCGAGTTGCAGCCACCGGCCGAATCTGGGGTGCAGGGTCAGCAGTGCCTCGCCCTCCTCGGAGACCACGAGTGTCGAGGCGGTGATGTGCCCCGGCACGCACGCGCGCTCGCAGCCGTCCGGGCGGGCCAGCAGGAACGCCAGCACCGCGTGACGCAGTGCGTCCTGGCCGGCGTCGGGCGCCTGCCAGTCGGCGAGAGCGGCCATCGCCGAGGCGTGGACGCTCACCGGCGAACCAGAAGATCGCCGGGGGGAGCCGGGTCGCGCGGTGACGGCGGATCGAGCGGGTAGCCGATCGCGATGGCGCCCAACGGTTCCCAGTCGTCCGGGAGTTCCAGCACATCGCGCACCAGATCGGGGGTGAAGATGGTCGACCCGATCCAGCAGCTGCCCACCCCGCGCACGGCGAGCGCGACCAGCAACGCCTGCACGGCCGCCCCGACGGCGACGGTGAACATGGTGTGCTCGGCGGCCGTGCGGACCGGGTCCGGATAAGTGTGCGCGCCCCCTGACTCGCCGGCGACCATGAACGGGATGACGACCTCGGGTGCGTCGTAGAGGATCTGCCCGCGGGCGACCCGGCGCTCCACCTCCTCCGGTGCGCGGCCGTCACCGGTGAGGTCGTCGCGCCACTTCTGCTTCATCGCGTCCAGCAGAGCCGCGCGGCGCTGCCGGTCGGCCAGCCACACGAAACGAACCGGCCGGGTGTGGTGCGGCGCGGGCGCGGTGAGCGCCTCGGCCACCGCGGCGGAGATCAGCTCGGGTGCCACCGGATCGGTGCTGAAGCCGCGCACCGAGCGGCGCAGCAGTTGGGCCTGGCGGCGGCCCATATCGATCGCCTCGGCGGTGCCCAGCCAGAACAGGTCGTCCTCGCCGCCGCGCAGCAGTGCGCGTGCCGTCGATCCGTCGTCGTGAAGTGACAGCCCCCGCACCACCGCCACCGGCACGCCGGTCAGCTTGCCCTTCACCAGATCCGCGGCGGCGGCGATCTCGTCGGCGACGGCGACCTCGGTGACCACCAGTTCGTTGCCGTGTACATCGCGCGCGCCGGCGTAGGCGTGCAGGACCGGTACGCCTGCGGCTCCGATGGCGGTGTCGGTCTGTCCGGTGCGCCATGCCCGGCCCATGGTGTCGGTGATCAGCACACCGGCGTTCACACCGGCGCGCTCGCGCAGTGCGGTGCGGATCGACGCCGCGCTGCCGTCGGGATCCAGTGGCAGCAGGGCCAATTCGGTTGCGGCGACGTTGGACCCGTCGACACCGGCGGCCGCCTGCACGATTCCCTGCCGGTTCGCGGTGATCAGGGTGCGGCCCTTGCGCGCCAGTACCCGCACCGCTTCGGCGTCGATCAGCCGGCGCCGCAGCGCGTCGCGCTCCTCGGGATCCTGCGGTGCGGCGACGATGCGTCCCTCACACTTGGACACCACCTTGCTGGTGACGACCACGACGTCGCCGTCGCGCAGCCATGGTGCGGCCGCTGCGATCGCGCCTGCGAGATCGTCTCCGGGCCGGAACTCGCCGAGGCCGGTGACCGGGAGGATCTCGACGGGCGCCGCGCTGCCGTGCTCGCCGCGCGAGCCGGTCACCGGCTGACCCCCGCGAGGTCGAGTCCGGCGCGCACCATCGCCGCCGTGGTCACCGGATCGGTCATCAGCAGCGGGATGGACTTGACCGTCACCCCGGGCACGTCGGCGTGATCGGTCTCGTGCACCAGCCAGAAGTCCAGCAGTCCGGTGGCACTGCGGGCGCCGTAGTGCCGGCCGACCGCCTGCGAACTGGTCTGCACACCGATGACACGCAGGCACTCGTCGGCCATGCCGCGCAGTGGTTTCCCGGCGACGATGGGGGAGTAGCCGACCACCGGCGCCGGTGTGGAGCGCAGTGCCCCCCGGATTCCCGGCACGGCCAGAATCGCGCCGACGCTGACAACGGGGTTCGACGGTGCCAGCAGAACAACGTCGGCTCCGGCGATCGCCTCGACGACGCCGGGCCCCGCACTAGCCTTCTCGGCGCCCACGAACGCGAAGCTGTGCGTCTCGATCTTGGCGCGGTGGCGCACCCACCACTCCTGGAAGTGGATCGCCTTGCGGTCGCCGGTGTCGGGTTCGGTCACCACGACGTGCGTCTCGCACCGGTCGTCACTGGCGGGCAGCAGCGTCACGCCGGGCGACCACCGGTCACACAGCGCCTCGGTCACCGCCGACAGCGGATAGCCCGCTCGCAGCATCTGGCTGCGCACCAGATGGGTGGCCAGATCGCGGTCGCCCAGGCCGAACCAGTCCGGCTGCACGCCGTAGGCCGCCAATTCCTCCTTGGCGTGCCAGGTTTCGTCGCGGTGGCCCCAGCCGCGGTCCGGGTCGATACCGCCGCCGAGGGTGTACATACAGGTGTCGAGGTCCGGGCAGATCCGCACGCCGAACATCCAGGCGTCGTCGCCGACATTGACCACGGCCGTGACGTCATCGCCGCCGAGCAGTTCCCGCACACCCAACAGGAACCTTGCGCCCCCGATTCCTCCCACCAGAACGGTGACTTTCACAGTTCCCGACACTAGGTGGCGGTCACACCGGCATTACCGCCGGGACACACACGGGTTTCGACACGCCGCAATTGGCAAAGAAATTCCGAATGAATTCATTCAATGGCTTGACCGGACCGTGCGCAACCTGTCTAATCACACCAGTGTCATTTCCCGGTCGACCTGCCGGTTTCGGTGCGGCTGACCGTGATTCGATCACATGTTCGAACAATTGAATGTGCAATTCCACTTACAGACTTCGAAACAGGTGAGGAGGCGGACATGTCCTACGAGAATTTTCTCGGTGCACTGGGCGCGCCGCACAACCCGATCACACCGTCAATTCAGGGGGCGAACACCGGAACCCTCTCACGCCATTTGAGCGTGGTTCCCGATTTTGATTTCCTCGAGCCGTCGCTGACCCCCGACGATCCCGAGTGGCAGGAGAAGGCGCTGTGCGCCCAGACCGACCCGGAGGCGTTCTTCCCCGAGAAGGGCGGATCCACCCGGGAGGCCAAGCGGATCTGCCAGGGCTGCGAGGTGCGTGACGCCTGCCTGGAGTACGCGCTGGCCAACGACGAACGCTTCGGCATCTGGGGTGGCCTCTCCGAGCGCGAGCGCCGCCGCCTCAAGCGCGGCATCATCTAGGGCCGGTCAGTCTCCGTCGATCCCCGGTTCGATGTCCGGGTCGATCACCGACGGCTCGACCCCCAGGAACGTGGCCACCTGGGCCACCAGGATCTCGTGCAACAACTCGGTCAGATCGACCGAGTCCTTCGCCCGGTGCTCGATGGGCTTGCGGAACAGGACGATCCGGGCGCGCGTCTGCTGGCCCCGGACATCCACTCCCGCCGGTATGAGCCGGGCCAGCGGTACCGCACCGTCGGCCACCACCTCCGGCGGCCACTGGACCGAGTCCGGATCCTTCGGCGTCATCCGGGGAATCTCGTCGACGGCCACATCCAAGCCCGACAGTCGCTGCTCCCAGCGCCGCTCGATCGGTTCGTAGGCCTCCAGCACCGCCATGTCGAATCGTTCGGCGCGGCTGCGCCACGCCGGGACCGTCCGCGGCAACAACGGGCCACGCATCTCCCGGCCGCGCCGCGATCCACCCGCCGGGGAGCCGCCCCGCCGGGAACCGCGAGAGTCCGCCATGGGGCAAATCCTAGGGCGGCGAATGTTTTTCCTGCGATTCGTAACGGTTCCACATCGGCCGATCGGCGGCGCGCGTGTCCGGCGCAGCCGGGCAGTTTGCCCACGATAACCTCGCTGACGTGAATGTTCCGCGTCGTTGCAGCCGGCCCGGGTGTCCCCAGTACGCGGTGGCGACGCTGACATACGTCTATTCGGACTCCACCGCCGTGGTCGGTCCACTGGCGACGGCGCGCGAACCGCACTCCTGGGATCTGTGTGTCGGCCACGCGGGCCGGATCACCGCCCCGCGGGGCTGGGACCTGGTTCGCCACGCCGCGCCGCTGCCGATGAATCCCGACGAGGACGACTTGGTCGCGCTGGCCGAGGCGGTCCGGGAATCGGCGATGCCCGGCGGCAGGCCGAGCCACGGCTTCTCCGATCCGCTGGGGACATCCCCGATCAGCACCGCCCACGCCGTCGCGGCTCAGCAGCAACCATCGGTCTCCAACGGCCGCCGGCGCGGTCATCTGAGGGTTCTGCCCGACCCCGCCGACTAGACACCCCGGCGAACTAGGCTGGTGCCCGTGCCCATGCCCAGGCCCAGGCCAGCTGATCTCGTGCGCCGCGTGGTCAAGGCATACGACGTACGCGGCCTGGTCGGGACCGAACTCGACGAGGATTTCGCCGCCGACGTCGGGGCCGCTTTCGCCCGGTTGATGAAGGCGGAGTCCGCGGCCACCGAGGTGGTGGTCGGCTACGACATGCGCGAGAGTTCGCCGTCGCTGGCGGGCGCCTTCGCCGCCGGCGTCACCGGTCAGGGTCTGGACGTCGTGCGCATCGGGCTGGCCTCCACCGACGAGCTCTACTTCGCCTCGGGCCGGCGCAACTGCCCCGGGGCGATGTTCACCGCCAGCCACAACCCGGCCGCCTACAACGGCATCAAGCTCTGCCGGGCCGGTGCCAAGCCGGTCGGGCAGGACACCGGCCTGGCCGTCATCCGCGAGGAGCTCATCGACGGCCCGGCGCAGACCTGGTCCGGCGGGCGCGGCGAGATCCACGACGTCGACGTACTCGCCGAGTACGGCGAGTTCCTGCGCTCGCTGGTCGCCGTCGACGGCTGGCGTCCGCTGCGGGTGGCCGTCGACGCCGGAAACGGTATGGCCGGCCACACCGCGCCCGCCGTGCTGGGCGGAATCGAGTCGGTCACCCTGCTGCCGCTGTACTTCGAACTCGACGGGTCCTTTCCGAATCACGAGGCCAACCCGCTGGAACCGTCGAACCTGCTCGACCTGCAGCGCTATGTGGTGGCGACCGGTGCGGACATCGGGCTGGCCTTCGACGGCGACGCCGACCGGTGCTTCGTCGTCGACGAACGCGGCGAGCCGGTCTCACCCTCGGCGATCACCGCGCTGGTCGCCGCCCGCGAACTCACCCGCGAACCGGGTGCCACGGTGATCCACAACCTGATCACGTCGCGGACGGTGCCCGAGGTGATCGCCGAGAACGGTGGTTCGGCGCTGCGGACCCGCGTGGGCCACTCCTATATCAAGGACCTGATGGCGCGCACGGGTGCGATCTTCGGCGGCGAGCACTCCGCGCACTACTACTTCCGCGACTTCTGGGGTGCGGACTCCGGCATGCTGGCCGCGCTGCACGTGCTCGCGGCGCTCGGTGGGGCGGGTGCGCAGGACCGGCCGCTCTCCGAACTCATGGCCGACTACCAGCGCTACGCCGCCTCCGGTGAGATCAACTTCCGGGTCGACGACGCGCCGGCCTGCGTGCAGGCGGTGCTGGAATCGTTCGCCGCGCAGACCCTCTCGACCGACGACCTCGACGGTGTGACGGTCGACCTCGGCGACGGCGCCTGGTTCAACCTGCGCACCTCCAACACCGAGCCGCTGTTGCGGCTCAACGTCGAGGCGCGGACGCCTGCGGACGTCGCGGCGATCGTCGAGCGCGCCGCCGAGGCGATCGCCGCCGGCAGCGGGGCGCGGGTGTGAGCGCCGCACGCACCGTCGTCGACCTCGACGACTCCGCCGGCCTGGCCGAGGCCGACCGCGAAGGACTGCTGCGTGCCGCGGCGATGGCCGGTGCGCAGGTCCGTGCGACGGCGGCCGCGATCGACGAGGGCGCACTGGACTCGCTGTCGGGGTTGGTACACCCGCGCTCGGTGGTGTGGGTGGGCGGCCGCGGCGCCGCCGAGGCCGCCGGTGCCATGCTCAGTGCCGCGCTGTCCGGATCGGCCGGCGAGCCGCTGGTGCTCGCCGCGGAGTCGCCGCCGTGGATCGGGCCGCTGGACGTCGTCGTGGTGGCCGGTGACGATCCGGCCGACCCGGTTCTGGTCAACGCGGCGGCCACCGCCGTGCGCCGCGGCGCCCCGGTGGTGGTGGCCGCGCCGTATGCCGGACCGCTGCGCGACGCGACCGCCGGACGCGCCGCAGTGCTCGAACCGCGGGTGTGGGTGCCCGATGACTTCGGTCTGTGCCGCTACCTCGCGGCGGGTCTGGCGACGCTGGCCGCCGTCGACGCCGCGGTCCCGGCGGACCTCGCGGCGCTGGCCGACGAACTCGACGCCGAGGCGCTGCGCAACGGCATCGCCAGGGAGGTCTTCACCAACCCGGCCAAGGCGCTGGCCGACCGGATGTCGGGGCGGTCGGTGGTGCTGGCCGGTGACTGCGCGGCGACGCGGGCGCTGGCCCGCCATGGCGCTGCCGTTCTGCTGCGCGTCGCCGGTCAGCCCGTCGCACCGGTCGGACTGGCCGACGTCGTGGTGGCCATGCGGTCGGGCGGGCTTGCGACGCCGGTGGCCGACACCGTCGACGCGCTGTTCCACGATGAGCAGCTCGACCCGCCGCTGCCCCGGCGGCACCGGGTGATCGCGCTGTCGCTCACCGCCGAGCGTCCGATGCTGGCCGCGCGGGTGGCCGGCCTCGACGACGTCGACCTGCTCAGCCCCGAGGACACCGGTGAGGCGTTCACCGGCGAGGACGCCGCAACACCTCTGCCCGCCCGCGTCGAAGAGCAGGTGGCCGTGTTGGCACTGCGCCTCGAGATGGCCGCGGTCTACCTGCGGTTGGCCGCGGGATAGCGGGGTATCGAGAGCCGTGCAGTTGCTACGCGGAGCCCTCCGCACCTACGCCTGGGGATCGCGGACCGCGATCGCCGAGTTCACCGGCCGAACCGCACCCGCCGCCCACCCGGAAGCCGAACTCTGGTTCGGCGCCCACCCCGCCGACCCGGCCACGCTGATGAACCCGGGCGAGCCGGCGTCGCTGCTCGAGGTGATCGCCGCCGACCCCGAGGGGCAACTCGGCCCCGCGGTGGCCGAACGGTTCGGCGACGTGCTGCCGTTTCTGGTGAAGGTGATCGCCGCCGACGAGCCGTTGTCACTGCAGGCGCATCCCAGTGCGCAGCAGGCGGTGGAGGGCTACGAACGCGAAGACCGGCTGCGGCTGCCGCTGAAGTCGCCGGAGCGCAACTACCGCGACCGCAACCACAAACCCGAACTGCTGGTGGCGCTCAGCCGATTCGAGGCGCTGGTGGGTTTCCGGCCCCCGGCCCGCTCGATGGAACTGATGCGGGCTTTGGACGTCGCCGCGCTGCAGCCCTACATCGCACTGCTGGCCGACAAGTCCGACGCCGCGGGACTGCGTGCGCTGTTCACCACCTGGATCACCGCCCCGCAGCCTCACATCGATGGCCTGATTCCGGATGTGCTGGAGGGCGCGGTGGCCTATATCCGTTCGGGTGCTAAGGAATTCGCCGCCGAGGTGCGGACAGTGCTCGATCTCGGGGAACGATATCCCGGTGATGCCGGTGCGCTGGCCGCGATGCTGCTCAACAGGGTCAGTCTCGAGCCGGGCGAGGGTATGTTCCTGCCGGCCGGCAATCTGCACAGCTACCTGCACGGCGTGGGCATGGAGGTGATGGCGAACTCCGACAACGTCTTGCGCGGAGGGCTCACACCCAAGCACGTCGACGTGCCCGAACTGCTGCGGGTCCTCGACTTCGCCCCCGTCATCGACCCGCGGGTGCACACCCGCCGCGACGGCTGCGAACTTCTCTACCAGACCCCGACCGTCGAGTTCGCCGCCTCGGTGCTCACCCTCGACGGGGCGGACCTCGGTCACGAGGTCGACGCCGCCACCCGCCACGACGGGCCGCAGATCCTGGTGTGCACGCGGGGTTCGGCGATCGCCCGGGCCAAGACCGGCGAGGTGATCCTCGAGCGCGGTTCGGCGGCGTGGGTGGCCGACGACGACGGGCCGATCCGGCTGGAAGCATCGGAGTCCAGCACCGTCTTCCGCGCTACGGTAGGCCTCTAAACCAGGAGGTTCGCCCATGTCGGCGTCCGGCAGCACCCGCGCCATCCTCGCCGCCCTGATGGCCAACGCCGGCATCGCGGTGGCCAAGTTCGTCGGCTTCCTCATCACCGGAAGTTCCTCGATGCTCGCCGAGGCGGTGCACTCGGTGGCCGACACGTCCAACCAGGCTCTGCTGCTACTCGGCCAGCGCCGCGCCCGACGCGAGGCGACCGAACTGCACCAGTTCGGGTACGGCCGCAGCCGTTTCTTCTATTCCTTTGTCGTCGCACTCGTGCTGTTCAGCCTCGGCGCGGTCTTCGCGCTGTATGAGGGCTACCACAAGGTCGTCGACCCGCACCCGCTCACCTCACCGATGGTTGCCGTCGTCATCCTCGTGGTCGCCATCGGGTTGGAGACCTACAGCTTCCGCACCGCGGTGGTGGAGTCGCGACCGTTGAAGGGCGCGGGCACCTGGTGGCAGTTCATCCGCCGGTCGCGTAACCCCGAACTGCCGGTGGTGCTGCTCGAGGACACCGGAGCCCTGTTCGGTCTGCTCTTCGCGCTGCTCGGTGTCGGCCTCACGGTGCTCACCGGTAATCCGATCTGGGACGGCATCGGCACCATGATGATCGGCGCCCTGCTCGGCGTGATCGCGGTGATCCTCATGATCGAGATGCACAGCCTGCTCATCGGTGAGAGCGCCACCGGCGAGGAGTTGGCCGCCATCCAGCGCGCACTGGAGGGCACCGAGCACGTCGACCGGGTGATTCATCTGCGCACCCAGTACCTCGGACCGGAGGAGATGCTCGTCGGCGCCAAGATCGCACTGCCGCCCGACACCGACCTGGCCACCGTGTCCGCCGCGATCGACTCCGCCGAGGCCGCCGTGCGCGCGGCGGTGCCGGCCGTCCAGATGATCTACCTCGAGCCGGACCTCGACCGGACTCGCGGCGACCGCGCAGGCTAATCTTGCGCCCATGACTCTCACCGCCGATTCCCGCAACGGGATCGACTTCAAGGTTGCCGACCTGTCCCTGGCCGAGTTCGGCCGCAAGGAGATCAGGCTGGCCGAACACGAGATGCCCGGCCTGATGGCGCTGCGCCGCGAGTACGCCGACGTGGCGCCGCTCAAGGGCGCGCGGATCTCCGGTTCGCTGCACATGACGGTGCAGACGGCGGTGCTCATCGAGACACTGGTGGCGCTCGGTGCTGAAGTTCGATGGGCGAGCTGCAACATCTTCTCCACCCAGGATCACGCCGCGGCGGCCACCGTCGTCGGTCCGAACGGAACCCCCGAGCAGCCCCTCGGTGTGCCGATCTTCGCCTGGAAGGGTGAGACGCTCGAGGAGTACTGGTGGGCGGCCGAGCAGATGCTCACCTGGCCAGCCGAGCCGGCCAATATGATTCTCGACGACGGCGGCGACGCCACCATGCTGGTGCTGCGCGGCGCGCAGTTCGAGCGCGCCGGTGTGGTGCCCCCGGAGGAGGAGGACCACTCCGCCGAGTACAGGGTCTTCCTCCATCTGCTCCGGGAGAGCCTGAAGGCCGACCCGCACAAGTGGACCCGGATCGCCGACGCGATCAAGGGCGTCACCGAGGAGACCACCACCGGCGTGCTGCGGCTCTATCAGTTCGCCGCCGCCGGTGAACTGGCGTTCCCGGCGATCAACGTCAACGACTCGGTCACCAAGAGCAAGTTCGACAACAAGTACGGCACCCGGCACTCGCTGATCGACGGCATCAACCGCGGCACCGACGTGCTGATCGGCGGCAAGGCCACGCTGGTGTGCGGCTACGGCGATGTCGGCAAGGGCTGCGCGGAGGCGCTCAAGGCCCAGGGCGCCCGCGTCGCGGTCACCGAGATCGATCCGATCAACGCGCTGCAGGCGATGATGGACGGCTTCGAGGTCAAGACCGTCGAGGAGGCCATCGGCTGGGCTGACATCGTCATCACGGCGACCGGCAACAAGGACATCATCACTCTGGACCACATGCGTTCGATGAAGGACAAGGCGATCCTGGGCAACATCGGCCACTTCGACAACGAGATCGACATGGCCCGCCTCGAGCGCGACCCGAAGATCCGCCGGATCAACATCAAGCCTCAGGTCGACGAGTTCATCTTCCCCGACGGGCACTCGATCATCGTGCTGAGCGAGGGCCGGCTGCTCAACCTCGGCAACGCCACCGGCCATCCGTCCTTCGTGATGAGCAACAGCTTCTCCAACCAGGTGATCGCGCAGATCGAGTTGTGGACCAAGAACGACGAGTACGACAACGAGGTCTACCGGCTGCCCAAGCATCTCGACGAGAAGGTGGCCAAGATCCACGTCGAGGCGCTCGGCGGTTCGCTGACCAAGCTCACCAAGGATCAGGCGGAGTACATCGGCGTCGACGTCGAAGGTCCGTACAAGCCGGACCACTACCGGTACTGAGTCGGTGACGCTGGTCGTCATAGAGGGGCTCGACGGCGCGGGCAAGCGCACCTTGACCGACGGTCTGCGCCGCGTGCTGCAGGCCGACGGCCGCTCGGTGGCCACCTGTGCCTTCCCGCGTTACGGACAGTCGGTGACCGCCGACCTCGCTCACGAGGCCCTGCACGGCGATCACGGCGATCTGGCGTCCTCGGTCTATGCGATGGCGGTGCTGTTCGCCCTCGACCGGGCGGCCGCCCGCGATCACCTCGCCGCCCTGAATCGCGACCACGACGTCGTCCTGCTCGACCGATACGTCGCCTCCAACGCCGCCTACGGCGCGGCCCGGCTGCACCAGGATGCCGACGGCGAGATGGTCGAATGGGTGGGGGAGTTGGAGTACGGCCGGCTCGGACTGCCCGAACCCGAGCACCAGATCCTGCTCGCCGTGCCCGTCGAACTGGCCGCCGAGCGGGCCCGGGGCCGCGCCGAGCAGGACAGCGGCCGCGCCCGGGACGCCTATGAGCGCGACGCCGGCCTGCAGCAGCGCACCGGTGCGGTGTACGCGGGGCTGGCCGCCGCGAACTGGCACGGACCCTGGTCGGTGGTGGGGCCCGAGGTCGATCCGCAGCGACTCGCCAGCGTGTTCTAGCAGGAAATAGTCGCTGTTCGGTGCCACCATGGTCTCCATGAGGCAAAGGATCCTGGTCGTCGACGACGACCCCTCGCTGTCCGAGATGCTCACGATCGTTCTCCGCAACGAGGGGTTCGACACCGCGGTGATCGCCGACGGCTCCCAGGCGCTGACCGCGGTGCGCGAACTTCGTCCCGATCTGGTGTTGCTCGACCTGATGCTGCCGGGTATGAACGGCATCGACGTGTGCCGCGTGCTGCGTTCCGATTCCGGCGTGCCGATCGTGATGCTGACCGCCAAGACCGACACCGTCGACGTGGTGCTGGGCTTGGAGTCCGGCGCCGACGACTACATCATGAAGCCGTTCAAGCCCAAGGAACTCGTCGCCCGGGTGCGGGCACGGTTGCGCCGCAACGAGGACGAGCCGGCCGAGATGCTCTCCATCGGGGACATCGAGATCGACGTGCCCGCCCACAAAGTGACGCGCGACGGCGAGCAGATCTCGCTGACGCCGCTGGAGTTCGACCTGCTGGTGGCGTTGGCGCGCAAACCGCGGCAGGTGTTTACTCGAGATGTGCTGCTCGAACAGGTGTGGGGGTACCGTCACCCCGCTGACACCCGTTTGGTGAACGTGCATGTCCAGCGGTTGCGGGCCAAGGTCGAGAAGGACCCGGAGAACCCGCAGGTGGTGCTGACCGTTCGAGGAGTGGGATACAAGGCCGGACCCCCCTAGTGTCCGGGGTCTCCTAGTGTCCAAGACACGCGGCCGGGGCCCCTGGGGGCGCTCCGGACCGGTCCTGCGGGGCACCAGTGCGGTCAGCCGCACGCTGGCCCAGATCTGGCGGCGTTCGCTGCAACTCCGGGTGGTCGTGCTCACCCTTGGTCTGTCCGCGGTCGTCATCGCGGTGCTCGGCTTCGTGCTCACCAGCCAGATCACCAACCGGGTGCTCGAGGTGAAGGTGCGCGCCGCCACCGAGGAGACCAACCGTGCTCGCGGCACCGTCAGCGGAATCGTCAGCGGCGAGGAGACCCGCTCGCTGGACTCCAGCCTGCAGCTTGCTCGCAACACCCTGATCTCCAAGACCGGCCAGACCTCCGGATCGGGGTTGGCCGGCACCTTCGACGCGGTGCTGATGGTCCCCGGCGACGGGCCGCGTGAAGCGACCTCTGCCGGCCCGGTCGACCAGATCCCGCGCTCGCTGCGGGACTTCGTCAAAGCCGGACAGGTGAGCTATCAGTACGCGAGCGTGCACACCGAAACCTTCCAGGGCCCGGCGCTGCTGGTCGGTACGCCGGCACCCTCACGCGTACCCAATCTCGAGCTCTACCTGATCTTCCCGCTCACCGGCGAGGAGAACACCGTCACGCTGGTGCGCGGCACCATGGCGACCGGTGGCGTCGTGCTGCTGGTGCTGCTCGCCGGAGTCGCACTGCTGGTGTCCCGCCAGGTGGTCCTGCCGGTGCGCTCGGCCTCGCGCATCGCCGAACGGTTCGCCGAGGGCCATCTCGCCGAGCGGATGCCGGTGCGCGGCGAGGACGACATGGCGCGCCTTGCGGTGTCGTTCAATGACATGGCCGAAAGCCTGCAGCGCCAGATCACCAGTCTCGAGGAGTTCGGAAACCTGCAGCGCCGCTTCACCTCTGACGTGAGCCACGAGCTGCGCACACCGCTCACCACGGTGCGGATGGCCGCCGATCTGATCCACGACCACGGCGACGATCTCGATCCGGCACTGCGACGGTCCACCGAACTTCTGGTCAGTGAACTCGACCGGTTCGAGGCGCTGCTGAACGATCTGCTGGAGATCTCCCGCCACGACGCCGGCGTGGCGGAGCTGTCGGTGGAGGCGGTGGACCTGCGCACCACCGTCGGCAACGCGCTCACCAAGGTCGGCCACCTGTCTCGCGACGCCGGTGTGGACCTGCTCGTCGACCTGCCCGACCACGAGATCATCGCCGAGGTCGACCCCCGCCGCGTCGAGCGAATCCTGCGCAACCTGATCGCCAACGCCGTCGACCACGCCGAGGGCAAACCGGTGCGCATCAAGATGGCCGCCGACTCCGACACCGTCGCGGTCACCGTCCGCGACTACGGCGTGGGCCTGCGCCCCGGCGAGGAGAAGCTGGTCTTCAGCCGGTTCTGGCGCTCGGATCCCTCCCGCGTGCGCCGTTCCGGCGGCACCGGACTGGGACTGGCCATCAGCATCGAGGACGCCCGGCTGCACCAGGGCCGGCTGGAGGCCTGGGGCGAGCCCGGCAAGGGCGCCTGCTTCCGGATGACGCTGCCCCTGGTGCGCGGGCACAAGGTCACCACCAGCCCGCTGCCGCTCAAACCCGTGTCCTCCGAACGACGGGATTCCCCCGAGGAACAGTTGCGGCAGTTGCGCGCGCGGGAGACCGCGGGGGAGCGCGTGTGACCCCTCGACGGCTGGCGGCCGCTGTCATCCCGCTGCTGCTCATCGCCGGTTGCGCAGGTGTGCCCAATTCCTCTGCGCCCCAGGCCATCGGCACAGTCGAGCGTCCGGCGCCCAAGAAGCTGCCCGAGCCCAACCCGGCCATGGATCCCGACCAGTTGCTGCGGGAGTTCCTCAAGGCCACCGCCGATCCGGCAGACCGACACATCGCCGCGCGGCAGTTCCTGACCGAATCGGCCTCCAAGGACTGGGACGATCAGGGCAGCGCGCTGCTCATCGACAAGGTGGTCTTCACCCAGACCCGGTCGCTGGACAAGGTCTCGGTCACCATGGGCGCCGACATCCTCGGTTCGCTGTCGGACATGGGCGTGTTCGAGACCGGTGAGGGACAGCTGCCTGATCCGGGGCCGCTCGAGTTGGTGCAGACGGCCAACGGCTGGCGCATCAACCGGTTGCCCAACGGGGTGTTCCTGGACTGGCAGCAGTTCCAGGCCACCTACAAGCGCAACACGCTCTACTTCGTCGATCCGACCGGCAGGACGGTGGTGCCCGACCCGCGCTACGTCGCGGTGTCCGAGCCGGATCTGCTGGCCACCGAGTTGGTCAACAAGCTCACGCTCGGTCCGCGGCCGGAGATGTCTGATGCGGTGCGCAACCTGCTCGGGCCGCCACTGAAGCTGCGCGGTCCGGTGACCCGGGCCGACGGCGGCAAGACCGGCGTCGGACGCGGATACGGTGGCGCGCGCATCGACTTGGAGAACCTCACCACCACCGACCCGGCGAGCCGCACTCTGCTTGCCGCACAGTTGATCTGGACGCTGGCCCGCGCCGACATCAAGGGCCCGTACGTGATCAACGCCGACGGCGCCCCGCTCGACGATCGGTTCGCCGACGGCTGGAAGACCACCGACGTCGCCGCCACCGATCCCGGCGCGGCCGACGGCGCGACCGCCGGCGTGCACGCACTGATCGGCGGCTCGCTGGTGACACTCGACGGCCTGCGTTCGGCGAAGGTGTCCGGTTCGTTCGGGGGTATGACCGATCAGCGGTCGGCGGCGTTCTCGCGTACCGGGCGTGACGTCGCGACGGTGTCCGGGCCTGCCGACGGCGGCGCGGCGCTGTGGATCGGCCCCAACGGCGGGGACGCGGCGCGCGCCACCGACGGCCGCACCCTGTCGCGGCCGTCGTGGGCGCTCGACGATGCGGTGTGGGTGGTGGTGGACGGCAACAGTGTGGTGCGGGTGATCCGCGAGGAGGCCACCGGCCAGCCCGCGAAGATCCCGGTGGACTCCGCGGCGATCACCTCGCGCTTCCCCGGGGCGATCACCGAGTTGCAACTCTCCCGCGACAGCACCCGGGCGGCGATGGTGATCGACGGACAGGTGGTGCTCGCCGGTGTGCAGCAGGCGCCCGGCGGGGCGTTCGCGCTCACCTATCCGCGGCGCATCGGATTCGGTCTGGGCGACTCGGTGGTCTCGCTGGCGTGGCGCACCGGCGATGACATGGTGGTCACCCGAAACGATCCGGCCCATCCGGTGTCCTACGTCAACCTCGACGGAGTGAACTCCGACGGCCCGAGCGCCAACCTGGTGATGCCGGTGACCGCGGTCGCGGCCAATCCGTCGGCGGTCTACGTGGCCGACGCCCGCGGCGTCCTGCAGCTGCTGGCCACCAGCCCGGAGAATCAGCAGGCGTGGTCGGAGGTCCGGCCGTTCATGACCCCGGGCGCGCTCCCGGTGCTGCCCGGCTGATCGGCGTCTCGATCAGCGGTTGTTGTTGTTGCTGCACGGTCCGCCGCCGGCCGGTCCGAAGCCGCACGGCACCGCGCCGTTGCCCCCGCCGTTGGGCGCTACCGACATCGGCGGACGGGTCACGTTGGTGCGCACGTTCTTCTCCGTCGGCGACGGGCTCGGCGCACTCGACGGGGCCGTGGTTTCGGCGGGTTGGTCGCTGCGCGGGCTGCACGCCGTCACCGCGCCCATCGCGATCAATGCCGAGGCGCCCAGCAGTGCACAGGTCTTACGCAGTTGCATGAGGAAAAGCTAGTCCTGTCACACCCGGTGCCCAGACTGGGGCGGTGATCCTCGATGCGCTCCTCGACGCGGTGCTCCCGCTGGAGTGCGGCGGCTGCGCGGCACCGGGCACCCGGTGGTGTCCGGCTTGCCGGGCCGCCTGGGAGGTCAAGACCGACGAGCCGCATCTGTTCACCCCGAGGGTCGACCCCGGCGTCCCGGTGTTCGCCCTCGGCCGCTACGCCGGCGCGCGCCGCCGGGCCGTGCTGGCCGTCAAGGACCACGGGCGCGGCGACCTCGTCGACCCGCTGGCGCGTGCGCTCGCCCTGGGCCTGCACCGGCTGAGCACCTGGGGGGTGCTGGCCGAACCGCTCACCGTCGTCCCGGCCCCCACACGACGGTGGGCGGCGCGCCGGCGCGGCGGCGACCCGGTGACCCGGATGGCGACGGCCGCGACCCGGACCCGCCCCGGCATCGGCGTCGCCGCGGTGCTGCGCACCACCGCACTGGCGCGGGATTCGGTGGGCCTGAGCGTGAGTGCGCGTCAGCGCAACATCACCGGACGGGTCCTGATGAGAGGGCCGGCGCCGGGCGGGGAGGTCGTCGTCGTCGACGACATCGTCACCACCGGGGCCACCGCCACCGAGGCCGTCCGGGTACTCGCCGCCGCCGGTGCGCACGTGGTCGCCGTGCTCAGCCTCGCCCACGCCTGAGTCGGCGAACGTAAACCGCCAATGGGTGGCACGCTGCAATAACTGCGACTAACGTCGGGCCTACGCTCCCCCCGACCGCGTCAGGAGGTGATCACCTCGACATTTTCGCGCCGGCCGGTGACCCCACCCGCGATGTCCGGTGCCCGATGCGTTGCCAGGTTGCCGAGAGAATGCGAGTTGTCTGTATGTCGACCCAGTCCGTGAACTCCGCCGTGAACGAATCCCCCGACGCCGCCCCCAAGGCTCACATCCAGGTCACCGGCCGCAACGTCGAGATCCCCGACCATTTCCGGGTGTACGTCTCGCAGAAGCTGGCCCGCGCCGAGCGGATCGAGCATTCGGTTCATCGCTTCGACGTCGAACTCGCCCACGAGAACAACCGTCGCCAGCGCAAGAACTGCCAGCACGTCGAGATCACCGCGCACGTCGACCGTGGCCCGGTGATCCGCGGCGAGGGACGCGCCGACAGCTTCTACGGCGCCTTCGAGGCCGCGGTTCACAAACTGGAGAGCCGGCTGCGCCGCGGGAAGGACCGCCGGAAGGTGCACTACGGCGACAAGACCCCGGTGTCGGTGCATCAGGCGACCGCCGTACCGACGGCCGTGGATCTCGAGGAGGCGTTCAAGCCGCTCGACGGCCAGAGCCCGAACGGTCAGGCGCATCCGGTCGACGATCACGAACCCGGCCACATCGTGCGGATCAAGGAGCATCCCGCGATCCCGATGACGGTCGACGACGCCCTCTACGAGATGGAACTGGTCGGCCACGACTTCTTCCTGTTCCACGACCGCCAGACCGATCGGCCGACGGTGGTCTACCGCCGCCACGCCTACGACTACGGTCTGATTCGGCTCGCATAACGAGCCTTGGGGGGTCTGATTCGGCTCGCATAACGAGCCTTGGGGGGCCTGATCCGGCTCGCGTAGCGAGCCT
>JBAXCK010000014.1:0-36285 GCA_037141465.1 Mycobacteriaceae bacterium | reverse complement strand
TCGCACGCCCGTTCCGGGCGCCGCGCGGTTCACGCCCGTCACCGTGTAGGGGTGCTGCCTGACGATAGGGTCGTCACCCTGGCCACGCACATCGACCTCTAGCGACGGATCGCGCCGCGGGCCACGCTGGGTTGCGCGGGAGCATAGTGACGGTTACGGCTTGAGAGCCCTTCGGCGCGGTCAGTGGCGGTGGTCGTCGAGTCGGTCGATTCCCAGCATCAGGTCGAGGCCGTAGGTGAATTCCTCGGCAATGGTCATCGGCAGTGCGCCGGAGGCGACGATCTTGGCGGTGGCGGGGAAGCGGATGGGGTCGGCACCGGGAATGTCGAGGGTCGACGCCACCTCGTCATTGACGCGCAGTTGAACGGCGAACCCGATCACGTAGTGGGCCACGGTGGCGTAGAGACGTCCCGCGGTCTCCGGGGTGAACCCATCGCGCAGCAGGACCGCGAGGAACTGTTCCCGGCCCGCCAACGTCCCCCGCCCTAGCGGCCGGTTTTCGATCAACAGTGGGGCGAGGTTGGGGTGTGCCGCCAGGGTGTCGAACAGTTGTTGCGCGAGGAACCTGCAGACCTGCTGCCATGTCCCACTGGGGGCATCGGTGTCGATCTCACCGAGCACTCGGTCGATCACGGCGGCGATCAGTGCCGCCCGGTTCGCGAAGTGTCGGTAGAGCGTGGTGGTCCCGGATTGCAGGTGGGTGGCCAACGCCCGCATGGTCAACGCTTCGGCCCCGTGGGTGTCGATGATGTCGAGCGCGCCAGTGAGGATGAATTCCCGGCTCAGGGGTCGGCGGCTGCCCGGGACGCGTATCGCCGGCGCGGTGGCCTCCACGGCAGCCGGCTGGGGTGTCATGCCGCTCAGTATCGCTGAATTGGACACCCCGCCCCGGGAATTGACGGCCATGACGCGTAGTGGGTACGGTGTTCCCACGAATTGCTGACCGTGCATCCACACAACCTCATTCGGGGGGCTCTCATGTCATCTCATCGAATTGATCTGTCGGTAGCGGTCAGCACGAAGACGGCTAACCGGTCAGCACGCCGCCGCCAACCGTATGCCTGGCTGGGTGCTGGTGCGTTGACGCTGGGAGTGGGGGCGGCGTTGGCTGGTGCCGGAGCCTCCCATGCCGACAGCACGGATTCGGGCGCGTCGGTGGCCGGTCAAGCGAGTCGTGGTGCGTCGGTGACCGCGAACGGTGCTGTGGCGCGGCGGCTTTCGGGCGCGCCGCCCAGCCGGGCGGCCCGTCAGACTGCGGTTCCTTCGGTGGGTGTGTCGGGTTCCCGCCCGGCGGCAGCCGTGTCGCGGAGCACGACGGGTCTGGCTGCCCGCGCGGTGGTCGGTGTTGTGCACCCGTCGGCGAGTGCGATGCAAGTGGGCGGTTCGGGGACGGCTGCGGCGGGTGCGCCGGTGGCGGCGGCAGCGGCCAGTCCATCTGCCTCGGCGACATGGCAGCCGGGCAGCATTTTGCGGGTCTTCATCGGTAACGGCACGGCCGATAACCCCAATGCGGGGTTGTTGGCGGGCAACGGTTTCTCCTACGACGCCACCACCTGCCCAACGGGTTCCTGCAACGGCGGCAACGCCGGCCTCCTCGGTAACGGCGGAAATGCCTACAACGGCGGTTTCGGCGGTAACGCCGGATGGTTCGGCAACGGCGGTCGTGGCGGGGATGCGGTCACGACGGCTGATGGCGGCAAGGGCGGTGCGGGCGGGTTGTTCTTCGGATCGGGCGGGGACGGTGGCGCGGGTTTACCGGCTTCGGGAGGCTCGGGTGGCCGCGGCGGTAGCGCCGGTGTTCTCTCTTTCTTCGGCAACGGCGGAGCAGGTGGGGCAGGCGGGAGCGGGGCCAACGGTGTTGTTATTGTTCCCGCCGGCATCAACTGGACTCTCCGGACCTCCGCCGCAAATAGTATTTGGACCCAGGTGGCCTACGGCAACGGGCAGTTCGTGGCGGTGGCCGCCGCTGGAACCGACCGAGTCATGACCTCGCCTGACGGCATCACCTGGACCAGTCGCACCGCCGCCGAAGCCAACTTCTGGCAAGCGGTGGCCTACGGCAACGGCCAGTTCGTGGCGGTGTCTCACGATGGTGCTAACCAGGTGATGACCTCGCCGGACGGCGTCACCTGGACCGGTCACACCGCCGCTGCAGCTCAGACTTGGGCCGCTGTGGCCTACGGCAATGGGCAGTTCGTGGCGCTCTCTTCTGACGGTGCCAACCGGGTGATGACCTCCCCGGATGGCGTCACCTGGACGAGCCAAACCGCCGCCGCGGCCGCCAACAGCGCATGGAACTCACTGGTCTACGGGGGTGGCCAGTTCGTGGCGGTGGCTAACGCCGGTGACAGCAACGGGGTGATGACCTCCCCGGACGGCATCACCTGGACTGCCCAGACGGCCGCAGTGAACAAGAGTTGGCATTGGGTGACCTATGGCGACGGGCAGTTCGTGGCGGTGGGCGACGCCGGGAACGCTGTCGGCGACCAGGTGATGACCTCGCCGGACGGCATCACCTGGACCTCCCAGACCGCCGCCGCCGCTTCGTTCTGGCATTCGGTGGGCTACAGCGATGGCCTGTTCGCGGCGTTGTCCTACGACGGTTTCGGCCAACAGGTGATGACTTCCCCGGATGGCATCAACTGGACCATTCGAGAATCCCCCGCACCAGGTGTTTGGCAGGCGTTGATTTATGGCAACGGCCTGTTCGTGGCGGTGTCCGACAGCGGACAGGTGATGACCAGTGAAGCCAGCACCATTCCCTTCGGTAAAGGCGGTAACGGGGGTGGCGGCGGCAATAGCGGCTTCTTCGGTCGTGGCGGCACCGGTGGTATCGGCGGCACCGCCTACCCGGGCGGCGCCAACGGTACTAACGGCACCAACGGTGGCTAACTCAAAGCGGGCTCGTGGTCGTCGCGTCCGTACTCCGTATGGCTGGTTGGGTGCTGGTGCTCTAGGTGTGGGTGTGGTGGGGCCGGAGTGGCCCATGCCGACAGCACGGATTCGGGCCCGTCGGTGGCCGGTCATGCTAACCGCGGTGCATCGGCGGCTCTCCACAGTGGCGTAGCGCGGCGGCCTTCGGGTGCGGCGGCAGCCCGCATCAACAGGAGCGGCCATCGCAGCATCGCACTCGCCAGATGCGGTTCCGCACTCTGCGTCGGGCCTGACGCCGCCCAATAGGCAGACCACGATCGGAAGGCAAGATCAAATTGTCTGAAATGACGTTTCACTTCATCACGGGTCTGGCGCGTTCCGGGTCGACCCTGTTGTCAGCGACCCTGGGTTAGATCCCACGGCGATTGGCCGTAGGCCGGGGCCCAGGTAGTAGACGACGACTAGCGCATGCAGCACAAGCATGATCGGTGCACTGGTCAGGATAGCGATGGCGGTGTTGATCGGAAAGATCAGGACGCCGAAGCGATAGCGGAAGAGGAGCTTTTTGGCCTCGGGCTTCGAAACCGGCGAATGGATCAGTCCGGCTCGAAGGATGTGGTGAGCCATCAGAAAGCGGCTGATGGCCATTCCCTCCATGACGCCGCCGTAGACCAGTAACGCGGTGCGGGCATCCGCACCGCCTTCCAATGCGTAGTCGGCATAGGTGGCGGTCGCGTACGGAATGGTGACGATGAATAGAAGCAGCAGCAAGTTGAGCAGCATCAGACGCTGATCTATTGCATTGATCAGCTGGAACAGGAAGTGGTGGCTGAACCAGATCGCTCCGATGAGGAAGAAGCTGAGCACGTACGCGGCGAACGACGGCCACTGCTCACGGATCTGGGTTGCCAGCGGGACGTTCGAGGGGACGCCCGCGTCAAGGTCGACGGCCAGCAGGGTGATTGCTACCGCGAGGACTCCGTCGCTGAAGTTCTCCACGCGACCTTTCCCCATCACGTCTGACCCCTCTCAGTGCAAACGACGACGTCACCGGAATCGGCGGTGGATCCGGAGCTGAACACGGGTCACCCTAGTCACGCGGGGACAAACAGAGACACGGATCGGAGCTGCTTTCAGTGATTGATGCCGCCGCTCGAGGTGATCTTGGCGTGATCTGCGAGCACTGTGGCGGGCGGTCACCGTAGGCTTCAATCATGAGTTGGTCGACGAAGAACATCCCCGACATGCATGGCAAGGTCGCCGTTGTCACCGGAGCGAACGGCGGGCTCGGGCTCGCCTCTGCAAAGGCACTCGCCGGTCGCGGCGCCCACGTGGTGATGGCGGTCCGCAACCAGGCCAAGGCAGCACAAGCTCACGCCGAAATCATCGCCGCGCACCCGCAGGCATCACTGGAGATCGTCGAACTGGACCTCGGCTCGCTAGCCTCGGTCAAGAACGCCGCGGACCGGATCGCTGACAAACACGACCGTATCGATATCCTCATGTGTAATGCCGGCGTGATGGCCATGCCGCCGGACACCACCGAGGACGGCTTCGACACCCAGATGGGCATCAACGTGCTCGGCCACTGGGCCTTGATCTCCCACTTGCTGCCCATCGTCGTCGCCACGCCCGGTGCGCGGGTGGTGACACTGTCGAGCACCGCCCAGCACATGGGCCGCGCGATCGACCCCGAGGACCCACACATGCGCAAGAACTTCGATGCGTGGCGCATGTACGGCCAGACCAAGTTGGCCATGCGCCACCTCGCCGTCGGGCTCCAAAAGCAATTCGATCACGCCGGCGTCGATGCGAAGTCGCTGTCCGCCCAGCCGGGAATGACCAACTCCGATCTGCAAACCACGACCACCGCAAGCGGCGGCGGCGGCGGCCTCGGTTCCTTCTTCGAGAAGTGGACCAAGGCGACGGGCATGTCGACCGATCGGGGTGCACTGAGCCAACTTCGGGCGGCGGTCGATCCGGCAGCCCCCGGCGGCGGGTTCTACGGGCCGCTGTACGTGATGAACGGGCCTCCGGTGCGCAAACCGCTGATCCGGCGCGGCAGCGACGCGGCCATCGAAGCCCTGTGGAAGGTCGCCGAAAGCGAGACCGGCCTGCGGGTCGACGTCGAAGCCGCCAAGGAGAAGCCAGCCGCGTCGTGAGTACTCCGGTCGCGCCGTTTCGGCGGGCCGCAGCCCCGAACTACGGCTAAGTAGCCGACCGGATTCAGGATTCGGCGTCCGGTGCGTCGATGAGCTGGAGGGCGGCCGGCTGCCCTTCGCAGCAGGGAAGTAGAAGCAATACCAAGGCATGGTCATGAGAGCCGGGTCTCGGCTAAGCCAAGTCTGCTCTTTTCATCTCATCGTGGGTGAGCTCGGAAGCGGCCGGATGCTGAAACATCCCGTTGGCATAGAAGGGGCTTGGAATCATGAGATCCAATTGGGGTGGCGAAGCAAACCCCCCCATCATGGATGGGCCCCGTCCTTCACTACTGCGGTGGCCGTGCGCCACGCCGCATGGCGCCATCATGACGTCGTTTTCCTCGGCGTCGACCCAACCGAACCCGCCTCCATACAGTTGACCCGATCCACTCCACATGACCAGAAACTCATCGGAAGCGGGGTGCTTATGAATCACGTCCGAGACTCCGATGCCCGTGTAGGCGTAGTTGAAACCGGTCAGTCGTGTTCCGGCTCCCGGCCACAAGACCAACCTCATAGGAAGGCCGATGCCGGTAAAGGGTGCGCCGTCCAGCACATTGAATAACGCCCCTCGTACCTTGACGTCGTCGGGGGAGAGGTTTCTGGCCCGCACCTCAGGCTGATCTTCATTGAACGTCATCTCATGAAGTTGTGGCGGAGTTACTGGGATGGCATTGGTGATGGCTTTCTCAATGGAATCGAAGTTCATGACGCCCAGTTGGTTGTTGTAAAACCCCTTGTCGGAGTACAGGTCGAACTGGGGTGGGCAGATCTGGTTCACGAGAATCGCGGCTTCGGCATTGCCGGCCGGATTTCGGATCTGATGTTCGACGCCCGCGGGAAAGTAGGCGATATCACCGGGCTTCAACGTCACCCAGTGGTCCTTGAGCCACACCTCGACGATGCCATGCCGGCACAGAATGGCCTCTTCAGCGAGATCGTAGGTGTACTGATCGCTCTGTTGGCCCGGCTGAACATTCGTAACATGCACCGATTCCGTCTGGTACCCGTTCCCGGGCCAGGCCAGTAGCCTGGTTTCCAAACCGTGGGCAGTAATGGTCGGTCCATCGAATAAATTGCCGATGGCACCCTCTGCGCGAATCTGTTGAGCTGTCCGATAGCGGGCCCGCAGATTATCGGTGATTTTCATAGTGATCCCACCGCAGGTCGCGTGTTTCCGGCATCGACTTGGTCGCTGGGGCGCTGCATCGTCGGAAATCTACCCCTTCGCGGCGGTGCAACCGCAGTGACCCTGCATGAGGTGGCCACCGTTGAATTTGCCCAACCGCGGGCGTTATCTCGACGAGCTCGAGCGCATTCTGTTTATGCCGCTTCTGCCGCTTGTGCCGTTGTAGCTGCCGTTGCCGCCGGTGCCGGCGGCGCCGCCGCTCCCGAATAGGCCGGCGTTGCCGCCGTTGCCGCCGTTGCCGCCAGAGGTGCCGGGGGTGCCGGGGGTGCCGGGGGTGATCGCGCCGATGGTGAGCACGGAAACCGTGCCGGAGGTGCGGTTGGTGACGTAGGCATTGAGGCCGCTCGGGGTGATCGCCACCCCCGATGGGAAGTCGCCGACGGCTACCGGGGATCCGATCACCTGATTGGTGGCGGTGTTGATCACCGACACCGAGTCACCGCCGCCGTTGGTGACGTAGGCGTAGGCGCCGTTCGGGGAGATCGCTATCCCTTCCGGGTTGGCGCCAACGGTGATGGTGGCGATCACCTGGTAGGTGACGGTGTTGATCACCGACACCGAGCTGCCGTTGACGTTGGTGACGTAGGCGCGAGTGCCGGTCGGATTGATCGCCACCCCTGAGGGGAAGTCGCCGACGGTTATCGGTGAACCGATCACCTGGTTGGTGGCGGTGTTGATCACCGACACCGAAGCGCCGCCGCCATTGGTGACGTAGGCGTAGGCGCCGTTTGGTGTGATCGCCACTGCGTAAGGAGCGGTGAAGCCGGTAATCGGGGATCCGATCACCTGGTTGGTGGTTGTGTTGATCACCGACACCGAGTTGCCGAACTGGTTGGTGACGTAGGCGCGGGTGCCGTTCGGTGTGATCGCCACCTCTACCCGGCCGGAAGGGAGGCCGGTGATGGCGGTGGTCACCTGGTTGGTGGCGGTGTCGATCACCGACACCCCCGAGTTGCCGTAGTAGGTGGCGATGTAGGCGCGGGTGCCGCTCGGGGTGATCGCCACCCCCTGCGGGTAGGTACCGACGGTGATCGGGGATCCGATCACCTGGTTGGTGGCGGTGTTGATCACCGACACCGAGTTGCTGTTGGTGTTGGTGACGTAGGCGTAGGCGCCGTTCGGGGTGACCGCCACACCCTCGGGGTTGGTGCCGACATTGATGGTGGCGGTCACGGTGGGAGTGACGGCATTGAAGCTGGCCGGGGTGCCGGGCGTGCCGGGCGTGCCCGCACCGCCGTTGCCGCCGGCGCCGCCGTTACCCCACAGCGAGAATCGGCCGGCGCTGCCGCCGTTGCCGCCGGCGCCGCTCGAGGCGGCCAGGGCGTTGCCTCCTGCGCCGCCGGATCCCGCGAACACTCCACCGGCGCCGCCGTTGCCTCCGTTAGCGACGGTGACCGCGTTGCCGCCGGCACCACCGTTGCCGACCAAGCCCGCATTCCCGCCGTCGCCGCCGTTGTAGCCGTTCCCTCCGCTACCGAGGAGACCGCCGTTGCCGCCGTCACACGACCCGGTCGGACACGTCGCGGAGGTATAGGAGAAACCGTTACCGGCCAGGACCCCGGCATCGGGGCGTGCGGCGGTGCCGTCACCGACGAACATCCGCACGAAGCTGCCCGGCTGCCACGACGGTCCAGAGGCAGTCGTCGCCGCGGTCGCGGCTGCGGCGAGCCGGCTGCCGGTCGCGGCCGGAACCGCAGCACCAACTTGTACGGCGGCGGGTCGCGCCGCTGAGGCCGGTGCCGCTGGACTAGATGCCGTCGACGCGTCGGAACTGGTGGCCGCCGCAGCCGAGGGGCGCCGCGCGGCGCTATCGGCGCTATTGGCTGCCGCCGATCCAGCGCGCCCGGTCTGCGCGGCTCCCGGAGAGGCTGAATCGGTGCGGTCGGCGTGCGCCACCCCCGCACCCGCCAATGCGGCCCACACCCCTACACCCAAAGCACCAGCACCCAACCAGCCATACGGCCGACGGGGACGACGACCACGGGCCGCATTCGCGTTTTTCACACTGGCAGTAAACCAGGTTCAAGATCCGGCCGACGTCTAGCGTGGGCGGAATGGGTTATCTCAGCGACGACGAGTGCCAGGGGCCGGATAGTGGCACCGACGGCCCGATTAGTCGTAGCGAGGTCGCTCAGACGAGCCGGTATGTCGAGGCCGGCGAATACGCCATCGACGGTCCCGTCATCCTGGGGCCGGGGTTGCCCCCCGAGGATGGTTCGTGTGGTCAGTTCGCTGTGCAATTTCATGTCACCACTACAACCGTGGTTGGGCTCAAACGCATCGCCGATGCGCGCGGGGTGAGCGTGCCGGAATTGTGCCGACAGGTCATCGGTGTCTTCGTTGCACAGCAGGAAGGTGAGCTGGGCGCGCTGCTCGACGCTGAGGCGGAGGTCGCCGATTACCGGCCCAGCCTGCGCCAGTCGTAGTCGTGATGCTTACCGGGACGCGACGGAGGGTTGATGTATCGCGGAGTGTGGAGCTGCCGACATGTGCGGAATGACGGGTTGGGTGGATTTCGCGCAGGATCTGACCCGGGAACGGGCCGTGATCGAGGCGATGACCGAGACCATGGCGTGCCGCGGTCCCGACGCGGCGGGGACGTGGATACGGCGCGACGTAGCCCTCGGCCACCGTCGGCTGGCGGTCATCGACCTCGCCGGCGGCGCGCAACCGATGGTGGTCTCCATCGATCTGGGACTCCCGGGAGCGCAAGCTGGTGATGATCCGAGACCGGATGGGGGTCAAGCCGCTCTACTTCTACCCGACTCCTGGCGGGATGTTGTTCAGCTCGGCGGGTTCGATTCCGGGCAGCTCCACCGATGCACGCGTGCGCGGGCTACCTAACTGGAACGGCAGCCGAACAGCGTCGGCGGAGATGTAGTTCGACGTCGTCGGCGAATACCCGCAGAGCGCTGCGCAGCATCCGCGTGGTGCCGTCGGGGTGTCGGCATGACCCACGTCCCTCCACCAGTCCGGCCACCCGGCGTATTTCGCGGACGAGGTGATCCGATGCCCTGCCGAAGGCGAGTTCGGCGCACAGCTCGGCCAGGCGCGGCAGTCCGTTCAGGCAGGGGCCGCACTGGCGTGCGCTTTGATCCGCCAGGTATCCGGCGATCTCGGCGACGCGCGCAAGGCCGCATTCATGCCTACCCAGGGCACTGATGATTCCCGCCCCCGGTGTCGCATCGGCTGAACGCAGGCCCGTTCGCGATAGCGAGATATCCGCGAAACAATCTGCCCCAAGCCAGGTTCCGTGATAGCCACCGATTAGAGCCGCGCTCAGAGTCGCGGCATCGGCACCGCCGTGATCAAGCAGCCGGGTGAGCGAGGTGCCGGTTGGCACTTCGACCACGCTGGGGTTCACAGCACCGGAGAGAGTGACCAGCATCGTGCCCGGGGAATCAGGTTCACCCACCGAGCTAAACCATTGCGCGCCGAAGCGTGCGATCAGTCCGATATGGGCCATCGTCTCGACGTTGTTGACCAGAGTGGGCCGCCCCCGAACACCGGAAATCGCGGCGACGGTCGTGCGGTCGCGCGGCAGTGCCGGGCCGCCTTCGATGCACCGGATCGCAGCAGACTCCTCGCCGGCGACGAAGCGGTCGGGCGCCTCGATGATTTCGACACGGTGCGGTTCGAGGCCTGCGGCGCGCCGTTGATCAAGTGCGACGCTCACTGCAGGCACTGCGTCGGCGTGCACATAGAGAAAGGACATGTCGGCGTTGATCGCCGCCATCGAGGCGGCCATGCCGTCAAGTACGAGGTGCGGTGCGCGGGTCAACAGGGTGAGATCTTTGCGGCTCAGCGGCTCGCCTTCGGCGCCGTTTGCGATCACCACGGGCTTGCGACCGGTCACCGCCGCCATCTTCCGCGCGGTGGGGAACCCCGCACCGCCTCGTCCCGAGAGCCCCGATTCCTCGACGGCGGCGATCAGTTCCGCATCGCGGCAGGGCAGCTCGCCGAAGGCGTCGAGGTGGGCGTCCAGACTCGGGCCCTGTGCCGCGAACAGCCGCGGTATCGACGGCGGGGCGTTCATACGTTGGCGTATTCGGTGTAGTTCGCGCGTAGTCGCCACGCCAGCGAGGCGCTGACGACGACGCCACACGCCGCGGCGATCGCGGTGAACCAGACGTGACCGACGTCGGTGCCGTTTCCCAACGCGTGTGCCATGGCGATAGGCCAGAGCAGATAAGCCGTCCAGTGCACGGTGCGGAACACCCGAGGGCCGAGGCGATGACGGAGAAGGCTGGTGATGACCACCACGATGAGCAGATCGACGGCGACGGTACCGAGGCCCTGCCACATCGGTCGGTAGGCGCCGAGGAACGGCACCACGGTGTCGATGAGCTTCAGCTTGGCGTAAGGGTCCATGAACAGCAGTCCGAAGTGCAGCGCCACCAGAAGCACCGCGGCCAGCGCGACGAAACGGTGGATGTCGGCGACGCCGAATCGGGGCAGCGCGAGAAGCGGTCGCCCCGAACGGGTCGCGATACCCAACGCCACCGACAACGACATGAATACCAGCGCGACGATCCCGTTGCCGCGTCCCAGCGCCCAGAGGGCCTCACTGCTCATCGACGGCTCAGGAGCCCTTCGAGACGGTGTGGGGAACTGCCTTGTTGGCCCCGGAGCTGCTTCCCAACGAGACACGACTTCTCGTCGACGACGAGGAGCCCAACGACGAACTCGACGACGAGGAACCTGGCGAGCCGTAGGTCGACTTGGTCACCGAACTTGCACCGATGGGGCCCGCGGGTGCGGCGACCGGGGCGGGCGCGGCGTACACCGGCGCGACCGGGGCGATGGGCGCAGGGGTCTGCGCCTGGGTCTGCATCGGTCGTGGCGCAGAGGTGGGGGTGTACGCCGGTGCGGTGACGGCCGCGGGGTTCGGAGCGTATGTGGGTTCCGCGGTGTGCACCGGGGCCGCCTGCTGCGCGATCGGGGGTGCAGGAAGTTCCTGAGTGAGCGGCGGAGCCGCCGGCGTTGGCACGGCAGGCTCAGTGGTCATCGAATTCTCGATGGCCGGCTCCTCCGCGGCGACCGGCTTGACGGTGTCTCCATATGCCAGTGCCGAGGCCCCGGCAACGCCGGCCGCGCCCAGTCCGGCCAGCGCCCATGAAGCGAAGGCGGCACGGCGGAATCCCGAACGCGGTGAGTTCATGCCGATGATGGTGCCTGACCGTTCTTGGAGGTCTCAAAGAACTGGCGGAGGAGTCAGTGAGCTGCGGGAAGTGCAATCGTGAACGTGGCGCCGCGCCCCGGCGCGGACACCACCGACACTTCGCCGCCGTGTGCGTGCACGATCTCGCGCACCAGGGCTAATCCGATGCCGTGGGACCGGCGACCCGCCCGTTCGGCGTGTCCCGGATCGTGCGCGAAACGGTTGAACGCGAAACGGTTGAACAATGTGGCCATAGTCGCGTCATCCATACCGGCTCCATCGTCGGCGATGGAGACGAAGATCTGCTGACCTTCCCGGCGGGTCGCCACCTCTACTGTGCCGCCATCGTGCTGGTGAGTGATCGCGTTGTCGATCAACGCGGTCAAGGCGCGACGCAGTGCGGTCTCAGCACCGACGACGTCGAGGGTGTCGCGGTGATCAGCTGTACTCGTGAGCACGACCCCGCTCGACTCGGCGTACGGCTTCATGCTGGCGCAGACGGTGTCACCCAGGTCGGCGAGGTTGATCCGCGCACCATCCGGGCGGCGCGTGGCCATGGTGGCGGAGGCAAGCAGGTCGTCGACGACGCCGCTCAGGGCCCGGGTGTCATCGAGGAGTGCATCGGCATCGCGCGCAGCGCTCGCGGTGTTGCCCGCGTGCAGTTTGGTGGCCACCAGTTGGGCGCGGGTGTGCACCACGGTCAGGGGAGCGCGAAGTTCGTGGGAGGCGTCAGCGACGAATCGGCGTTGCAGGGCCAAAGCCTGCACCAGCGGACGCACCGAACGGCGGGTGATCAGCGCCACGGCGGCGATCGAGGCGATGATGCCGGCCAGTTCGGCGAGGATGAGAGCCTCGAAAAGCCGGCCCCGACTGTTCCGGTAGGGAGCAACGTCCATCAGGGCCACCACCCGACCCTCCGGCCGATCCACGGCCAGAGCCCGATAGTGCCGACCGTTGGCCTGCACGTCACTGAAACCGACCGGTCCGTTGAGCAGGGGCACGGCGGGCTTGGCGCCATCGCTGACCATGAGCGTCCCGTTCGTGCTCCGCAGCGCCAGTTCCATGCCGGGTGGGGGATCGTCAGCATCATCGGCACTCATCGCAACCGTGGTCAACTGCTCGGTCATCTGCCGGTTCTGCGAACGCAGGTAACCGACCGTGACCACTGCACCGACCAGAAGCAGCACCCCTGCCAGCGCCACGGACGTCTGGAGTGCCGCGATGCGGCCCGCCCGCCGGATCACGGCCAGATCACCCGGCGAAGCGGCGTCGCGCGTCATCCCAGCCCAAATCTGTAGCCCGAACCGTGCACGGTGGCGATGACTTGCTTACCCAGCTTGCGTCGCAGGTAATGCACGTAGAGGTCGACCGCGCCGTCGGATTCCACACCGTCGAACGCGTGCACGAGCAGTTGCGGGCGGGTGAAGACCCGGCCGGGGGACTGCATCAGGGTGGCCAGAAGGGCGCACTCACGGTCGGTGAGTTCGACATCGTTGGCCCGGCGGGTAAGAAGATCCAGCCGCAACCCGCCCACGTTGAGAACCGTCGCCGCATCATCGGCTCGGCGAAGCAGTGCGCGTACGCGAGCAAGTAGTTCGGGAATCTCGAAGGGTTTGACCAGGTAGTCCTGCGCGCCGGCGTCAAGCCCCTCGACGCGATCCTCGACCGCCCCCCGACCGGTGAGAATCAGCGCGGGTGTGGCAACACCGCGCGACCGCAGCAGGGCGATCAGCTCGACGCCATCCATCACGGGCAGGCCGCGGTCGACAACGAGGGCGTCGTAGTCGCCGGTGAGTCCGCGATGCATGCCCTGCTGTGCGTCGAAGACGGCGTCCACCCGGTATCCCTCTCCGAGGAAGAGTTCGACCAGCATGGCGCTCAGCACGCGATCGTCGTCGACGACGAGCAGCAGCGGAGCGGTCACCCTTGGAAGATTGCCATGGGAGTTCTTTCAGCGCTCAAAGAAAAGACCGGCAGGCTTTCGATCGTGACTGTCGCGGCAACTCAGACGGGTCGATCCGAACCTGTTGGAGTGCAGTGGCAGCGGTGGAGCACCGAGATGCATCTGCTGGTCACCGAACCGGCCGAGCTGTGCCGGGCCCGCGCGATCGTTGACGCCGAACTCGATGAGATCGAACTGGCCGCCTCCCGATTCCGGCGCGACTCGGAGGTGTGCGCCCTGGCCGAGGCGGAGGGCGCCCGCCGGCCGGTGAGCCCGGTGTTCGCCGATCTGATCGAGGCCGCGTTGGCTGCAGCGTCGATGACCGACGGCGACGTCGACCCGACCGTCGGTAATGCGGTGATCGCCCTGGGTTACGACGCGGCATTCGCGGACACGCCGGTTCCGCGGATCGCGTCGCTTGCCGTGCCGATCGACTGGACGGCCATCGAGTTCGACGGCACCGGAGTCCGTGTCCCCGCGGGTGTCGTGCTCGATCTCGGTGCGACGGCAAAAGCCGTCGCCGCGGACCGGTGCGCGCAGCGCGTTCTGGCCGGTACCGGTTCCGGGGTGTTGGTCAACCTCGGCGGTGACCTCGCGACAGCCGGGGCCCCGCCGGTGGGCGGCTGGCGGATCCTGGTCCAGGACAGCGACGACGACCCACCCAGCGAGGTGGTGATCGGTTCAGGCGTCGGTCTGGCCACCTCTAGCACCCAGCGCCGGCGGTGGACGCGTGGAGACCGGTCTCACCATCACATCGTCGATCCGCGTACCGGATCTTCGGCGGAACCGGTGTGGCGCAGCGTGACCGTGGTGGGGGACAGTTGCCTGGTGGCCAACGCCGTCAGCACCGCGTCCATCATCCGGGGCCAGCGGGCCCTGGATTGGGTTGCAAGTCTTGGCCTGGCGGCGCGATTCGTAGACCGCGACCGACGGCAAAGGGCCGTCGGTGGGTGGCCGCAATGACCAGACTGCACATCGACTGGACGCGTTGCGACGGGCGAGGCTTGTGCACCGAACTGCTTCCCCAGGTTTTGGAACGCGACGAATGGGGCTATCCGCTGGCTCGGGACCGGTCCCGAGAGCCGCAGGTGCCCGACGAGTTTTCCAAGTTCGCTTCCGCGGCAGTCAAGCGCTGCCCCCGCCTGGCACTGACCCTGCTCGATGACGAGGTTGGGACGCTTACCCCCCGGTGACGACGTTCCCGGGCAGCGCGGTTTGGGGGGCTGGTGCCTTAACCGAGGGGGTATACGAGTTCGGCCCCATCGGGTTGAGGGTTGTCGTCGCGGGACTGCCTTGCCGCTCCGGCGGGCTTTCGGTCTTGCTCTGGCATCCCACCAGCACCGCGGTAGCAATCGCGGCTCCACTAATCACGACACCGCCACGACGGAAAACCGTTGATTTAGTCATGACCTGACTTCCCCTCTCTCCCAGCGACCGCGCTGGGCGTCTAAGTAAAACGCTACGCCGGTCTGAAAGCGCTGTCACCATCGAGTTGATTGCGCGGACTCGATCAAGGGTGCGAGCCGCTCGGCGGACCGCGCGGCTCGCGGCGAGGTCGAGACGATGCCCATCGCGGCGATCGCAAGCCCCAAAACGAGGGTGAACAACCACAGCGGATCGGCCGCTGAGGTGAAGTCCCCCATCGGGGGTGACAGCGCGCCGGCGGCCAGTACGCCACTGAGTGCGACGCCCAGACTGATGCCGACCTGCTTGCTGGTGCTGGTGACTCCCGCGGCCGCGCCGGCACGCTCCTGCGGCATACCGCTCACCGCGGCGTAGTTGATCGGCACAGTGACCATCCCGAACGTGATGCCGAACGAAACAAAAATCATCATCAGCAACCATCGCGGTGCCATCGGAGTCAGAAAAATCAGCATCGTCGACATCGCGACGATCATCAGCCCGGCGACTACGAGCGCCGGTCTGCTCCCGACACGGCCTACCACTCGGCCCGAAATCCGCGAGAACACCAGGACGGCAAGCCCTACCGGCAGCAACAGCAGACCTGCCTGCACGGCGGGGTAACCCCGCCAGCCCTGCAGATAGATCGACATCATGAAGAGGAAGGCTCCCCAGACGATAAAGACGAACAGCGCGGTCAGCGCCGCCGATACGAACGGAATCGAGCGGAAAAACCTCAACTCCAGGAACGGATCGGCATGCCACCACTCGTAGAGCAGGAAGCAAACGAATCCCAATGCCGCGGCGACAGCGGTCGCGATGATCCATGGATGGGTCCAGCCGCGGCCCGGGCTCTCAATGAGAACGAACACCAGACCGAAGAGGCTGCCGGCGGCCAGCGCCTGCCCGACCGGATCGATGCCGCGGATCGTCGTCGATCGGCTCTCAGGCACCAGCGCCGCACACAGGGCGATGGCCACTGCGCCGACCGGCAGGTTGATCCAGAACACCGAACGCCAGCCGAGCACGTCGATGAGCAACCCGCCGACGACGGGCCCCAGCGCCAAAGACGCGCCGAACACCGACCCCCAGATCCCGATCGCGCGGGCCCTTTCGACAGGTGCGACGAACACCTGGCTGATGACCGCCAGCGCAACCGGGTTCATCATCGAGGCGCCTAACGCCTGGACCGCCCGTGCGGCGATCAAGACATTGATGTCGGGTGCCAGGCTGCACAGCAGAGATCCGAGCATAAAGATCGCTGTCCCGATCTGCAGGACCCGGCGGCGGCCGAACCTGTCACCGGCCGCGCCGCCCAGCAATTGCAGCGACGCGACTCCCAATGCGTAGATGGCGATAACCCACTGGGCGTGCGCGGCGGTCGCCGCCAGGTCGGCGCGAATAGAGGGGATGGCCAGATTGGCGATGGTCAGGTCCATCCCGGTGATCAGTACGGTCAGGCAGCAGGTCGCAAGAACGGCGGCCTTATGGCGGTCACTGAACTCTGCTGTCCGCAACTTCCTCCTGTCGGAGCCCCTGAAGTCGCGCTCCTATCGCGTTGGACCCTGCCGGGGATATTACGACAGGTGGTGATGTGGCCGCCGGGATAAGCTTTCGTCATCTTCTGGCTCGGGATGGGCGGTGGAAGCGTTGGGGGAGGCGAGCGAATACTCGTGCACTCATCGATCGGCTCAAGTCCCTCACGCCGACGGGCGCCTTCGAGGACGACTGCTCGCTGATCGAGATGATGTTCGACTGACGTACTTTCGCGACGTAAAGTCCAGCGCTTTGACCGCCGAGTGATTAAATGCCGACGTGGTCTCCGTTTTGCTGTCGCGCCGGGACGTCGATTTCCTGCTGTTCGAATGGCTTGGCGTTGAGGATCTGACGAAGCGGAAGCGGTTCAGCGAGCACTCGCGGGAGACCTTCGACGGCCTGCTGGACCTGTGTCAAGAGCTCGCCACCCGCTACTTCGCACCGCACAACAAGAAGAACGACGCTCAGGAGCCGGTCTTCGACGGTGAACGGGTCATCGTCAACCCCGAAGTCAAAGAAGCGATTGACGCCTACGCCAAGGCCGATCTGCTGGCGATGGCCATGGACCACAGCCTCGGTGGGGCACAGCTGCCGATGGCTGTTGCCGGAGCCGGAATGGCCTGGTTCCACGCCGCCAACGTGGGAACAGCCGCCTACGTGCTACTCAGCGTCGCCAATGCGAACCTGCTGTCGACGTACGGCACACCCGAGCAGATCGAGCGGTTCGTCAAACCCACGCTGGCTGGACGATTCACCGGGACGATGTGCCTGTCGGAACCCCAGGCTGGTTCATCACTGGCCGACATCACCACTCGCGCCGAACCTGCCGACGACGGCACCTATCGGCTGTTCGGATCGAAGATGTGGATCTCCGGCGGTGACCACGAATTATCCGAGAACATCGTCCACCTGGTGCTGGCCAAAATCGTCGGCGCCCCTGCCGGTACCCGCGGAATCTCGTTGTTCATCGTTCCCAAGTTCCTCGTCAACGACGACGGTTCCCTCGGCGAACGCAACGATGTGACGCTGGCCGGGATCAATCACAAGATGGGCTACCGCGGCACCGTCAACACCGCACTGAACTTCGGCGAGGGCGGGCATCAGCCACTCGGCCGGCCAGGGGCGATCGGTTACCTGATCGGTGAACCGCATCGCGGACTCGCCTACATGTTCCACATGATGAACGAGGCCCGCCTCGGCGTCGGGCTGGGGGCGATCGCTCTTGGCTACACGGGATATCTCAAGTCGCTGCATTACGCGCGGGAACGTCCGCAGGGCCGCGCCGTGACCGCCAAGGATCCCACCGCACCGCAGGTGCCGATCATTTCCCACCCCGACGTCAAGCGCATGCTGCTGGCCCAGAAGTCCTACGTCGAAGGCGCGTTGGCCCTGGCCCTGTACTGCGGTCGACTGGTGGACATCGCCGCCAGCCCCGAGTCGGCCGAGGAGGCCGAGTCGGCCCAAAGGTTGCTCGACATCCTGACTCCGATTGCCAAGAGCTGGCCGTCGCAGTGGTGCCTGGAAGCCAACAATCTGGCGATCCAGGTTCACGGCGGATACGGATACACCCGTGAGTACGACGTCGAACAGCACTATCGAGACAACCGCCTGAACCCGATCCATGAGGGCACGCACGGCATTCAGAGCCTGGATCTTCTGGGGCGCAAGGTTGTCGCCGACGACGGCGCCAACCTCGCCGCACTGGCAACCGTGATCGTCGCCACGGTCGCTCGTGCGGCGGCGAACGGCGGCGAGCTCGCCGAGTTGTCGGCACACCTCGACGCCGCCTGGCAGCGGCTGGTGGCGGTCACCGCATCGATGTTCGCCGCTGGTGACATCGACGCCGCGTTGGCCAACAGCGCGGTATACCTCGAGGCATTCGGACACACCGTTATCGCGTGGGTATGGCTGGAACAGATGCTCGCCGCCGCAGATAAGGCCGGCGACTTCTATGAGGGCAAGCGGCAGGCCGGCCGCTACTTCTTTCGATACGAGCTACCGAGGACCGGCCCGCAGCTCGACCTGTTGAGCAGTCTGGACCGCACCACCCTGGAGATGCGCGACGACTGGTTTTGACACCGTGTTGCCGGCAGCGGCTAGAATTTGCGTCATGCGGGCAGATAGGAAGGTCTTCCTGGCAGCCGTCGTTCTGGTGGCGACGGCGGTGCTGGCCGCCCCCGGCGCATCAGCCAATCCGGACATCACCGATCCGTACTGCACGGGTGGCCAGACACCGCTCTTCGGCCAGTGCAAGATGCAGCCGACCGACCCGGATCGCGATACCACGGGCCTAGACCCTGATGTGGCAACCGGACTCAACCCGGAGATGTTCCCGGCGATCTAACGCCGGCTAGATGGACTTGGTGACGCCGTACCAGGACAGGATGCCGTCGCCGTCATCGTTCGACTTCGCCAGCGTGGCGTAGGAGCGGATAAAGGACTCTCCGACGCATCCGTCGATCTTGATCCGGAAGTTGTGGATCCCGACCCACGGCGCCGTGCCGGCGAAGGTCTTCTTGGTGATCGGCACGATGTTGACCAAGCCGGGCTTGAGGCTCACGGCCACGCCGCCGCCGATGCTGGCGCCGAGCGACGGGATCTCTAGATCATTCCCGTTGGGGAGGATGCCGATTCCGAGGCCTGCGGCGCCGCCCGCGTTCCCGCTAACGATCACGCCGTTGCCGGTCGTCATCTCGATACCGCAGCCGATCTGGTAACCCACCTCCAGAACACCCTGGGCAGGGCCACCGGCGGGGCCCTTGAGCGAGCCGGTGAAGGTCCCGCTCACCTGGTACTCCCGCGTCGAGATGGCAGTGGTCAACGGCGGCACCCCCCGCTGGACCTCGTCCCTGCCCCCGACCGTCATGATCCAGCCGTCCGGGGACGTGTCGGTGATCGGTGGATTGGACGCCACCTTGCCGTCATCTACCGTCGGCGCGTCCGCGACGTCGGCGACCGGTTGGACATCGGGGCCAGCCGGGTCGACCGGGTCTGCCGACGCCGGGCCGGCCGAGGCGACCGCGATGACGGCCGCGACCACCGCTGACCGCAGCATTGGAGTCTTCATCGATTTCCCCTAAACGATCTTTGTCGTGCCGTACCAGGCGGCGATCTCGTCACCCTCTTCGGTCGATCTGCTCAACAGAGCGAAGGAGCGAATGAAGGATTGGCCCACGCATCCGTCGATCTTGATCCGCTGGTGGCTGACCCACACCCACGGGTTAGAACTGCCGTAAGGCTTCTTGGTGATCGGGACGACGTTAATGACGCCGGGCTTGAGGCTGACCGCCACGCTTCCGCCGATGTTGACGCCGGCGTTGGGCAAAAACACCACGGGGCCGGGACTGAGAAGGGAGAGCCCTCCGAATGTGGTGAGGCCCGCATTGCCTCCCGCGGTGCCGCCGAGCAGCACACCGGTACCGGTGGTCATGTCGATACCGCAGCCGATCTGGTAACCCACCTCTAGAACACCCTTGGCCGGGGCTGGTGCGCCGGAGGGATTCTTGATCGACCCGGTGAACGTGCCGCCGACCTCGTACTCCCGGCTGGACACCGCCGTCGTCAGCGGTGCGATCACCAGTTGGGTCTCATCCTTGCCGCCGACGGTCAGCGTCCAGCCGTCGAGGGTTTTCGCGATCTCCGGCGGGCTGGAAACCACCTTCCCGTCATCGATCGGAGGCGGGGCGGCCTCGGCGGCTGCCACGGGTTGGACATCCGGACCGGCCGGATCGGTCGGGTCGGCCGAGGCCGGACCGGGCAAGGCGGCCACGGCAAGTGCGGCGCCGGCAAGGCCGCACCAGATCCTCCATGTCACGGTCCGCCACGTCACGAACGCAAAATTACAAGCTGTCGGTCATCCGCGTGCGCGAACTCGATAGTCGGAACGGCCGACCCGGGGGACTTACCCGAAAGCACCACCCGACCTCCGCCGGAAGGGCTGTAATGAGCCGACCAGTCCGACAGCACGAACCCGGGGGCCACACCATGGAATTGATCTCACCGCTCGATGGCATGTTCCTGTTGGGTGAGTCTCGCGAGCACCCGATGCATGTGGGCGGATTGCATGTGTATCAGCCACCAGCGGGTGCGGGCCCGGACTTCGTCCTCGAGCTGTACAAGAAACTGATCACCGACACCGACGCCACCCCGACGTTCCGCAAGCATCCGGGTGAGTTCATGGGCGGCGTCTCGAAACTCACCTGGGCGATCGACCCCGAGATCGACCTCCAGTACCACCTGCGCCACTCGGCGCTGCCGAACCCGGGCCGGGTGCGCCAACTCCTGGAGCTCACCTCGCGGCTGCACGGCACGCTGCTGGACCGCCACCGCCCGCTGTGGGAGATGCATCTGGTCGAGGGACTCGACGACGGCCGGTTCGCGGTGTACGCCAAGATGCACCATGCCCTGCTCGACGGCGTCAGCGCGATGCTCACCCTGCGCCGGGCGCTGTCCACCGATCCCGATGATCACGACGCCCGCGCGTTCTGGGCCCCGAACGACCGCACATCGAAGAAGGGCGCCAAGGCGTCGCTGCTCGACTCGGTGAAGAAGGGAGCCGAATCCCTTGCGGCTCTGGGCCCCGGCACCTTCAACCTCGCCCGCAAGGGAATTCTCCAGCAGCAACTGACGTTGCCGTTCGGAGCGCCCAAGACCATGTTCAACGTTCCGATCGCCGGTGCCCGCCGGTGCGCGGCCCAGTCCTGGCCCGTCGAGCGTTTTCTGGCGATCAAGAAGGCGGCCGGCGTCACACTCAACGACGTGGTGCTGGCCGTATGCGGCGGCGCCCTGCGCGCGTATCTGATCGATCAGGATGCCCTGCCGGACAAGTCACTGATCGCGATGGTGCCGGTGAATCTGCGCGA
Source organism: Mycobacteriaceae bacterium (assembly GCA_037141465.1). Lineage (GTDB taxonomy): Bacteria > Actinomycetota > Actinomycetes > Mycobacteriales > Mycobacteriaceae > Mycobacterium. Next base: position 15,119 of record JBAXCK010000014.1, on the reverse strand, counting down.
GGGTGAATCCACCGGCGGCAACGAGGTGGGATCGGTGCTGGCCAATCTCGGTACCGACCTGTCGGATCCGGCCGAGCGCTTGAGGGTGGTGAACACCTCCATGAACAACAACAAGGAGGTGTTCCGGTCACTGCCCAAGGTTCAGCAGGTGGCATTGTCGACGTTCAACGTGGCGCCGCTCCTGGTGGAGCTGCTTCCGGTGCTGAAGACCACCGCACCGCCGCCGTTCAACATCGTCATCTCCAACGTCCCGGGGGCGCGTGACCGCCTCTACTGGGGTGGCGCCGAACTCGTCGGCAACTATCCGCTGTCGATCGCTCTCGATGGTCAGGCCCTCAACATCACACTGACGAACACCGCCGACCGGCTTGACTTCGGCATCGTCGGCTGCCGGACCGCCGTTCCTCATCTGCAACGGCTCCTGGTGCACCTCGAGGACTCCCTGGCCGATCTGGAGCGGGCGGTCGTGCAGACGTCCCAGCGGGCCAAAGCCAAGTGATGAACGACGACGAGATCAACGGCGACGGGATCAACGACGTCGCCGCAGATTTCAGCCAGGGCCGCATCTCCCGGCGCGACGCGCTCAAGCGGCTGGCAGCCCTGGGAATGGGTGCGGCGGCCGGCTCGGCGTTCATCGCCGCCTGTGACCGCAAGCCGGGCGCGTCCTCGGAAGGGGCGTCACAGAACCCGGCGGACACCATCTACCGCAACGGCACCGTGCTGACGATGGTTGACGATCGCCGCCAGGCCGAAGCGGTCGCGGTGGCGGCCGGCAAGATCCTGGCGGTGGGCTCCGAGGCCGACGTGATGGCGACCAAGGGCGCCAACACCGTCATCGTCGATCTGGCGGGCCACACACTGATGCCGTCGTTCATCGACGCCCACGGCCATTTCATGAACGCCCTCCAGGTGGTCAAATGGGCCAACGTCCAGGGTGTGCCCGCCGGGCCGATCAGCAGCATCGCGGACTTCGTCCCCGTCCTGCAGGAGCATGTGCGCAAACTCGCACTCAAGCCCGGTGACTGGATCATCGGCTACGGCTACGACCGCTCAAACCTCGTCGAGGGCCGCGAACTCAACATCGACGACCTCGACCCCGCCTTCCCCGACAACCCGATCATGCTGATCCACAGTTCCAATCACGGCGCCGTGCTGAACACCGCCGCGTTCAAGGCGGTGGGGTACAACGAGAACACCCCGACGCCGGCCGGCGGGATCATCGCCCGTAAGCCCGGAACCAACATCCCCTACGGGCTCATCATGGAGACGGCGTTCCTGCCGATCCTCACCAACGCTCCCAAGCCGAGCGAACGTGAGTTGCTCGACACCCTCGACGAGGCCCAGAAGATCTACACGCGTGCGGGCGTGACCACGGTCCAGGAAGGTGCCACCGCCGCCAAGGATCTGCGGGTGCTGCGCAAGGGTGCCGACGAGGGCCTGCTCTACCTCGACGTGGTGTCGCTGCCCCTGTTCCTGGAGATTCCCGAACTGGCCACCGACTTCGCGCCCGATTTCGTCGGCGGTCCGGCGGATATCCCCGATGAAGCCGTCAAGGCCTTCGGCGCCTACCGCAATCGTCTGAAACTCCAAGGCATCAAATTCATCGTCGACGGCTCCCCGCAGGGCAAGACGGCGTTCTGGACACAGCCGCTGCTGACCCCCGGACCCGATGGCCAGCCGGACTGGCGCGGTCAGCCGGTGATCCCGCCGGAGACGATTCACAAGACCATGGCGGCGGTGCACGCCAAGGGATTGCAGGTGTTCTGCCACGCCAACGGCGATGCCGCCATCGACCTGGCTATCGACGGGATGCGCGCAACCGGTGTGAAAGCGGCCGACGACCGGCGCACGGTGATCGTCCACTCCCAATGCATGCGTCCCGACCAGCTCGATCCCTACGTGGAATTGGGTTTCACCCCCAGCTTCTTCGCCGCGCACACCTTCTACTGGGGCGACGAGCACCTGGCCAACCTAGGACCACAGCGAGCGGACTTCATCAGCCCGATGGCGTCGGCCTTCGCCAAGGGACTGCGCTGCTCCAACCACACCGACTTCTCGGTGACCCCGATGGAACCCATGCGGATCATGTGGGCATCCATGGTGCGCACCTCGAAAAAGGGCGTGGTGCTGGGCGCCGACGAACGGATCGACAATTGGCAGGCGTTGAAGGCCCTGACGACCGAGGCTGCGTGGCAGATCTTCGAAGAGAAGACCAAGGGCAGCCTTGAAGTCGGGAAGCTCGCCGACATGGTGATCCTCGACGCCAATCCGCTCACCGCCGCACCGGAAGCGTTACTGGACATCGCCGTGCTGGAAACCTTCAAGGAAGGCAAGTCGGTCTATCGGAAAGAACCGTGAGTGAGCCTGCCCCTGACGGTCATCGGAGGCTATCTGGGCGCCGGCAAGACCACCGTGCTGAACCATCTGCTCGGCAATAACGACGGCTTGCGGATCGCAGTCCTGGTGAATGATTTCGGCGACATCAACATCGACGCCGAGCTCATCGAGTCGGCCGACGGTGAGACGATCGCGCTGACGAACGGGTGCACGTGCTGCACTCTGGCCGACGGACTGTCGACCGTCCTCGCCGAGCTACGGGGACGTTCGGAAGATTTCGACCACATCGTGATCGAGGCGAGCGGCGTCGCCGATCCGCTCAAGATCGGGCACATCGGTGCGGCGTTCGGCTTTCCCTTGGTCGGGGTCACCGTCGTCGTCGACGCCGAAACGGTCCGCGCGCAGTCGACGGACACGTACGTCGGCGATACCGTGATGTGGCAGCTGCGAAGTGCGGACCTGTTGATCGTCAACAAGCGCGACCTGGTCGCACCCGCAGAGTTGCAATCCCTACTGGCGTGGCTTGTCGACACGGTGCCGGACACGCCCACGCTGACCACCCAGGGCGGCTGGGTCGATACCGCGATACTGCTCGCCCCGCTTCGCGCATCCGAAACCCACGCCGACCCGGTCGGATCGCATGGCAGCTTCGAGTCGTGGAGCTTCCGCACCGCCACACCACTGCGGCGCAGCGACCTCGATGCCTTCCTGACCGCGTTGCCGCCCGGTGTGGTCAGGGCCAAAGGCATTCTTCGTCTGGCCGACGATATGGCGAACAACTACCTGCTCCAGAGAGTCGGCCGGCGGACTTCTCTGCTTCCGCTCAACGCGGTCAGCGCTGAAGATCCTTTCGACACCCGACTAGTCGTGATCGGAGTCCCGGGCAGCATCGACAGCGAACTCTTCGCGCAGTGGCTCGGCGGTTGCATGTGAGTCGATGCGAGCGTCACTGCGGCAAGTCCGGTCTGATGGCTGCTGATGTGATCTCCGCGCCGTCATAGAGGACCGCCTGGTGGAATTGGTCGCATGCCAGGAGCGCCATCTCGACCTCGATCTGGTCGTCGGTGATTGGCCGGCCACGCCGCTGGATCGCTTTGTTCACCCGATAACCCACCGTGTTGCGATGCAGTCCGAGATGCTCCGCGGCGGCGGTGTGGCTCGATCCCTCCCGGAGAAAAATCCGAAGGGTTTCGCGCAGTTTGGCATCGCCGGTGGAGTTGGTGGCCAGGGGTCCCAGGGTGTTGTGTACCCATTGCCGGGTGCGGGTCAGGTCGTCGACCATCAATGCGGCGACCCTCACCTCCGGTTCGCTGGCGGCCACGACGATGCGGTTTGCGCGGTCGGCGACGGCAACCCTGTGCGCGTCGTGCGCCCGACGGTGGGAGTCGCGAAATCCCGTGACTCCGGACTCGATCGTTCCCACCGCAACGCGGATTGCGCCGATATCGGAGGTCGCGAGCCGGCGAATCTCGGCGACCGGTTCTGCCGTGGCGGACTGCAGAGGCAGCCATGCCCAGGCTGTGGCCCGGTCGGCCGCGATGAAGAGGGGGCTGTCGATCTTGAGCGCTGCGGCGACGGCGATGACGAACGGTTCCAAGCGCAGCACGTCCGGCTCGTCGGCGGCGGGCTCGGTGGTCCACAAAATCAACGCCAGGTGAGTGCCACCGAGCTCATAGCCGATGGCCGACGTCGCCGCATCGACGTCAACCTGTTCATCGTCGGCGAGCAACTCCCGAACCCTCAGAAGCCGAGCGCTGTTCTGGCGTTCAAGCCAGCGTTCCCGCTCGGCTTCGTTGGCTTTTCTGAGCTGTTCGGTGATCCGGTCCACGTATCCCGATGCGCGGTCGAAGAACACGTCGAGTGCGTCAAGCGCCTCGTCCCGGGTGATCCCTGATTCCCGGATCTCGCCGATCAACAGCTCCAGAACCTTCTTCTGCATCGATCGGATGGCGTTGATGACAGCGCTGACCCCGAACCCGTTCTGGGCGAGACGCCGGACGTATTCGAGCGCCGTCGGGGGTGCATCGATGCTGTCGACGCCGATGCCGTGGCTCAGGAACGCGAGGAACGCGCGCATGCCGTCGAGGAGGGCGGTTCTGAGGAGTTCGAGGAGCGTGGGTTCCAGAGGCACGCCCCCGGCAGGCTCGATGAGGAACTGAAAATACGTCTTGAAGTCGATGTCTTCCCGGCTCTTGAAGCGGTCGATCAACATCGCGACGGCATCCGCGCCGCGCACGCTGACATCTTTGCCCGACACGTCCGGGAGCCTAGCCGACGAATCGATGCCGCGGTGCCCGATTTTGTGCTCGCAGCACATACGGGGACGACGATTCCGTCAGCCACGCCGGAGTTTGCTAGGTCGTTGGTCGAGATCCGATCAGTTTCTACTCTTAGGAGCACAACAGCCTTGACTTGCGTTCGCCAGGAGGACTGCACCGATGAATCAATCGCAAACGGCTCAGCGCCGGGCGAAGTCTCGTCGGATCGCTCCCTGCTCCTGGCTCGGGCTGGGAGCCGTCGGTCTTGGTGTGAGCGCGGCGTTGGCCGGCGCGGCGTTGACCGGCGGTGCCGGTGTTGCTGCCGCGGATACCCGGACCGATGCTCATGCCGACAGCCCTCGAACAGCGACTGGGGCCGGGCGCTCAGCAGCCTCGCGCCCTACGCCGGCCGTCCCTTCGCTGAAGCGGACCTCAACCGCCAGGGCAGCATCGCGAACCACTGGTGCGCAAGCGGTTTCGACGCCAGATAGAGCCCGTTCAGAGCATGTGGCCGCAGCGGCGCAGGTTGTTTCACCGACCCGGTTTGTGAAGCCGGCCGCTGCGTCCGCAACCGTCGGCGCCCCGGCAGCGGTGGGTGTCGTCGCGCATGCGGCTGCCGCGAGCGTTCCGACCGCTTCGGCGATTGCGTTGCCCTCGTGGCAGCCGGGTCTGATCCTGACGAACGTCTACTCGTTTTTCGTGTCGAACGGCACCTCGGGGAATCCGAACGCGGGGTTGCTGGTCGGCAACGGCTACAGCTACACCTCCGCTGACACGCAGTGCACCGGGTCGACGGTGTGCGACGGCGGTCGCGGAGGGTTGCTCCTGGGAGCCGGCGGTAACGGGTACAACGGCGGTAACGGCGGCAACGCCGGCCTGTTCTTCGGCACGGTGTTTCTTCCCGGCAACGGTGCGCCGGGAGCGCCGGGCTGCAGCGGTGCGGCGTGTACCACCGGCAGCGGTGGTAACGCCCTGCTGTTCGGACCCGGTGGGTCCGGCGGCAACGGCGCTGATGCCGTGTACGACAGCACGACCGGGGCACTGGTGTCGGCGGCCACCGACGGCGGCCGCGGCGGTAACGGTGGGTTGCTGTGGGGAATGGGCGGCGCCGGCGGTTACGGCGGTGCCGACAACGGCAGCGCGACGGTATCGGGGGCGGCTGCCGGTAACGGCGGCGACGGCGGTCGCGCCGGCCTGATCTTCGGCACGGGTGGCGCCGGCGGTGTGGGCGGGTATGTGTCGTTCGCGGTCAATGGCAATGTGGTCGGCGGCAACGGCGGTAACGGCGGCTGGGCGGGCTTGTTCGGCAACGGTGGTGTCGGTGGTGGCGGCGGCGCGGCCACCCAGAACTTCGCCGGCGGTGCTACCGGGGCAGCGGGTTCCGCGACCGGCGGCAACGGCGGTAACGGCGGTCGGGGTGGCCTGTTGGCGGGCAGCGGCGGCGCCGGCGGTGGCGGGTGGGCGGGCACGGTCTTCAGTACCTTCGGTGCGGCGACCGCGGGCAACGGCGGGGCCGGCGGTGACGCCACGATCGGCGCCGGGGGTGCCGGCGGCGGCGGCGGAATGGGCGCGTCGGCCAACATCGGCAATGACGGTCTGGGCACGGCAGGCTCAGGGGCGGCGACCGGAGGTTCGGGCGGCCTCGGCGGTTCGGTGCTGCTGGCCGGACTGGGCGGGGCCGGTGGCGACGCGAATTTTGCTTTCGGCGGGAACGGCGCGATCAACCTCGGCGATGGGGTGGCAATCGCCGGTAACGGCGGCGACGGTGGCCGCAGCGGCATTCTCGGGTCCTTGTTCACAGGCGGTGCCGGAGGAGCCGGTGGAGCCGGCGGCTCGGCCATCGCGAACCAGTCGGCGACGGGCGGCAAGGGTGGCGACGGCGGGCGGGGCTCGATCGGCGGCGATGGCGGTGCCGGCGGCACGGGTGGCTCAGCCACGGCGCTGACGAGTGGTAACGCAACCGGTGGTGCCGGTGGTGCCGGTGGACTCGGCAGCGGTGCGGGTGTCTTCGGAAGCGCCGGTGGTGACGGCGGCGCCGGCGGGGCGGCGAAGGCCTACGGCAGCGGTGCGGCGACCGGCGGCGCAGGAGGGCAGGGCGGCGTCGGCGCAGTGCTCGCCAACGGGGGCGGCGGCGGCGCGGGCGGCAACGCCTACACCGGCTCCTCCGGTAACACCGGAGGCAACGGAGGAAACGCCGTCGCCGGAGCGGGCGGAGCGGGCGGCACCGGCGGCTCCTTTGCCACCGGCGGAAGCGGCGGTAACGGCGGAAGCAGCGGCGTCTACACCGGCGATGCTGCCACCACATCGGTGAGCGCGGGCGGAGCGGGCGGGACCGGCGGGGCCGGCGGAATTCTTTTCGGCGACGGCGGCGCCGGGGGCAATGGCGGTGGCGCCTCGGCAACAGGAACCGGTGCTGCCCTCGTCACGATTGAAGTCGGGGCGGGCGGGGCCGGCGGTCCGGGCGGGATCGGCGGCAGAGCCGGAACTGCGGGTGTTGCCGGATCATCGGTCAGTCAATCCATCATCACCATCGGCGGCTTCCTCGGCGGGGTGGGCGCAGCGGCCTACGGCGCTAGCAACGCCGGCAACATCTACGTCACCAATTTCGGTGACGGCATAAACCCCGGCACGGTGGCGGTCATCAATCCCGCCGGCACCGTGATCAACACCATCACCGTCGGCATCGGCCCGAACGGGGTGGCCGTCAGCCCCACCGGCGCCACCATCGGCGACATCTACGTCACCAATTTCGGTGACGGCATAAACCCCGGCACGGTGGCGGTCATCAATCCCGCCGGCACCGTGATCAACACCATCACCGTCGGCATCGGCCCCACCGCAATCGCTGTCAGCGCGGCGAGCGCCAGTGCGGGCTACGTCTACGTCGCCAACAGTCCGGACGGGGCGGAGGGCACGGTGTCGGTGATCAACCCGGCCGGCAGTGTCATTCAGACCGTCACCGTCGGCATCAGCCCCGCCGGGGTCGCGATCAGCTCCGCGGGCTTCAACGCCGGCAACGCCTACGTCACCAATTACAACAGCGGCACGGTGTCGGTCATCAACCCCGCCGGATTGGTCATCGGCACCATCGGCGTCGGCGACAACCCGCAGGGCGTTGCCATCAGCTCGACGGGTGCCACCGCTGGCTACGTCTACGTCGCCAACAGCGGGTCGGGCACGGTGTCGGTGATCAACCCCATCGGCATAGTCATCGCCACCATCAGCGTCGGCGCCAACCCGCAAGCGGTAGCGGTCAGTTCGACGGGTTCCACCGCCGGCTACGTCTACGTCACCAACGGCGACGTCGGCACGGTGTCGGTGATCAGCCCCGCCGGAGTCGTCATCAACACCATCGACCTCGGCGCCTTCGCCTACGGCATTGCGGTCAGCCCCGCCGGCGCCAACGCGGGCGATATCTACATCTCAAACCTCTCCGCCGGCACCGTGTCGGTGATCAACACATGACTCGCAGTCTTGTCAAAAGCACTGGCCAGGAAGGGAATACAATGTCCGGACGCACTAAGACCTCACGCAAAAGAAGATCCATGCGCGCGAAAAGCGTGATCGCGGCGCTATCCGCCGGAATACTGGTGGGCTCGACATCGGTGGCATCGCCGGCGTCCGCAGCCGTGCCGAATACGCTGGTGAATTCCCGATCCGATTTCAGGATCCTCGAAGTACCGCCGCCTGGTTCGAAAGGCAGGCTTTATGTCAGCGGTCCACTCTTCCAGCAATTGCTGGCTCAGAACACCACGCTGCAGACCAGCACAGCTACTTGGGTGAACCCTGCGGACAACACGATCGTAATTGCCAAATTACCCACGGTGTCCGGGACGGTCACCGCCAAGGATATCGATCCGCGCGGCAGCGTCTTCGCCGTGACGACGAATGCCACCTACCGCATGTTCAAAGGCAACGGACTGCCGAACACCCCGATGGGAATCTTCGGACCGGTCCAACCCGGTACGACGGCGTATCCCTACTACAGCGCGGCGCCGGGCGGGGCCAACAGCACGCCGGGTACTCCTGGGTTCGGCCAGAACTACTCGAGCGCCGCCGCAATCGGTATCTCGCCCTACAATCTCGACATTCGAGTGCCCATGGCGCCGAAGTACCTCGCTACACCTCAACCGATCCAATATCTGATCCTCGGTGTGACGCTCACCGGCACGGTATGGCACGCGGAAATTGCAAATGCTTCCTCTACCGCTTGGTACAACCCGATTTCGATCCTGCCGCTGGATCAGTGCTTCGGCCATCCCTACAGCCAGCAATACCACTTGCACGCCTACTCGTGGAAGTGCTTACCCAATCAAGGCACCACCGGGCAGTCGCCGTTGCTTGGCTACGCCCTGGATGGATTCGGTATCTACGGGCCGCGCGGCGCCGATGGCAAGGAGATCACCAACGCCCAGCTTGATGAATGCCATGGCATGACGTCGCCGGTGCTCTGGAACGGCAAGATTCAAAACATCTATCACTACGTGCTCAACAGTGAGTATCCCTACTCGATCGGTTGCTTCAGGGGAGCGATCGACCCCTTGAACGTGGCCGCCACCCCACTGCCACTGCTCGGCCAGAAGCCGCCGATGCCGGGAATGAGCATGCCGGGCATGGGTCACTGATGTAATGGTCCCCGTTCGTGACCATCTGCGCGCCGACTTGGGCGCATCGCTGCGTCGACTGGTCAGCGCGCCGCAGAAATTCGTCCAGTGGCGCCCCCTGCCGTTGACCTGCGTTGGGGAACCGTGAGTTCCTTCACCCGCGGCAGCGCGGGGTATGAGAGCGCTCGCAGCGCAGCACTGTGGCGAACAAACATGCCTGACCGTTTCCCCGATGGCATCGTGCAGGCCGACTCTGTCAGCGATGTGGTTGCCGCCGTGCGGGCGGCGAAGTCGGCGGGTCAGCGCGTCGGCGTCCGCTCCGGTGGCCACAGCTGGTCGGGCAATCACGTGCGTGACGGTGGCGTGCTGATCGATGTGTCCCGGCTGAAGGCGTTCACCATCGACGAGGCCGCGATGACCGCGACGGCCGAACCGGGGATCGGGGGCAGCGTCCTACTCGCCGAACTGATGAAGCGCGGACTGTTCTTTCCCGTCGGGCACTGCCGCGGTGTGTGCATCGGCGGTTATCTGCTGCAGGGCGGCTTCGGCTGGAACGGCCGGGTCCTGGGAGTGGCGTGTTCCCACGTGATCGGGATCGACTATGTCGACGCTGACGGTGAACTTCGTCATGCCAGCGAGACCGAGAATTCCGAGATGCTGTGGGCGGCCAGGGGAGCGGGACCGGACTTCTTCGGCGTGGTGGTGCGATTCCATCTGAGAGTCTTCCCGAAGCCGGGTTTCATCGGCTTCTCGCTGCTGCAGTACTCCGGGGACCGGCTTGAGGATGTCGTCGATTGGATGGGCCGCATCGGCCCGCAGGTTCCGCCGGAAGTGGAGATGCAGTTTGTGGTCTCTCGAAGTGCCTCGTTTCCGCCCCCCGTGCGTCCGCGGACCGCCACCTCCCCGTTGCGCATCGAAGTGGTGACTCCGGTCATGACCGAGTCGCGCGCGGCCGCCAAGGCGGCAACGGCATTCCTTGCGGACCGACCCAAAGGTGCGCGGGTGCGCATGCCGCTGCTACGGATACCGATCGGCGCGATGTATTCCGGCGTAATGCAGCACTACCCGAAGGCGAACTGGATCACCGACAACCTTTGGACGCATGCGAGCGCTGAGGAACTTCTGCCGCACATCCAGCGCATCGCCGACTCCATGCCGGCGCCACCCGCGCACCTGTTGTGGCTGAACTGGGCCCCGACAAACGAACTGCCGGACATGGCCTTCACGGTTGAGGACCGAACCTACCTCGCCCTCTACGGCGGCTGGCTCGACCCGGCCACCGGCCGTGGCACCGAACAGTGGGCGCGTGAGAACGTTGCGGCCATGGCAGCACTGTCGACCGGGGTGCAGTTCGCCGACGATCCCGGACGCCCCTCCCGCGGAATCTCCGAGGCCGCCCGATCCCGGCTGGAATCTTTGCGTGCACAGCACGATCCCGACGGCCGGTTCCACCGCTGGATCGGAGTGCTGTGAGGCCGCCGGCACCCAGAGCCGTCCCGGGCCGCCGACTCGGATGGCCCGCGGGTGATCTCGCGAGCCTGCCCTACGCGCGGTTCTGGAACCCCGAGATGGCCGACATCTCCGCCGACGCACACCGCGCCGTGACCAACAGCCCGATGGCCGAAGCCCTGCTGCCGCCGGTGGCCGAGGCGATCAGTGCCATCGTCGACGCGGAAGTACAGAACGGTTTCACCGTCACCTCCGGTGGGGCGATTCACGTCAACCTCGTCACCGAGATGCCCGATGTGACCCCCGCGATGATCGACTGGTGGTTCGGCTGGCACAGCGACAGACCCGAGCGCTACAAGCTCTGGCATCCGCGAGCCCACGTTCACGCCCAGTGGGCAGTCCAACCACCGGCGGGAACCACCGGCAGGGCCCGATACGTCGGCTACACCTCCGAGGTGGACGAATACCTGGGCAGCGCGATGTTCCGCGGTGCCATCCAGTTCCGGCCTCCGGAGGACCTCGGTCTCTTCGACGCCGCAGTCCGCGCCGGAGTGGAGGCCACTGCGGTGTGCGCCCGCGTCGGTCTGGTTGATGGGCCGGTCGATATGGGCTACCTCGCCCACCACGTCGCGGTGGTTCCGGGTGGAAGCGTCATGCGTTCGCGGTTCTGGATCGGCGGCCCCAACATCTCGGCGCGGGGCAGTGCACTGCGGGCGGTCACGCCCCTCGTCCGCCGCGTTGTGCGGCTGACGGAGCTCGACGCTCGCGCCCTGCTGGTGCATTGCTCTCAGGAGATGACCCACCTCGCGTCGTTCCTGCCCGCCCTCTTCGCCCAAGAGTCGTAGAAATCCATGCACCGGCGGGGTACCGCTAGCTCGATTTGCGGCTAGGCAGGATCATTAGGCCTCATGGGTGCGATCGCCGAGTTCGACTTCATCATCGTGGGAGCGGGCAGTGCGGGCTGCCTGCTCGCCAATCGGCTCAGCGCCAATCCTGATCACCGTGTGCTGCTGATCGAGGCCGGCGGCGATGACGACTGGTTCTGGATCAAGGTGCCGGTGGGCTACCTATACACGATCGCCAACCCGAGAACCGACTGGTGCTTTTCGACCGAGGCCGATCCGGGTTTGGCGGGTCGTAGCATCCACTACGCGCGTGGCCGGGTGATCGGCGGTAGCTCGTCGATCAACGCGATGATCCACATGCGCGGTCAGGCAAGCGATTACGACTTGTGGGCACAGGCCACCGGTGACGACCGCTGGCGCTGGGGCGGTGCCGGGCACCCGGGGGAGACGCTCGCCATCTACAAGGATCTGGAGGACTACTTCGGCGGGGCAGACGACTGGCACGGCACCGGCGGTGAGATCCGCGTCGAGCGGCCTCGGGTGCGGTGGAAGATCCTCGACGCGTGGCAGGCCGCCGCCGCCGAGGTGGGCGTCGCGCCGATCGAGGAGTTCAACCGGGGCGACAACGCCGGCAGCGCCTACTTCCACGTCAACCAGCGACGCGGCCGCCGCTGGTCGATGGCCGATGCGTTCCTGCACCCCGTCGCACACCGACCCAACCTCACCGTCTACACCCGCACCCAGGCGTTGCAGCTTCTGCTCGGCGACGACGTCGCAGCGGATCAACGCCACGGCGCTTGGACCACCGCGCGGCATCGCGTGACCGGACTGCGGCTGCTGCAGGACGGCCGGACCGTCGACGTCACAGCCCGCCGGGAGGTGATACTGAGCGCCGGTGCGATCGGATCGCCGCATCTGATGCAGCTCTCGGGGCTCGGCCCGGCGAACCTTCTGCGCGAGCAGCACGTGCCGGTGGCGGTCGACCTGCCGGGTGTGGGTGAGAACCTCCAGGATCATTTGCAGCTCCGGACGGTCTACCGGGTTGCGGGCGCACCGACGGTGAACACGCTGTACCGCAACTGGTTCACCCGCGCCGGCATGGGACTGCAGTACCTGCTGTTCCGATCGGGGCCGATGACGATGCCGCCGTCCACACTGGGGGCGTTCGCCACGAGCGACCCCTCGATGGCCGGAGCCGATCTCGAGTGGCATGTGCAGCCGCTGTCCCTGCCGAAGTTCGGGGAACCCCTGCACAAGTTCGGGGCGATCACCCCCTCGGTGTGCAACCTGCGACCCAGCTCGCGTGGTCATGTGCGCCTCGTCAGTTCCGATCCGCTCGCCGCCCCGCAGATCTCGTGTAACTACCTGTCGACCGACGCCGATCGCCGCACCGCCGTGCGGGGACTGCGGATGACCCGGAAGATCATGGCGGCGCCCGCGTTGGCCCGCTACCGCCCCCAGGAGATGCTGCCCGGCATGGAGTTGACGAGCGACGACGATTTGCAGCGCGCGGCCGGGGAACTGGGCACGACGATCTTCCACCCCGTGGGCACCTGTGCGATGGGGGCTTTCGACGCGCGGGGAAATCCGCGTACGCCCGCCACCGTGCTCGACACCGACTGCCGCGTGCACCGCGTCGCCGGCCTGCGGGTGGTGGACGCATCGGCGATGCCCACCATCACCTCGGGAAACACCAACGCGCCGGTGATGCTGATCGCCGAGCGGGCGGCGCGGGCCATCCTCGGCTGACGCGTTCTATTTCGACGTGGTGGCCGCTGCCAGGACCGCATCGCTGACGGCGGTCGGCGTGACCGCCACGATGGTCTTCTGCGCGCGACTGGCGAAGTCCAACAGGTAGCGACGTTTGGGCCGCCTCGAGGTCAGTGCGTGATCGACGGCCTTGGTGACTCTGCTTGGATCGGCGGCCAGCTTCTGCATACGTCCCAACAGTTTGCGCGTTCCGGCAAGTTGCGGTTCGTACAGACGGCGGTGCTCGTCGCTGAGCTGCTCGACCATCCGATCGTGCTCGTCGAGCACGGTGGTCCAGATGTCCGTACGAATCGGTCCGGGCTCGACGAGCGAGACCGCAATGTTCCACGGCCGCAGTTCCATGCGGAGTGCATCCGCCAGCGACTCGATCGCGTACTTCGAAGCGTTGTAGGCGCCGGTTCCCGGGGTGGTGAACAATCCGCTGACCGACGAGATGAACACCACCCGTCCGTGAGATGCGCGGATTTTCGGCAGTACCGCCTGCGTCACGGCGATTTGCGAGATGACGTTGACATCCAGTTGCCTGGTGAGGTCATCGAGGGACAAACCCTCCACCGGGCCGTTGACGACGATGCCGGCGTTGTTGACGACGCCGTTCAATTCGTCGGGAAGCAGATCCGGCAGCGCCGCAATCGCGGACCTGTCGGTGATGTCCAAGGCGATAGCATGCACACGGGGTAGACGGCCGAGGCTCTCCAGGGCCTCCGCGGACCGGGCGGTGGCATAGACCTCCCACCCCTTCTGGCTCATGTGCTCGGTGATCGCCAAGCCGATCCCTCGACCTGCTCCGGTGACCAGTACGGAAGGCATGCGTTCTCTTCTCTCTTCCCGGCGGCAGGCGATCCGCCGGCATCGCGGTGGGCCCTGACTCTATGCCGTCCGCAGCGCTCGGGCCTGATTTGGCCGAGTTCACCGATGCGCTTTGCGATGTTGTGAATCTGAGGTGCGACCGTTACGAACTGCTGCTCGCGGCGGCAGAGAAGTCATGTCACCGTCGCTAGATGGCCGCCGACCTCTCCAAGACCGACAGTCACCTGGCGGCTCGCTGCGCGGCGATCGCCTCCCTCGGGGCCGGCGCCATCCACGTCGCCGTCATACCGGCGCACTGGAGCAACTGGGTGCCCGCAGGCCTGTTCTTCGGTGTGCTGGCCGTGTTCCAGGTGGGGTGGGCGTATGTGGTCTGGTCGCGTCCGACGCCGTGGCTGCTCGCCGCTGGGATCGCGACCAATGCGCTCGCCGCCGCCCTGTGGGTGACGGCGCACACCCGTGGGATCCCCTTCGGCCCGGGAGCTGGGCGAGCGGAGGCGGCGGATGCCGCCGCGATCTGTGTCCTTCTGCTGCAGTGCTACGTCGTGATGGGCTCGGCCTTGGCGTGGTCACGACTCAGCGAGGCTAGGAATGTCCCGCGGTTCAACCGCGCGGTCATCCTGCTCGGCGCCAACACCGCCATGGTCGTCGCGGTCACCGCGGGGCTCGTCTCGGCTCTGGCGGGGCATCACCCCGATCCGGCGGAGGCGGGACTTCCTATGACCGATATGGAATTGCACATCTCCGGCGGGGGCCACCACCACGAATGACCGACAGTGGCCGCTGCTGGGCGCAAGGCGGCAATTACTGTGGCGAAAAGCGGGAATGAACTCCCCGGGCAGCGACGAAGGGACCGTGCCGTGAACATGACGAGGACCGTGGTGACCGGGATGGCGGCGGTGACCGCGGTGGCCGCTATCGGGGCCTGTGGTAACTCGGCGACCAAGGAGGCGGCATCGTCGCCGGCGTCGACCTCGGCGTCTCAGTCCGCGGCTGACTCGCCGCACAACCAGGCGGACGGGATGTTCGCGACCATGATGATCCCGCAC